>NZ_JAAVJC010000016.1 GCF_012033785.1 Streptomyces bohaiensis
GTCCGGGGCCGGCGGCGACGGCCAGCAGCTCGGCGAGCGCGTGTCGGGCGGCGGCGCCGGGGTCCGGGGCGCCGGGCGGGGCGGTGACGCCGCGGTCGGCGAGCCAGTGCGGGTCCGCCTCGGGGAGGTGCCCGGCGTCGAGTTCGTCCCAGGAGGCCAGGCAGTCGGAGCCGGTGAACCAGTGATTGCCGAGCGGCTCGCGGACGCCGAGGTCGGTGAGGACGGCGGTGGGGACGCCCCGGCTGAGCGACTCCAGCGCGGCGGTCGAGCTGACGGTGACCAGCAGGTCGGTGGTGTCCAGCAGCGCGCCCATGTGCCCGTAGGCGAGGCGGACGTTGGCGGGCAGCCCGCCGCGGACACGTGCGGCCAGGCGCTGGTAGGGCGTCTCCTCGACATGGGTGGTCTGCTCGCCGGGGACGCTGCGGAGCTTGAGGACGACCTCGCGGTCCGGGTGGCGGCGGGCGTGGCCGACGGCACGGTCCAGCAGGTAGCGGCGCGCGGCCGGGGTGTCGGGTACGGAGGGCTGCACGGCGAAGACCACGCGGAAGGGCCGGTCGCCGCGGGCGGCGGGCGCCGCGTCGTGCGGCTCGCCGCCCAGGAACGGCAGCGGCCAGGTGGTGACCGGGCGGGCGTCGGCGCCGACCCCGGTGAGCGTCTCGCGGAAGCGGCGGGTGTCCCAGTCGGAGCCGGCGAGGAGCAGGTCGGCGCCGTGGCGCAGCAGCAACCCCTCGGTGAGCTTCTCGTAGACGACGCCGCAGTACCCGGTGACGACCACCGGGCGGCGGGCGGTGGTGGGCCACGCGCGGGCGAGCCCCTGGAGGACGGCCTGCACGGTGTGGCCGACGCAGGCGAGGACCAGCACGTCGTACGGGGCGTCGCGGTCACCGTCGCTCGCCGCGTCGCCCGCCTCGCCGCCGCGCGCGGCGACCTCGTCGAGGAAGCCGGTGAGTGTGGTCTCGCGGGCGTCGTCGGCGGCGACCCCGGTGTCGGCGAGCTGCCGCGCGGTGGGGGTGGCCCGGCCCCGCAGCAGCCGGGCTGCGACGTCCGCGCCGGGGGCGAGGGCGCGGGCGGTCAGCGCACCCCACTTCCAGCGGGTGTCGGAGTCGGCGAGCACGGCGGCTCGCACCGGTGAATTCGGTGTCGCGGGCACAACTCGGAAGCTAGGCAGCCATTCGGCCTCTCGGACCAACGCGCCCGCAATGGAACATGAACAGCGGGTGGCCCGATTCCCAACTGGCCCAAGAAGAAAACCAATTCACCGATGAAGGGTTCTCCGTTCACCCGCGGATCACTTTTCCGGTCACTCGGCGGGTACTCCGTTCACCCGGAACTCCCGAGCGCTTCGCGGGGATGTCGGGGGCCTCGGCCACCGGGTGCGCCGCGCGGTCGGCGAACGCGACGGCCCGCCGTCCCTGCGACGAGGGGCGGCGGGCCGGGTGGTGCGCGGCGGTGACCGGAGCGCGTCAGAAGCGCTCGGAGGGGACGTACGCGCCCCACACCTCCCGCAGCAGGTTGCAGACCTCCCCGACGGTGGCGCGGGCGCGCAGCGCCTCCTTCATCGGGTACAGCACATTGGCGTCCTGGCCCTCGGCGGCGGCGCGCAGCTCGGCGAGGGCGGCGTCCACCGCACCCTGGTCGCGCTCGGCACGCAGCACCCGCAGCCGCTCGACCTGCTGGGCCTCGATGGCGGGGTCGACGCGCAGCGGCTCGTAGGGCTCCTCCTCGTCGAGCTGGTAGCGGTTGACACCGACCACGACGCGCTCACCGGCGTCGGTGGCGAGCGCCTGCCGGTAGGCGCTGCGCTCGATCTCCATCTTCTGGTAGCCCTGCTCGATGGCCTCGACGGCACCGCCGCGCTCCTCGACCTGCTCCATCAGCTCCAGGGCGGCCCGCTCGACGTCGTCGGTGAGGGACTCCACCACGTACGAGCCGGCGAACGGGTCGACGGTGGCCGTCACGTCCGTCTCGTAGGCGAGGACCTGCTGAGTGCGCAGCGCGAGCCGGGCCGACTTGTCGGTGGGCAGCGCGATGGCCTCGTCGTAGGAGTTGGTGTGCAGCGACTGGGTGCCGCCGAGGACCGCGCCGAGTCCCTGGATGGCGACGCGGACCAGGTTCACCTCCGGCTGCTGCGCCGTCAGCTGCACGCCGGCGGTCTGGGTGTGGAACCGCAGCATCAGCGACTTCGGGTTCTTCGCGCCGAACTCCTCCTGCATCACACGCGCCCAGATCCGGCGGGCGGCGCGGAATTTCGCGACCTCCTCCAGGATCGTGGTGCGCGAGACGAAGAAGAACGACAGCCGAGGCGCGAAGTCGTCCACATCCATTCCGGCCGCCACGGCGGTCCGGACGTACTCGATACCGTCCGCGAGGGTGAAGGCGATCTCCTGCGCGGGCGTCGCGCCCGCTTCCGCCATGTGGTAGCCGGAGATGGAGATGGTGTTCCACCGCGGGATCTCGGCGCGGCAGTACTTGAAGATGTCGGCGATCAGCCGCAGCGAGGGCTTGGGCGGGAAGATGTAGGTGCCGCGGGCGATGTACTCCTTGAGCACGTCGTTCTGGATGGTGCCGGTCAGCTTGTCGGCCGGCACCCCCTGCTCCTCGGCGACGAGCTGGTAGAGCAGCAGCAGCAGCGCGGCGGGGGCGTTGATCGTCATCGACGTGGACACCTTGTCCAGCGGGATGCCGCCGAACAGGACCCGCATGTCGTCGATGGAGTCGATGGCGACGCCGACCTTGCCGACCTCGCCCTGGGCGAGCGGCGCGTCGGAGTCGTGGCCCATCTGGGTGGGCAGGTCGAACGCGACGGACAGCCCCATGGTGCCGTTGGCGATCAGCTGCTTGTACCGGGCGTTGGACTCCGCGGCGGTGCCGAACCCCGCGTACTGGCGCATCGTCCAGGGGCGACCGGTGTACATGCTGGGGTAGACGCCGCGGGTGTACGGATAGACGCCGGGGGCGCCCAGCCGCTCGTCGGCGTCCCACCCCTTCAGTGCCTCCGGGCCGTAGACCGGCTCGATCGGTGTGCCGGATTCGGACTCGCGCGCCATGCTCTGTCAGTGCCTTCCGCTCGGAATGCCGTGGTGCGGGACTGCTTGTGGCAGGTCCCCGCGCTAGGACTGTAGCGAGCGGTGGGCCGGGGCGGGAGGTACGCCGTCCCCGAAGAGGAGAGGGCGCCGCGGAGCGGGCACGCGGCGCGGCCGGTGCCGGCGGGCGCCGGGCACGGCCGGTGAGGTGCGCGGGCGGAGCGAGGGGGATACGCCCCGCCCGCGCCGGCCCCTGGGGTACGGGGGGAACCACGGGGGCCACAGCGGACCGATGACCAGTCGGCCCACTAGGTACAGCGTTGCAGACCGCTCCGGCGTTACGAAGGGCAGGTCGTGTTTTCCGGCCGGGATTCGTCGGTGGCGGTGGGCGCGGCGTCCCGCGGGACCGTCTGCCCGCGCACGCCGCCCTCGCCCGGGGGGTGGCTGCGCTGTTCCGGCAGCACCGCGTGCGGCGGGTGCGGCGGGTGCGGCGCGGGTGCGTGCCCGGGGCGGCTCGTGGCCCGCTGGGCGAGGACCGGTGCAGCGCGGCGTCCGGCCGGAATCGGCCCCACCAGCGGTTCCGCCGGGGCGCCCCGAGCGGTCCGGCGTCGCTGCTCGGCCGCCGGGATCGGCGTATGGGAGCGCTCCCCTTGCGCGTGGGAGCGCTCCCCCGACGCGCGGGCGCGCTCCCCGGTCGGCTGGATGTGCTCCCCCTGCCGGCGGGCCTGGGTGTCCGGGACGGCGTGCCCCGGCCCGGACGCCTGCGCGGGACGCCGCCCGTCGAGCAGTTCCGCGAGCCGGCGCAGGCCCCGGTGCGCCGCGGTCCGGACGGCCCCGGGGCGCCGGCCGAGCACCCCGGCCGCCCGTGCCGCGTCGAGGCCCAGCACCGAGCGCAGCACGACCGCCTCCGCCTGCTCCCGCGGGAGGCGGCCGACCAGCGCGAAGGCGTCGGTGGTGCCCAGTGCCACGATCGCCTCCTCGGCGGTGTCCGCGCGTGAGGGCATCTCGCCGAGCGCGACCTCGTCGAGCGGGTCCGCGGGCCGGCGCGCCCGGGAGCGGAGGTGGTCCAGCGCCCGGTTGCGGGCGATCCGGGTGGTCCAGCCCCGGAACCGGTCGGCGTCGCCGTCGAACCGGTGGAGGTCCCGCGCGATGTGCAGCCAGGCCTCCGCGGTGACGTCCTCGGCGTCGGGCTCCGCGACAATGCTGCGCACATAGCCCAGCAACCGCGGATGCAGCGCCCGGAAGAGCGTACGGAAGGCCGCGTCGTCCCCGGTGCGGGCGGCACAGAGCGCCGCCGTCAGTTCCTCGTCTTCCCCCAGCACGTTCCCGCCCCCTCCTCGCACATCCACGGCCGAGCCGATCACTGTGCGTCTCCCGGGAACGAACGCTACGCGAGCCGGGCGAACCCGTCCATCCCGGTCGCCTCTCCCGGTACCACCGGCAACGCGGCGCCGCGCAGCCGTCGTCACCCCCGGGACAGCGGCCCCCGCCGGCGGTAACGGATTCCGGGGACGGGACGCTGTACTCGGTGGAGGCGGGCGCCGCGGGGCCCGTCACCGAGCGGCGGCCGGGGCCTCTCCTGTGGGGGGTGGCGGCCCCGGCTGCCTGCCCGAGCCGCCGCCGCTCCCGCCGGGCCACCGGCCCGACGGTGGCCCGCTGCCGGCTCAGGCGCGGACGCCGGCCTCCAGGCGGTCGGCCAGGGCGGTGAACTCCTCCCAGCTCAGCTCCGGCTCGTCCGGGTTCCACAGCTTCTGCGAGGTCGCGTGGAGCGGCAGCCGGATACCGTCGGCGACCTCCGCCACGCTCTGCCGGTCGGCCAGGTCGCACCAGACGGCGAACCGGCCGCCCAGGATGTTCTCCGGCCCGCCCAGCGCGGGATCGACCGGTTCACTCCCCCGGAGCACCTCGGGCGTCCACTCCTCGTAGATGCGCTCACCGGTGGGGTAGACGAAGCCCACCGGCTCACCGAGGACGTAGTACAGGTACTCGCTGCTCATGTTGATCAGCTGCCAGCCGCCCTCCAGGTACTCCTCCGGCGGGCGGGCGCCGATCTCCCGACCGGTCCAGTAGGTGACCTCCCGCTCGGCGTCGGGCTGGATCTCCCCGCCGGCGTGCATGCCGTCGTTCCAGACCTGCGGCAGCCGCTCCAGGTCGCGGGCGGTGTCGGCCCGGTCGTTGAGCCAGCGGGTGGCGAGGTCCTGGACGGTACCGGCGGGGCCGAACTCCTCGCGTGCCGCGGCGGCCAGCCCGGGGAAGGACGCCTGCGGGTCGCGGTAGTAGAGCGCGCCGTACTCGTCACCGCCGAGGTGCCAGTAGGGGCCCGGGAACAGCTGCGCGAACTCGCGGGTCAGGCCGTCGATGAGCTCGCCCGCCCGCTCCTGCGAGATGTCGATCGCGCCCCGGACCGCCTCGCCGTCCCGGTCGAACAGGCGCAGGTCGGGGTAGGCGTTGAGCACCGCGCCGAGGTGGCCGGGCGAGTCGATCTCCGGGATCACGGTGATGTGCAGCGATTCCGCCAGCGCCAGGATGCGCCGCACCTCGTCCTGGGTGAGGTGCTCCTCGGAGACGACCTCGGGGTACTCCTCGCTCTCGATGCGGAACCCCTGGTCGTCGCTGAAGTGCAGCTGCAGCTGGTTGTACTTGAGGTCGCCCATCTGCCGCAGCCGGTCCTCGATCCACTCCGCCGGGAAGTGCTTGCGGGCGATGTCCAGCATGAAACCGCGCTGCGGCCGGTCGGGCGCGTCGCGGACCTCGCCCTCGGCGACGCCGCCCAACTCCTGCACCGACTGCACCAGGGTGCGGGTGCCGTAGAAGACCCCGGCGTCGTGCGAGCCGGTGATGGTGAGGACGCCGTCGCGGCTGGCGAGGGTGTACTCCTCCCGCTCCAGCGGCGCGTCCGGGTCGACCCGCAACAGCACGTCGCCGAGCAGCGCCTCGTCGCCCTCCACGACGGGGACGGACAGCTCGTCCGCGAGCCGCTCGGCCTCGTCGTCCAGCACGCCGTCGAGGACCGCGACGACCCGGGTGTCGGGGGTGACGGCCCAGCCGCTGCCGTCGGCCGGCTCCCACGACCGCACGGCCGGGATGGCCCGCGGCGCCTCCTGCGGCCCCGAGGGCCGGACGCGCGGTTCCTCCGGGGTGGGCGGGGGCGACGCGACCGGTGCGTCGTCCTCCGCGGAGGGGTCGGGACCGAACACGACGACGCCGAGCGCGACGAGCACCACCATGGCGGCCACGACGCCACCGATCACTACACGAGCCATGGGTCGACCGTAGCGACCCGGGCCGACAAGCGGTGACCGGAGCGGGTCCGTCCGGCCCAGTGGAGCGCCCCGGGGCCGGCCGGCGGCCGCGTGCGACGGGCCCGGCGAGGCCGCCGGGCGCACCGCTCGGGCCTCACCCATCCGTGCCTGATTGCTCACACCTGAGCCCCCGGGTCCGAGAGGCCCGGAAGCCGTCGATACGATATCGCCCGGCCGGTGGACCGTACCCGGCTCGGGACCGGCGGCCTCCGCGAGGCGGTGACACCGGCACCCGCTCCCGACATTCGGCTCCCGGAGGGTATTTCCGTGCCGGCAGGAACGCTGTACCGCGGCCGGGAAGGCATGTGGTCATGGGTGGCTCATCGAGTCACCGGTGTCCTCGTTTTCTTCTTCCTGTTCGTCCATGTGCTCGACACCGCGCTCGTCCGCGTCTCGCCCGAGGCGTACGACGACACTGTCGCGGTCTACAAGACCCCGCTCGTGGCATTCATGGAGTACGGCCTCGTCGCGGCCGTCCTCTTCCACGCGCTCAACGGCCTGCGTGTCATCGCGGTCGACTTCTGGAGCAAGGGCGCTCGCTACCAGAAGCAGCTGCTGTGGAGCGTCATGGGGCTGTGGGGCCTGCTGATGGCCGGTGCCGCGTACCCGGTTCTGTCGCACGCCTTCCGTGAGCTGTTCGGGAGCTGATCGAGATGACCACCGAAAACACCACCACCGCCGCCGCCTCGGGCACCACCGCGGTCGAGGGCGAGCGCTACTCCCCCGAGAACCCCGCGCCGGTGATCGAGCCGCCCCGCGCGCGCACCACGCGGACCCCGCGGTCCACCCGCACCAACTTCGAGCTGTACGGCTGGCTGTTCATGCGGCTGTCCGGCATCCTGCTCGTCTTCCTGGTCCTCGGTCACCTGCTGATCCAGCTCGTGCTGGACGGCGGCGTCTCCAAGGTCAGCTTCGCGTTCGTCGCGGGCCGCTGGGCCTCGCCGTTCTGGATGGCGTGGGACCTGATCATGCTCTGGCTGGCCATGCTGCACGGCGCCAACGGCATGCGGACGATCATCAACGACTACGCGCAGCGCGACAACACCCGCTTCTGGCTGAAGGTCCTGCTGTACACGGCGACGACCTTCACCATCCTGCTGGGCACGCTGGTGATCTTCACCTTCGACCCGAACATCCGCTGACGCACCGGGGCTGACGAGACAGATGCAGATCCACAAGTACGACACCGTCATCGTCGGTGCGGGCGGCGCCGGTATGCGTGCCGCCATCGAGGCCACCAAGCGCAGCCGCACCGCCGTACTGACGAAGCTCTACCCCACCCGGTCCCACACCGGCGCGGCGCAGGGCGGCATGGCCGCCGCCCTGGCCAACGTCGAGGAGGACAACTGGGAGTGGCACACCTTCGACACCGTCAAGGGCGGCGACTTCCTGGTCGACCAGGACGCCGCGGAGATCCTGGCCAAGGAGGCCATCGACTCCGTCCTCGACCTGGAGAAGATGGGCCTGCCGTTCAACCGGACCCCGGACGGCACCATCGACCAGCGCCGGTTCGGCGGCCACACCCGCAACCACGGTGAGGCGCCCGTGCGCCGCTCCTGCTACGCGGCGGACCGCACCGGCCACATGATCCTCCAGACGCTGTACCAGGTCTGTGTGAAGGAGGGCGTGGAGTTCTACAACGAGTTCTACGTCCTGGACGTCCTCCTCAACGAGGTGGACGGCGTGCGCAAGGCCGCCGGCGTCGTCGCGCTGGAGCTGGCCACCGGTGAACTCCACGTCTTCCAGGCGAAGTCGATCGTCTTCGCCTCGGGCGGCAACGGCAAGTTCTACAAGGTGTCCTCCAACGCCCACACCCTCACCGGCGACCTGCAGGCCGCCGCGTTCCGCCGGGGCATCCCCCTGGAGGACATGGAGTTCTTCCAGTTCCACCCGACCGGCATCTGGAAGATGGGCATCCTCCTCACCGAGGGCGCCCGCGGCGAGGGCGGCATCCTCCGCAACAAGGACGGCGAGCGCTTCATGGAGCGCTACGCCCCCACGATCAAGGACCTCGCGCCGCGTGACATGGTCTCGCGCTCGATCTACACCGAGATCCGCGAGGGCCGGGGCTGCGGTCCGGACGCCGACCACGTCTACCTGGACCTCACGCACCTGCCGCCGGAGCAGCTGGACGCCAAGCTGCCGGACATCACCGAGTTCGCCCGCACCTACCTGGGTATCGAGCCGTACACGGACCCGATCCCGATCCAGCCGACCGCGCACTACGCGATGGGCGGCCTGCCGACCAACGTGCGCGGCGAGGTACTGGCCAACAACACCGACGTGATTCCCGGCCTCTACGCCGCCGGCGAGGTCGCCTGCGTGTCGGTCCACGGCGCCAACCGCCTGGGCACCAACTCGCTGCTCGACATCAACGTGTTCGGGCGCCGGGCGGGCATCGCCGCCGCCGAGTACGCGGCGACCGCCGACTACGTCGAGCTGCCGGAGGACCCGCAGTCCTTCGTCGCCGGCCAGGTCGAGATGCTGCGCGACGCCACCGGTTCCGAGCGGGTCGTGGAGATCCGCAACGAGCTGCAGGAGACCATGGACAAGAACGCCATGGTCTTCCGCACCGAGGAGACGCTGCGGGAGGCCCGCGACACCATCGCGGCCCTGCGCAAGCGCTACAAGGACATCTCGGTCCAGGACAAGGGCAAGCGGTTCAACACCGACCTGCTGGAGGCCATCGAGCTGGGCAACCTGCTCGACCTGGCCGAGGTGCTGGTCGTCTCCGCCCTGGCCCGCAAGGAGTCCCGCGGCGGTCACTACCGCGAGGACTACCCGGACCGCGACGACGTCAACTTCATGCGCCACACCATGGCGTACCGCGAGGTCGACGCCGAGGGCACCGACTCGATCCGGCTGGACTACAAGCCGGTCGTCCAGACCCGCTACCAGCCGATGGAGCGTAAGTACTGATGAGCACCGCCACCGTCGAGAAGCCGGAGGCCGGCGCCGCCGACAGCGCCGCCTCGCACAAGATCACGGTCACCTTCCGCATCCGCCGGTTCAACCCGGAGGTCTCCGCGGACGCGTCCTGGCAGGACTTCGTGATCGACATCGACCCGAAGGAGCGCGTCCTGGACGCGCTGCACCAGATCAAGTGGGAGGAGGACGGCACCCTGACGTTCCGCCGTTCCTGCGCCCACGGGATCTGCGGTTCGGACGCCATGCGCATCAACGGCCGCAACCGGCTGGCGTGCAAGACGCTGATCAAGGACCTGAACCCGGCCAAGCCGATCACCGTCGAGGCGATCAAGGGCCTGACCGTCCTCAAGGACCTCATCGTCGACATGGAGCCGTTCTTCCAGGCCTACCGCGACGTGATGCCGTTCCTGATCACCAACGGGAACGAGCCGACGCGCGAGCGCCGGCAGTCCGCCGCGGACCGCGAGCGGTTCGACGACACCACCAAGTGCATCCTGTGCGCCGCATGCACCTCCTCGTGCCCGGTGTTCTGGAACGACGGCCAGTACTTCGGCCCGGCGGCGATCGTCAACGCGCACCGCTTCATCTTCGACTCGCGTGACGAGGCCGGGGAGCAGCGGCTGGAGATCCTGAACGACAAGGACGGGGTGTGGCGCTGCCGCACCACGTTCAACTGCACCGACGCGTGCCCCCGCGGCATCGAGGTCACCAAGGCCATCGCCGAGGTGAAGCAGGCGCTGATCACCCGCCGCCGTTCGGCGTCACGGGGGGGGCGGGGCCCGGGTGATGTGTGGCTGAAGATCTGCGGGAAGGGGCGTCCGCGGGACCCGGGCCACGAACGCCGGGAGCCCAGCGGCGTGCACCACGCCGACGACCTGGACGCGTCGTCGCGCGCTCGTCACCATGGGTCGTTTCCCGTGGTGGACCCAGCGGGACCGGGGCGCGCTTCTCGGCCCAACTCGACCAATTTGTTTGCAACTTGGGGTCCTGCGCGTGCGGCGTGTCGTCCCGGGATGCGTGACGCGGGGCCTGAAGCATGCTGCGGGACGGGCCGGGAGGACCGGCCCCGGGGACACGTGAAGGGGAAGCACATGCGGAGCACTCGGGCAGCAGGCGTTCGGTACACGGCGATGGCGGCGGCGGCCGTTCTGGCACTGTCGGCATGCGGAAGCGGCTCCGACGACGAGACATCGGAGGCATCGCAGTCCTCGGAGTCCACCGCGCAGGAGGAGGACGCGGAGGGGCCGGATGTGCAGATGACCGCGGAGGAGACCGACAGCGACGCCCAGGCCGGCCCCCTCACGGAGATCACGGTGGAGGAGGGCGAGGGCTCGGAGACCGTGATCCTGGAGTTCGACGGCGCCGCCCCGGAGTACGAGTGGGAGCGGTTCGTGGCTCCCGTCTACTTCCTCAGCGGCGACTTCGCCGACGAGCCGATCGAGGTCGACGGCGACTGGACGCTCCGCTTCCTCCTCACCTCGGGGCACGGCACCGACACGGACACCCCCGAAGAAGCGACGTTCGACGGCATGGTCGCCCACGTTCTCCCCTTCGGGAAGTTCGAGGGCGGGATAGAGATCGCGATCGGCATCAACTCCGAGTACGGCGAGCAGCCCGAGTACGAGATCACCACCGAGGGCTCGGAGATCCACATCGAGATCACCGAGATGAACGACCCGCGGGTGGAGTGACCCGGCGCCTCGGACGGCACGTCCGCCTCCTCGGATGCGTGGCACTCCCCTCGGGAGTGCCACGCATCCGCGTTTCCCCCACAGCTCACGGCGGACCCCGGACGCCGGTGCCGCTCGGATCAACGCGCTCCCGGGTGCGACGCCGCGCCCGCAGCCGGCGGCACCGGCGTCCGGCTGCGCGACACGTGAGCGGTCCGGGGTCCCGTCGCCGTTCGCGGGTGCCGGGGCGCGGGTGCCGACCGCGGCGGGGCGCCGTCCGGACGTCTCCCGGCGGCGGTTGTCGGTGGGGCGCGCTAGCGTGCCCGGCATGACGGAATTCGTACTCGTACCCGGTGCCTGGCTCGGCGCCTGGGCCTGGGCGGAGATCGCCCCGGCGCTGCGGACCGCCGGCCACGGCGCGCTGCCGCTGACGCTGGGCGGCCTGGCGGAGCGCGGCGGGGAGTCGGCCGGGCAGCAGGACCACGTGGCCGACATCGTGGGCGCGGTCGAGCGGCTGGACCTCCGGGACGTCGTCCTGGTGGGACACAGCTACTCGGGCATCCCGGTCGGCCAGGCGGCGGAGCGGATCGGCGACCGGTTGCGGCGCGTGGTGTACGTCGACGCCACCGTCCCGGTCGACGGCCAGTCCTTCGTGGACTCCTGGCCGGGCGGCCGCGCCATGGTGGAGCCGGCGTTGGCGGCCCACGACGGCCGGTGGCCGCCGCCCGCGGCGGCGGACTACGCGGGGCAGGGTCTGGACGCCGAGTCCGTGGAACGGCTGGTGGTGGGGGGGCACGCCGCACCCGGGCGCCACGCTGACGGAACCGGCCCGGCTGTCCCACCCGGCGGGCGGCCTGCCCGCCACGTACGTGAAGTGCCTGCTGGACGGCGCGGAGCCGCCCCCGCCGGCGGTCGAGCCGCTCGCTGCGGGCCGGTGGCGGCTGGTGCGGTTGGAGACCGGTCACTGGCCGATGCTGTCGGCCCCGGCGGAGCTGGCCCGGGTCCTGCTGGAGGCCGCGGAGGAGAACTGAGGCAGCCCGTGCAGAGCAACGCCCGCACGGGGCTCAGCGGCCAGTGAGCACCAGTTCGTCATCCTCCGGGCCGTCGTCCGGACCGTGACCGCCGTCGGTCGGCGCGGGCTCTCCTGCCCCGTCCCCCGCGCGCCGCAGCACGCCCCAGGCCACACACCCGGCGACGGCCCCCCAGACCGCGAGGCCGGCGGAGAAGGCGGTGACGGCTTGGAAGCACCAGGCAGCGAGCGCCCCGCCGTCGAAGACCGAACCGTCGACGAAGGTCGCGTGCAGGGCCAGAGCACCGGCCACGTGAGCGACGCTGCCCGCGGCGACGGAGACCCACACGCCGGTGACCGCGAGCGCCTGCGGGGTGCGCTCGGTGATCCGCGTCAGCATCTGCCGGAGCAGGAGAGCGAACAGCAGGATGTACAGCACCGCGCCGACGAGATCGGCCAGCCGGTCCAGGAGGCCGGGGTCGTCCGGGACGAAGCGGCCGATCGACCAGCTGGTCGGAACGAGGAATCGCCCCACCAACCACCACGGGCCCGTGGCGTCGCGCGACAACCACGGGGGCTCCGCCTCGGCCGCTCCCCCGACGCCGGCCACCACGGCCAGCGTGACGGTGGCCGCGCCCACGGCGGGCCGCCGAGCGCGAACGGACGGACGTGCTGTCATGCCGGCAGGCGTCGTCCCGGCAGGCGGCGCGACGGCAGGCGTCGTTTCGACGGGCGGCCCCGGTGCCGTGTCCGCCGCCGCGTCGGGTGCGTCGCCTTCAGGAACCGTGTCGTGGTCGGGGGCCGACCGGTCGATCACCGTGCGGCCCGCCCATGCCGTCAGCGCCACCAGGACGGCGACCGGCAGTGCCAGGGCGGTGGGCAGCACCACCGCGGCGCCGGACTCGAGAGCGACGGCGGACGTCAGGTCCGAGCCCGGCGGTGCGGCCATGACCACCACGGCCACGGTGCTCAGCACCGAGGCGGGTGCCACCGCGGCCCAGCAGGCAACCGCCGCCCACGCGCCCTGACGCGGTGTCGGCAGCAGGTACCGCAGCGCAAGCCGGCAGCCCAGGGCGAACAGCACCCCCAGCACCAGGCCGCGGGTCGCCACCCACCCCGCCCCGGGGTGGTCGAGGGTTCCCAGCACCGCCGCCGCGTCGGTCCATGTCGGCATGTCGGGGGCCCAGGCGGCCAGCCACGGCGCCGCCCACGCGGCACCCCCCGTCCCGGCACGCACGAGCGCGTCGACCCGGTCGACGGTCGCCACCAGACGCACCGCGACGACGAGCACCACACCGCCCAGCGCCGACGCCACCCAGTCGACGGCCCGAGGGTCCGTCACGACTCTCCGCATGTTTCCCCCCGGGAGCAGCGGGGTCACCCCCTCACCGGCCCGGCCCGCTCCGCACGAGGCCCCACCGCCCCGCCCGGCCACCCCCGGTGTTCCCGTCCCCGCAGTGTGCCCATCCCCGCGTCGGCGGGAACATCACTGCCGGTTCAGAGCTGTTACGGGTCCTCCACCGCCTCGCCGCGCGCTCTGACGTAATCTCGTAGCGGGCACCGTGGGCCGTTCCGCGGCGCGGCAGTGCAGTGGGGGGTTACGGATGAACCAGGGCGATCCGCACGGCTACCAGTGGGGGCCGAACGGGCAGCAGTCACAGCAGCCGGCCGCGCCGCCCGTCGACCTGACGAAGGGCCCGTACCCGGCCCAGGGCGGCTACGGAACGCCGCAGCCGAACGCGCAGGGCGGGCAGCCCGGCCCCTACGCGCCGGGGGCGTACGACGCCGGCTCCCCGTCACAGGCGCCCATGGCACCGCAGGGTCAGCAGGGCGCGCCGCTGCTGTACATCGGCGACATCACGGTGATGCCGGACGCGATCCTGACCCCCGCCGGGCCGATGCCGCTGCGCGGGGCGGTGTGGACGTTCAACGACCTCTCCCGTACCGAGAAGTCCATCACCACCACCGGCATCGTCCTGGCCTGCGTCTTCGCGGTGTTCTGCCTGCTCGGTCTGTTGTTCCTGCTGATGCGCGAGGAGCGCACCACGGGCTACATCCAGGTGGGTGTGACCTCGGGCGGCCGCCACCACTCGACGATGATCCCCGCCACCACTCCGCACGCCGGCCCGGCCATCGCCCACCAGGTCGCCTGGCTCCGCTCGATCAGCGCCTGATCCCGCCGGGCGACGGCCCGTGGGGGCGGCGCCTCGATCGCATCGCCGGTCAGACGTCGTGCCGCCAACGCAACGCGGGGTGGCCGTCGATCCAGTAGGTGTGGCTCTCCGGCGTGACGCGCAGCCGCACAGCGGTGATGTCGGGGCGACCTGCGTCCTGCCATGCGGCAAGAGCCTGCTCGATCACGTCCCACAGCGCCGCGGGGCCGCCCTGGCGGACCCTCCAGCTGCCACCGCGCTCGGTGAACGAGGCGAACGATTCACGGTCCGGGTCGAAGAGGTACAGCAGCCGCTCGCCCGTCGAGGACGTGGCGCGGGTGAAGCGCGCACCCGGGGTCGCGAGCTGCGCGAGGAACGCGGGCATCCACTCCTGGAGCAGCAGCGGGCACACCTCCGCCTCGCGTTCGCCGTCCGCGTACGCGGTCCGGGCGGAGAGGTCGCCGTCAACGGGTGTCTCCGCCTGTGAGCGGGCCTGCATGAACGAGCTGCGGCCGATGATCCCGCCCTCCGCGGAGCCGTCCTCGGCGACGGTGACCTTGGCAAGGCCGGTCCCGTAGAGCCACGTACCGCCGATCGTGGCCAGGACGATGCCGCCGGGCTTCGTCTGCCTGATCCAGGTGTAGGGGATGCGGCGCACGGCGCACGTGGCGATGACCCTGTCGTACGGAGCGCGGCGCGGGTGGCCGAGAAGCCCGTCGCCGGTGACGGTCCACGTCGAGTAGCCGGCGCTCTCCAGGGCGGCGTCGGCTCGGGCAGAGACGTGCGGGTCCACCTCGACCGTGGTGACGTTGTCCTCCCCGAGCCGGAAGCACAGCAGAGCTGTGGAGTAGCCGCTGCCCGTGCCGATCTCCAGTACCCGGTGGGCGTCGTCCACCTCCAGCTTCTCCAGCATGTCCACGACGGTGACCGGGGTGGTGGACGAGGAGGTCGGTGAGCCGGCCACCAGGCCGTCGGCCTGGTCTGCGGTGAGGTGCCCGTCGAGCTGGGTGGTCAGGGACTCGTCGCGGTAGGCGAGCCGCACCCAGTCGGCGGGGGGCGTTGCCGCAACCGTCATCGGACGCCATCGGCCGCCCTCCGCGGGCAGGAACACGCCGGGGGTCAGGAACAGCTCGCGCGGCACGGCCTCCACAGCCGCCCGCCAGCGGGAACTCGACAGCACCCCCGCTCGCATCAGGCGGGCCGCGAGCGCGTTCCGCTCCGGGGAGGTGTCGGTCACGGTGCGGCTCCTTGCGTCAGCAACTCCGCGACCGCGGAGGACATCGGAAGGCCGGTGGACTCCTCCAACCACCCCCACTGTCCGTTCGGATTCAGCTCCAGCCACCACAGGTCACCAGCCCTGTCCACCGCCATGTCGAAACTCCCTGAGACGAGTCGGAAGTGGGCGAGGTACGCGAGCAGCGCGCTCACCACGCCGGCGGGCAGCTCCACGACGCGGTAGGAGAGCGCCGAGTAGTCCATGCGCCAGTCCAGCATCCCGGAATCGATGCGGACGGCGAACACCTCGTCGCCGACAACCAGGACGCGAAGGTCGGCCACCTTGTCCACGGCGGCCTGAAACAGATGCGGCACCACTGCCACACTCTCGTCGACCTCAGCAGCAGTGACCGGTTGGACCCAGCAGGTCACAGGGGCGCCGTCACGCCGGTAGGGCGTCCACCGCAGGGTTTTGAAGATCACCCGGTGGTGTCTGTCGATGAAAGTGCGCGCCGCCTGCGGGTCGTTCGTGACCAGCGTCGGCGGCACGGCCAGACCGAGGCGCCCGGCGACGGCGAGCTGGTGGGGCTTGTAGTCCGCGGCGGCGTTGCGCAGTGGATGGTTGACCCACAGCGGCCCGTCGAGTGCATAGAGGGCGCCACCGAGGCCGTACCGGACTTGCGCCGCCGCGAACCGCGCGTCGTCCGCGCCGAGATGGCCGAAGGCGGGCCACACCGGTCGGCGCCAGTAGACCGACCGGACGCGGGCCAGGTCGACAGCTCTCGACGGGGTGCGGAGCTGCCCGGACACGGGGGCCGGGCGCTCGCCGAATCGGACTGAAACCACCAGGGCAGCCCCGATGTCGGCGGGGTTGAACCTGGTTACCGGCACGCTTCTCCGGTTCAGCTCCGCGATCACCATGTCGGCGGTGAGGTCGTCGACCTCCGTCGCCACGAGCACCGGCCTGTCGTCGACCACAGATCAGTCCTGCTCGGAGTCCTGATCGTGCCCCTGGTCCGGTGCGGAGTCCGAGTTGGTGGTGGTACTGGTCTCGGTGCCCTTGCCGGTCCCGTGCTTACCCATGTCGATCACCGTTCCGTTCTGGTCGGTGAAGACGCCGAGCTGGGTGCCGGGGTCGATCGTGACCGACGCGTGCCCGCGGCGGGTGACGGTCGGGTACGGGGCGAGTCGTCCGGCACCCCAGGGACGCGTGGCGGTCTCGATGGCGATGGTCATCCTTACCTCCTCCGTGGCGGTGACTGTTGCCGAATCCGACGCTACGGTCCCGCTGGTCGGCGTAGAACTGACTGTGAGTACGAGTTCGGTTACCGAGGGGGTGGCATGGCCGTCAAGGGGGTCGCACACGGACACGCGACAGCGGGGACGATCGCCGGGTTCGTCCTGCGCATCGCCCGGGAGAGCACAACCATCCGCACCCAGGCCGGCATGGCCGAAGCGATGGGTGTCGACCTTGCCACCTGGCAGGGTTGGGAGACCGGACGGCGGCCGCTCGTCAACGTCAAGGCGGGCGTACTTCTCGATGTACGACACCGGCTGCTCGCGTTGGGTGCTGACCCGCGTGTACTTCGCCGAATCGGCCCGGCGATGGACGCGGACCGCGTCATCACCGCGACCATCCACCCGGAGGCCGGCCGCCGTCATCCACTCGCGAACTGGGTCCACACGCGCGAGACGGCCCACATGATCGCCTGGGCGCTGAACGGGACCGCCCCTCCTGCTCTCGTCCGCCCCTCGGTGACAAGGCGCCGCGGACCGGTGGCCCAGGCCCCGCTCCTGCCGCCGCCCGTTCGGGGTGTGTTCTTCTCCCGTCTCCGGGAGACCGCCGAGTCCGCGATACAGGCCGGAGACGACGGACTGCTCCTTCACCGCCAGGCCCTTTACCTCTGCAGCTACGAGCGAACCTCCGCGGCGGTGTCGTGGATCCGGCGGCAGGCGCTGCACAGCAGCCGCAACCAGCTCCCCACGCCGGGTTGGAACCCTCGCTGGTCCACAGCACGCTCAACCGCCGCTGCCCTGGCACGACTCGGTGACCGCGAGCCACTGATGGAGTTCATCGACCGGAGCATTGCGGGCAACGAGTCAGCCGAACGTGCGAACCTCAACTACTGGGCCTACTGGTTCGGTGCCATCCGCGACGCGCAGCCGGGTGACCACTTCATGCGTCGCGAGGCAGTCGGCTGGGACCCCGTCCGCCTCCTGCACGGCCTGGCGAGCGGCCTGCACCAGGCTCCGGCCTACCGGGAGCTGTACGTCCACTCGCTGTGGGCGCTGCTGACCACCAACCGGTGGCTGCCACAGGCGGACCCTGCCCTGGCGGACGGCCTGGCAGCCCACGCGGCGCAGCTTCTCGATCGCGGCGGGATCTCCCGAAGAGCCAGGCGGGAGCTGAGTGCTGTGCATTACGTTCTAGGCGAGAACCGCGCGTGACACATCGGAGGGCACCTTCATGGCGGACACGGAGCAGGAGCAGGCAGCGGGGACCGCGGGCTTCCTGCTGGAGATGGGAATGCTCAAGCGCGCCAAGCGTTCCGGCTGGTGGATCGCCGGGGTGAAGGACCCCGAGACCATCGCCGAGCACAGCTTCCGGACCGCTCTCATCGGCTCCGTCCTCGCCATGATGGAAGGCGCCGACCCGGCCAGGACAGCCTTGCTGGGCCTCTGGCACGACACCCAGGAGACCCGCGTCGGCGACATCCCGCACATCGGTCGCCGCTACCTCGACGCCGCTGACAATCAGTCCGTCACCGCGGACCAGCTCGCCGACGCACATCCGGCCGTGCGCAGCGAGGCCCGGCGGATCGTCGACGACTACGAGAACGGCGATTCCCTCGAGGTCGCCTGCGCCCGCGACGCCGACAAGCTGGAGTGCCTCATCCAAGCCGTCGAGTACCGCGAACAAGGCTGCTCGAACGTCCAGCCGTGGATCGACAGCAGCATCGCCAAGCTCAGGACAGCTTCGGCACGGTCTCTCGCCGAAGCAGCTCTCACGATGAACTCGACGACATGGCAGCAGACCTACCTGCGCTGACACCCTGACGTACGGGCCCTGGGCGCGGCGGCTTCCTCCACGACCCGGGCGTAGACCGCGGGAATCAGGCAACGACCAGGCGAACGTTGGGCTCATCGATGCCCGGCTGCGGGCCGCATCAGCCAGGTCGACATTCACCTCCGGTGCGGTGACCTGGACGCAGCGGTCGCCGCCGGGCAGGGCATGTTGAGCGCGAGCCCGCTGCTGGCGTCGGTCCGGATGGTGGTGCAACTGGACGAAGTCCGCCGGCAGCTCGCGTCACGGGCGGGCCACCGGCCGGTGCGAGAGTACCTGGAGCGGTTCGACGAGTCACGAAGGCCGGGAATGCTGCTGCTGGCCGACATCATCCCGCCGCAGCCCCCGGGAGGTATCCCCGCATGAAGTCGAGCGCACCCTCGCCCGCCGACCCCGAAGCCTGGAACGCGTACCTGGCGGAGGGCAATGCCAGGCAGGCCCGCAAGCGGGTCTCCGCCGACGCGATCGTGCGCGACCCGGAGGGTCGCGTGCTGCTGGTGAAACCGACGTACAAGCCGGGGTGGGACCTGCCGGGCGGTATGGCGGAGGAGAACGAGGCCCCGGAGGACGCTGTGCGGCGGGAGCTGGCCGAGGAACTCGGGCTGGAGGTGTCGGCACGGCGTCTGCTGGTGGTGGACTGGGTGGCCCCGCACGGCCCGTGGGACGACCAGCTGGCGTTCATCTTCGACGGCGGCACGCTGGACGGGGTGCGGGTCGACCGGTTGCAGCCGCAGGAGGATGACGGAGAGGTGGCGGAGATCGCCTTCGTCCTTCCCGGCCAGGTGACCACCTGGTTGTCGGAACGGGCGGGGCCGCGGTGTGCGGCAGCGCTGGGGGGCTGGACTCGGGCGGCCCGGAGTATTTGCGGAACGGCCTACCGGTCGGTGGGGAAAAGAGGTCGGAACCCGGCGCGGCGGATGCCCGCCGGGAGTAGTCCGGTGGACACCGCACCGTGGGAACGTCATCGCCCCGGGCCGCTCCTGGTGTGTGAGGGCGGCCCGGGGTGACAGCGTGGCATCGAATCGAGTGCCCTCCCCCGCCCGTAGCCCGTCCGACAGCCCCTGGTCGACGACATGGCAGCAGACCCACCTGCGCTGACGCACAGGCGTACGGATCGCGGTCGCGGACCGGTGTGGGTTATCGGGCCCGGCGCAGCGCGAGGGTGAGGAATCCGAGGGTTCCCCGGTAGCCGCCGAGCCAGGCGTCGCGGTGCTCACGCGCGGTCGCGGCAGCTTCGGCGGCGGACGGGTGGTCGGGGTGGTCGAGCGCCCAGCGGGCCAGGGAGCCGGTCCACGACCACTCGTAGTCGTCCCACTCCTCGACGGTGCTGACGTGCCCGTACACCGGGACCCAGCCGCCGTCGGTGACGCGGCGGACCGTGCCGGGCAGGTCGTCGTAGGCGTCCGGGCCGCAGCCGAGTGCGTCCAGGGCTGCGCCCTCCGGTTCCCGTTCCCAGAACCCCTCCCCCACGACGACCGTGCCGCCGTCCGCCAGGTGGCCGTGAGCCGCCTCCAGTGCGGGCGGCAGACCGCCGAAGGCGTGGGTCGCGCCGACGCAGAGCACCGTGTCGGCAGGACGGTCGGAGACGTGCAGCGCGGCGTCCTCGCGGACCAGCCGCAACCGGTCCGCCACACCTTCTCGCTCGGCCGCGCGTCGGCCGACGGCGAGGCCGGGCTCGTCGAGGTCGACGCCGACCGCGGTGGCCCCGGGGCGCGCGGCCAGCGCTCGCCGCAGCCAGACGGCCTCCCCGCAGCCGAGGTCGAGCAGCCGCACGGTGCCGTCACGGGGGACGGTGCGGTCGAGCACCACCTCCACGGCGCGGTCCGACAACGGTGCTGCGACGGGGTGGTCTGCGTGGGTCACCGTGTGCCGGTGGTAGGCGTCCATCGGCGCATCGTCACACCGCCGCGGCCTCCCGCGCAGCTGATTTCCACGGAGTCCCGAGCCGCCGCCGTCCCGCCTGCTCCGTTCACGCCCCGTGATGTCACCCGCCGGTCGACGGGCCGAAGAGGAGCCGTGCGCTCGCGACCAGCTCGCACCCCCGGATCCCCAGGCCACCCGTCCCGCCACGCACCACCGACCCCAGCGCCACCCGGAGTTCCGGAGGTACTGAACGGGACACGGCGCGGCGGGTGGTCCGGGCCGGCGGGCCCAGGGGGCGGAGTGGTCGTCGGAGATTGTGGCCGAAGGGCAGCGGTGAGGCGGCCGCTCTCACGGGTGGGCCGGCGGCCGAACTCGCGCGGACGAGTCGTCGCAGAACGTCCGTCGTCCTCGACGCGCTGCCCCTTTGTGATCGTCGCGCGGTCCGGCGCGTGGTGGAACCACGGGATGTGAGGGGGCTTCTCTCAGCCGAACCCGACTGTTTTGTTTGGCTTTTGGGGTTCTGTGCGCGCGGCGTGTCGTCCCCGAAGGGGCCATCAGGCACCGGAAGCATGCGGCGGGAAGCGGCCGGGGACCCGGCCGGAGGCGACAGGAGGGTCAGGGATATGCGGAGCATGCGCGGAGCGGGCGTTCGGGCGACAGCGGTGGCGGCAGCGGCCGTGCTGGCCTTGTCGGCGTGCGGGAGCGACTCGGACGAGGAGAGCGCGGAGACCTCGGAGTCCGCTTCCCAGGACGACGCGGAAATAGAGCTCGCATCGCAGGGTTCCGACAGCGATGAGGAGTCCGAGTCCACCGGGCCCTCGCTGCTCGAGGACGTCACTGTGGAGGCGGGCGAGGACGCCGACATCGTGCGGCTGACGTTCGCGGACGGGGCACGCGAGCCGCTCGGCGACTACTTCGTGAACCCCATCTACCGGGGCGGCGACCGCGCCGACGAGACCCACGACGGAGTCGAGGGGCACTGGTACCTCAAGCTCCACATCCCGGGCCAGGACGGCACCGGGGACGAGGACGTGTACGAGGACATCACCTTCGACGGTGACCGAGTCGTCCACTACTACCCGGTCCTCCAGTTCGAGGGCATGCTGGAGGCCGTGATCGGCATCAACTCCGAGAACGGACTGATGCCCGAGTACGAGATCACCACCGAAGGGTCGGACCTCGTCATCGAGATCACCGACGGTGAGCACGACAGCTGACCCACGCTCACCGGTGCCGGTGCGCGCCAACCCGCTTGACTATCAGGGGTGTTGGCGCGCGCCGGCAGTTCCGGACAGCGAACGCGCGGGGTACGAGGACATCGGCCGCAGCCGGCCCCTTCCCGCCTCACGGTGATGATGCGCTCGGCAGCGTGACCTTGCTCCGCGCGGTCAGGACTTCGGCCGCGGTCAGCTCGCGAGGTCGCGGCGCTTCACGACCGCCACGAACGCGGACCAGGCCGCGTGCTCCACCAGCAGCACCGCGCCACCGGGCACCTTCGAGTCGCGCACGGGCACCACCGACGGCACCCCGTCGGCGACCTCCAGGCAGTTGCCGCCGTTGTCCCCGCTGAAGGTGGACGAGCGCCAGGCGGTGGCGGCGGGCAGGTGCACCTCGGTCATGTCAGGTCCTTCATTGCGGAGTCGAGCAGCGCGACCGACTCCTCGGGCGGCAACGCTGTGGCCTTGAGCAGATCATAGGCTCGCCGGGCTGTCCTCACAGCGTCGGATTCGGCAATGACATGACCGGCCGGAAACCCGTCGGCGTGCACGACGTCGGCGCCTTCGTCGAACGACAGAACGCTGTAGGGGTAGCCGACCGCCGGGTAGCTGGCGGTGCTGTCGGGGATGAACTGCACCACGTGGTGCGGGTTGGTCGCGATGCGGCGCAGCTGCTCGAACTGCGCTGCCATGACGGAGGGTTCGGCGATGCCTCGCCGCAGTACGCCCTCTTCGAGGATCAGCCAGAGACGAGGCGGTTCCTCCCTCGTCAGGATGCGCTGGCGCTCCATCCTCGCCGTGACCAGGTCGTCCAGGTTCGGTGGCCGCCTCCCCTGGAAGATCGCCCTCGCGTACCCCTCGGTCTGCACCAGCCCCGGCACCAGCACAGGGTGGTACTCACAGATCGCCGTGGCGGTCTGCTCCAGCCGGACGTAGGGGCGGAACCAGCTCGGGTAGGCGAACATCAGCACCAGTTCCCACAGCCGCACGAACCGCCCGTTGGCGTGCGGGAAGACCTCGTCGCAGGTCTCGGCGAACTCCCGCACCGCCACCCGGTCTCCCGACTCGATCTTCGCCACGAGTGAGTACCCGCAGTGCGCCCGGTTCCCCAACTGGGCACGCGTCATCCCCAGACGCTCGCGCTCCAACCTCACTTCGCGCCCGAACGCCCCCAGTGGCGACACACCGTCGTCCCTGGCATCCACCGCCGGCGACTCGATCTTCATGACGGCTCCCCCGCTCCCGCTCTCCATGGACAGCACCAGCTGTCCAACCCGGCTCCCTGGCGCACCACCGTGGCCACACGCAACCATCGAAGCACATGGAGTCACCAGGCGTTACCAGAACCGACAAAGAGCGTGATCTGCTGATGAAGCATCAGAAATGTCTCGCCGATTGCCCATTCGCGAACGACCCGACCGAGGTCGGCGCGGCAAGCCCGGCGGAGCCGCGTCACGACGACCGGGCAGCTCAGGCACCGACGCTCGCCGAGCTCGTCACCCGGAGCGCACTTCTCGCAGCCCAGATCGACGCTCACCTGTCACGACGGGAGCAGCGGTGAAGCCGACCTGGAACGGCAATCGGCCCCCGGTGCGACGAACGTCGCCGCTCGACGGGCCGGTGACCGAAGCGGACGTCCCTGTGGCCGCCGTTGGGCGAGTGCAGGGCTACTGGGCCGAGACGGTGGCCCGGTCGCCGGATGCCGGAAGCGAGTGGCACCTCGGGGGCTGGTGGGCGCCGGGCGCGTGGGGCGCGGTCAGCTGGATACGGCAGGACGGGCTGCGCCTCGCCCACGCGCTCGGGCCCGGCTGCGAGGCCGCCGCCGTGTTCCGCGACTGGGCCGCCGACACGGCCTACCTCCGCGTGCAGCTCGCGGCGCTGCTCGCCGGGCGGCCGGTCTCCGTCAACACCTGCGGACCGGACCGGATCTGCGCTGTCGGGCAGCACTCCGGCTCTCCCGGGGCCGGCACCGGGCGCGCGGTGGAAGTCCTCTACTCCGTTTCCGCCCGCCCTGTCCGCCGCCACCCCCGCGCGCTGCGGTTCCCCCGGCCGGGACACCCGGGCGCCCCGGATCCGACCCACTCGTCGTCGGTCTGACCGACCACCACCCCCGAGGAACCGCCGTGTTCGAAGACATCAGCTTCGCCAACTCCGACCGCGAGGCGGCCGAGGACGCCGCCCGCGAGCTGTTCAACCACGTCAAGGACCTCGGTGTCCGGCTGGACGACATCGATGTCCTCGACCCCTGCGACGGCTGCCGTCGCACCGGCTACCTGGTCCACCTCGGCAACCTCAGCACCGACGAGGTCGCCACCCTCAACGCCGCGCTGCGGTCCCGTGCCGCCGGTGCCGCGGGGCCGGACCACCCGCTCCGGTGACCCGCCGCGGCCTCATCCGGCGGCTGGGTGAGGCGTTCACCGGCGCCGGTGTCCTCCGCCTCGGCGAAGTGCGGTGCGCGGGGGCCGACTCACCGGCGGACGCGCACCACCGTGCTGTCGTGCTGCGGGGTCACGCTCCGGCGGAGTCGTCGCCGTCCGGGGTGCCGCCGGTCTCCGAGGTGAGGGTGCCGTGGGCAGGAGCCGGGTCACCGGCCGGTCGCCCGCTGCGTACCGCTCCCTGGGTCGCGCGGTCCGCACAGGTCGTCGAGCAGGTCGCGCCGCCGCTGGGCTGGCGGCGCCGCCAGCCAGGGGAGGAACGCGTCGTGCCAGGTGGCGGTGGCGTCGTCGACGACCTCGGTCAACCGGCGGCGGAGCCGGCCGCGCACGGCCATCAGCACCGGGGCGAGCAGCGGCCTGGCCGGGCCGCGGCCGTGCAGGGTCAGGGTGACCGCCACCTCCCAGCCCTCGCCGGCCGGAGTGCGGGTGTGCGTCGCCGCCAGGTCGATCCGCACCCGGCCGAGCGGATGGTCGGCGTGGGCCGTCACCGCGGTGGCGCCTTCCGCCCCGTACCAGGCGTCGATGTCGGCACGGAGGGTGCCGGTGACGCGCTTCAGGCCCAGCGGCCCGGGCCCGGTGGATGCGGTGGCCGCTCCCTCGGCGGTGACCAGCGCCGGATCGGCCGGGGTGGCGAGGCGTGCCTCGCCGGAGATCTCACCGGACGCCGCAGCCAGGGCGAGCCCGGCTCGGGTGTCCCAGCGGGTGAGGGTGACGTCGACGGTCTCGTCCCGCCGGGCGGGGCCGGCGGCCCGCTCGGCCGGGTCGGCGTCCTGGAAGCGGTAGGAGGCGCCGGGGCGGAGGTGGTCGCCGCTCCGAGGGGCGTCACGTCCGGGACAGGGCGGCCGTCCTCCGCGACGACGCGGCCGTCGACCACGCGGGTTCGCCCCAGGACATCGAGGAGTTGGGCGATCAGTGCGGTCAGCTCGGCGTGGGGCACCGCCCGGAGGGTGGTGGTGTGCCGCAGTCGTGCCATGGCGGAAGGATGGCACGCCGCCGCGCTGCGCCGCGGCCCCGGCCGGGTCGGCGTGCGGACGAGGGTGCCGGTCCGCCTGCCGGCGGATGTGGGGGCGGCGGGGTCGGGAAACTGGCCGGTAACCGCCGTGCGCGGGCGAGCGCTCGGACGGGCGGGCGCTCGGACGGGCGGGGCGTCGGTCCGGGTGCGGGACCGCGCCGATGACGTGCGATGTCCGGGCACCCGGGAGCGGGCAGTCCGGCGTGCGCGGCAGGGCCACCCGCGGCACGCCGGACGGCCCCGAACGCCGGACGGCCCCGGGCCGCCGCACGGGTGCGATGGTCCGGGGCCGTCGGAGGCGGTCCTGGGTCGTGCCGGGTGACCGGCGCGGCGTCAGAAGCGTTCGAGCTCCCAGAGGCGGAACTGCCCACCGGCGTCCCGCAGGTGCTGGAGGCCGGTGATCGAGCGGTCGGCGATGACGAAGGTGCGGTCCTGCCAGATCGGCACCACCACGGCCTCCTCCGCCGCCAGCATCTGGATCTCGCGGAACAGCTCGCCCGAGTTGCCGCGCTCCAGCTCGCTGCGGGTCTGCTGCATCAGCTCGGCCATCTCCTCGTGCTCCAGGCCGTGGGCCAGTGCGGAGTCGGAGCTGAGCAGCGCGTCGGTGTAGGTGTCCGGGTCGGTGAAGTCCGGGCGCCAGCCGATGAGGTAGGCGTCCAGTTCCTTCCGCCCCATGGCGCCGGGCAGCGAGCCGGGCGTCTCACCCTCCACCAGGGTGACGTCGAAGACGCCCTCCGCCTCCAGCTGCTGGACGACCAGCTCGGCCTCGGGCTCGTTGACGCTGGCGGCGAACCCGAGCGTGATCTTCACCGGCAGGCTGGTGCCGGAGGCCATCACGTCGTCGATAGCGTCGTCGATGCTCTCCTGCGAGTACAGGTCGTAGTACGGCGTGCCGTGACCGGTGACACCGACCGGGATCAGCGAGTAGGCCGGCT
The DNA here is from genome assembly GCF_012033785.1 of Streptomyces bohaiensis. Classification (GTDB taxonomy): domain Bacteria; phylum Actinomycetota; class Actinomycetes; order Streptomycetales; family Streptomycetaceae; genus Streptomyces; species Streptomyces bohaiensis. The sequence continues at coordinate 25,827 of NZ_JAAVJC010000016.1, forward strand.
CCACGGTGTGCAGCCGCACGTCGCGGGCGATGGCGTCACGGTCGATCAGCATCGCGGCGAGCTTGCGGAGCTCCTTGTCGGCCAGCGGCGAGCCGCTGTCGATGGTGCTGACCAGGGCGCGGATGCTCAGACCGGTGGTCTCCGAGTAGCGGATGTCCAGGTCGTTGCGGTCGATGCGCTGGATGTCCTCCGGCTCCATCTTGCCGCCGTTGACGTCGATCTCCCCGCCCCGCCAGGCCTCTTCGAGGGCCTCGGAGGTGCCGTAGAACTTCAGGGTGACCGGGTAGTCGCTGACCTTGAGCGCGCCCTTGTAGTCCGGGTTCGGCTCCAGCACGGCCTGGCCGGTCGTGTCGGACTCCTCGTCGTAGTCGGAGAACTCCGTCATCCGGTACGGGCCGGACCCGACGGAAGCCTCGGTCGGCTCGTCCTCCGCGTACTCCTCGCGGTCGAGAATGGAGCCGACACCACCCGCGATCTTGAACGGGAACGTCACGTCCGGGTCGGACAGCTCGAAGATGACGTCCATGCCGTCGGCGCGGACCTTCTCGACGCCGCGGACCAGCTGGATCGGGCCGCTGAAGCGGAACTTGTCCTCTTCGGCGATGGAGTCGTCCTCCGCCTCCGCCTGCTGACGGTCGGCCATCACGTGGAAGCGCTCGACGGAGAAGACGACGTCCTCCGGCGTGACATCGCGCCCCGAGGTGAACTTCAGCCCTTCACGGAGGGTGCAGCGGTACACCTGGTAGGCGTTGTCCGTGAATCCGCAGCTCTCGGCCGCGTCCGGCACCGGCTCCTCGGAGCCGGTGCTGATCGTCAGCAACCCCTGGTAGATGTTGCTGTACAGGTCCCAGGCTCCGGACGAGTAGGTCGCCGCCGGGTCGAGACTGTCCACCCGGTCGGTGATACCGACCACAATCGGTTCCTTGGTGTCCCCACTGGACCGGAAGAGAAGCCACCCTCCCAGTGCTACGACTACCAGACCTACGGCAAGGGCTATGCCCATGCCTTTTTTGGCCCCCAACGCTCGCACTACGGTTGCCTCTCTTGCCTCGGACCTATGCGCGGGGGCCAGCCAATCACAGGGGGGTCACCCATGCACCAGCCGGGGGACAACGGACCGGCCACAACTCGCCCCGTGGTCAGTCGGCTACGGCCCCGGGGACGGGGACGCGGAACTCGACCTCGACACTGTGATCCTCGAGCCTCAACAGCAGCCGTTCCTCGCCGAGTTGAGGAGCGGAGGCGCAGAGCAGGTAGTCGGCCCTGCCCGGTGCCGTCACGCTGAAGACGCCGTCGGCCGCGCTGCGCGTCTTCGCCAGTTGCCGGCCGCCCTCACCCGGCACGGCGAGGGTGACCACCGCACGCGGCAGCAGCACGCCCAGGGAGTCCCGGACGACGCCGGTGATCACCAGCACCGGCGGCTCGGGCATCATCGCCGGCGGTTCGACCGCCTCGACCGGGCGAGGCTCCGACTCCGGCTCGCCGGGGGCACTCGCCTCCGGGTCCCGCCCATGAGGCGTCCTCCCCTCCGGGTCCCGCGCGCCCGGGGTGGCCCCGGCGGCTGCCGCGTCCGGCGCGCCGGAGGGGGTGCCCCCGCCCGCCACCGACGGGAACCCGTCCCCACCTGTCGCTGCCGCCGCTCCCGCGGTGCCCTGTGACAGGGAATCCGTCATGACCCCACACTCCCATCCACCCCGCCCGGCGAGCCCCGGCGCGGACCGTGGTCTCTTTCCCAGCGTTGCCGTGTCGTTATCGAAGGACACCAGATTCGCCCGAATAGTTGACCGACAGGCGACGGGAAGTCGAGATCTTTGCACTCCGACGGCGGCGTCCGGTGCGTGCCGGCCCGGTGCGCACCGGGCCCGAAACCGTCCGGAGCTGCGCGAATCCCCCATCGCGGGACGCGTCTCGCGGCCCCTGTGAGGTCCCGCGGGGCTCGGGAATCGGGTCACGCGGTCGGGCGTGTCAACCCCGCCTCCCGAAGTCGGCCACCGACCGCGCACCGCGGCCGCATCCGCCGGCCCCGCCCGGGCAGCGCCGCATCCGCCGGCACGCCACTCGCCGTCCGACGGACCGTGCCCCCGGAAGCGGCGCGTTCCGGGGGCACGGGGCGGGCGGCGGGGCCGCCTCGGCGGTCAGGCGCGGGCGAGCGTCAGCACCGTGATGTCGGGCTCGGCACCCACGCGGACCGGCGGGCCCCAGGTGCCCGCCCCGCGGGTGACGAAGAGCTGGGAGTCGCCGTACCGCTCGAGCCCCGCGAGGGTCGGGTTGACCCGGGCGGCGACGAGCGGGAACGGCCAGACCTGGCCGCCGTGGGTGTGGCCGGAGAGCACCAGGTCCACATCGTGGTCGACCGCGGTGTGGATGAGCTCGGGCTGGTGCGCGAGGACGACGACGGGGCGCTGCGGGTCACGGCCGTCGAGCGCCTTGGCGAAGTCGGGCCCTTCGAGGCCCCCGCGCTCCTCGGCGGCGATGTCGTTGACCCCGGCGATGTCGAAACCGGCCTCCAGCTCGACGCGGCTGTTCGCGAGCGAGGTCATGCCGAGGCGCTGGACGTGCTCCACCCAGGGGGTGGCGCCCACGTAGTACTCGTGGTTGCCGGTGACGAAGAAGACACCGTCGCGGGCGCGCAGGTCGGCGAGCGGTTCCGCCGCGTGCCGCAGGTCGGGCACGGTGGCGTCGACCAGGTCGCCGACTATCGCCACCGCGTCGGTGTCGGTGGCGTTGACCGCGGCGACGACCCGCTCGCAGAAGGAGCGGCCCAGCGTCGTGCTCAGGTGCATGTCGCCGACGACGGTGATCCGGTAGCCCTCGGCCGCGGCGGGCAGACCGGTCAGCCGGACCGTGACGTGGTTGGTGGCCAGCTGCCGGGCCGCCCAGATGCCGTAGCCGGTGGTGGAGACCGCCGCGGCGGTGGCCCCGATCGCCACGGCGCGGGCGACGAACATCCGGCGGCTGACCGCGGCGCGCTCCGCCGGGGTCTTCTCCCCGTCCGCGCCCGAACCGTCGGGGGCGTCGGCCGAGGCGGAGCGGGCAGCGCCCGCGTCGCCGGGGCCGTCCGCCGGGCTGTCGCCGCGGGTGGCACCGGCGGTCGCGCCCTCGGCAGCGACGGTGGCGTGCTCGCGGGACCCGGCGTCGGCGGAGTCGGCGGCGTCTGTCGCGGCGGCGTCGCCCGTGCCGGGGCGGTCACCGGCGGCTTCCCCGTCGCCCCCGGCGGCGCGGCGCGCGAGCCAGCGGCGCAGCAACGGGCTGACCAGCTCACCCACGAGCAGGGCCATCACCAGGTACAGCAGGACGACGAGCCAGACGTACCCGGGCCAGGCGAGTACCTGGCGCAGTGCGAACGGCGCCTCGACGGCGTCACCGACACGGGAGACGACCACGGCCGTCGGGAGCAGTACCAGCAGGGTCGTGCCGACCGTGCGCCACAGGCTGCCGCGTTCCGACACGTCCCGCACCAGCCGGCGCCACAGGTACCAGTGGACCACCGCGATGAGCGACAGGATCACGGCGAAGAACACGACCATCACGAACTACCCCTTTGCTGACCGGCGCTGTCGCCGCTCTCACGACGAAGGACGCGCAGGCTGCGGAAACCGATGACACCGATGGCGGTACCAAGCAGAAACGACACGACGGTGAGAGTGAGGTGCACCCAGAAGTACCCTGTGGGGTCCCCGTCGGCATCGAACGCGAGGCCGCTGCCGTCCCGGTAGAGGTTGCGCAGGAAACTGATCCAGATGAACCAGCTCCACACGCCGAAGGCGAGCAGGAACCAGGACGGACCGCGGCCGAGCTTCACAGGTGGTCTCCGTAGCGGGGAGGGCAGACGGGGCTGCCGTTGCCCGTCCAGTATCACCGGAGGCGGCCGGAGAGCCGGTGGCGGGTCCGCGGGCACGGCGGTGGCCTGCGCTCGCCCGGATGCACCACCGACTCGGCCGGATGCGCGGCGGTCGTCACCGGTTCGGCGCCGCCGGGTGGTCGCGCACACACCGGTGCTGGGTACGTTCAGGTCGTGTCGATGAACAGATTGTCACTTTATCGCGCCGTGCTGGGGTGCCTGACCACCGCCGCCCTGCTGCCGGCCCTGCTGTGCGCCGCCCCGGCCGCGCACGCCGACGACAACGATCCCGGTGCCGAGGCCGGTGCCGCCGACGGCGGGGAGCCGGGCGCGGCGGCACCACCCGGGTTCTCCACCGTGGGGGGCGAGCTGCTCGGCCGGCTGGGCACCCAGGTGCGTCCCGGCGCGGGCGCCCCGAAGCTGCCGAGGACGACCGCGCGCGCCTGGATCGTGGCCGACGCCGACACCGGCGAGGTACTGGCCGCCCACAACGCGCACCGGCCGCAGGCCCCCGCCTCCACGCTGAAGATGCTGTTCGCCGAGACGCTGATGTCGTCGTTCGAGCCCACCGCGAGCTACACCGCGCTGCCCGAGCACTTCCTCGACATGGGCCCCGGGAGCAGCGCCGTCGGCGTCGCCGACGGCCACGACTACACCGTGGACGACCTGTGGCACGGCGTCTTCCTCGCCTCGGGGAACGACGCCGTCTACGCGCTGACCGCCCTCAACGGCGGCAAGGAGAAGACGGTGCGGGAGATGAACGAACGCGCCCGCGAACTCCAGGCCCTCGACACCAAGGTGGTCAACCCGGACGGCTACGACGGTCCGGGCCAGGTCTCCTCCGCCTACGACCTCACCCTGATCGCCCGCGCCGGGTTGGAGAACGAGCAGTTCCGCGCCTACGCGGCGACCGGGCGGTTCACCTTCCCCGGACGGGCCGAGGGGAAGAAGCGCGAGGGGTACGAGATCCAGTCCACCAACCGCCTGATCATCGGCGACGGCGACCTCTCGCCCTACGACGGGATCATGGGGGTCAAGAACGGCTACACCTCGAAGGCGGGCTACACCTTCACCGGCGCCGCCGAGCGGGACGGCCGGACGCTGCTGGTGACGGCGATGGACCCCGAGGGCGACCGGCTCGCCGTCTACCGGGAATCCGCCGCGCTGCTCGACTGGGGGTTCGCCGCCTCGGGGAAGGTCGAACCGGTGGGCGAGCTGGTGCCGGCCGCGGGCCAGGAGGCCGCAGCGGCGCCCGACACCGCGGCGCGGGGCGGCAGCGCCGACCCGCCCCCGGTGGCGCCGGGCACCACGACCGCGGGAGCGGCGGGCCGCGAGGCGGCGCTGGTCACCCTGATCGGCTCGGCCGGTCTGCTGCTGGCGGCGTCGGTGGCGTATCTGGTGATCCGTCGGCGTCCGTCGTCGGCTGCCGTGCCGCCGGGGCGTCGGTTCCGGGGTCGTCGCTCTCCATCGCGTCCGCCCGGGGCCGCGCCTCCGGCGTGAGGCCGGTGGCGGTCCAGGAGCAGCAGAACATCAGCAGCTTGGCCATGAGGTTGATCCACACCAGCAACGCGATGGGGACACCGAACGCGCCGTAGATGCTCTTGGCCGCCACCCCGGTGAGGTACCCGCTCAGCGCCCACTTCAGCAGCTCGAAGCCGACCGCGCCGAGCAGGCAGGCGACCACCACGTCACGCCGCGGCGGGCGCACGCCCGGCAGCCAGACCAGGACGTAGAACATCAGCACCGCGGTGACGCCGACGGCCAGCAGGTGGCCGACCAGCTGGAGCCCGATCCCCGCCGCGCTGCCGGTCACGCCCAGCCAGCGGGTGCCGATCTGGACCGCGGAGACCGCCACGGTGGAGGCGGCGAGGGAGAGCAGCATGACCCCGCCGAGTCCCGCCAGCACCCCGAGGTCCTTGACCTTGCGCACCAGGAAGTTGTCGGTGGGCTCCGGCAGGTCCCACACCGAGCGCAGGCAGCCGCGCAGCTCCTCGACCCACCCCGCGCCGGTGGGCAGCAGCAGGGCCAGCGCGATCACACCGATGGTGCCGGCGTTGTCGAACAGCGACTGGAGGTCGAGGGAGTCCGAGATCCCGGGGACCTGCCGCGAGAACCAGTCCTCGACCTGGGCCATCCGCTCCTGCGGGAGGAAGGCGAAGCCGATGGCGGCGCCGAGTGCCAGCACGGGGAAGAGCGCGAGGAAACTGATGAACGTGATGGAGGCGGCGAGCCGCGCGTAGGTGTGCTCCTCCATGTGCTCGTACACCCGCCAGGCACGGGTGGTCAGCAGCCGGGCGACGACCGGGCCGATGAAGGGAAGACCGATCAGCTTCTGCTTCGTCTGCTCATCCATGAGGCCGACCAGGCTAGGAGCCGGACGGCTCGTCCCGGCGCATTACCGGCCCGACACGCACGGACAGGGCATGGCCAACGTCCGGCGGACCGTGACAGCGGTGCGGGCCGCCACCGCCCGGGCCGTCGGCCGGGCACGCCCACGGCCGGGCACCGGGGCGCCGCCCGCGGCCGCGTCAGACGGCCTGGCGGCGCAGTCCGGACTTCTGCGAGGGGACGCCGTCATGGGGGAACCGGAACTCGCGGACCAGCCGCCACACCGCGTCGTTGCCCTGCTCGTACAGGGCGAACCCCTCGGCGGTCCAGGCGGCCTGGTAGTCGGCGAGCTCCTTCTCGGCGCGGTCCATCGCCGCCTCGGAGATGCCGTGGGCCACGGTGACGTGCGGGTGGTAGGGGAACCGCAGCTCGCGGTCGAGCGGCCCGCCCGGCTCACGCACCCGCTCCTGGAGCCACCCGCACGCCGACCCGCCCTCGACGACCTGCACGAAGACGACCGGGGAGAGCGGGCGGAACGTGCCCGTGCCCGCGAGCCGCATCGGGAAGCACCGGCCGGCGGTGGCGATCGCCGCGAGGTGGTCCTCGATCTCCGGCCGGGTGTCTGCGGCGACCTCCGTCGGTGGCAACAGGGTGACATGGGTCGGGATACCGGCCGCGGCATCGTCCCCGAAGTCGATTCGGCACTGCTGCAGCAGGCTGCCGTACGGCTCCGGGACGGCGAGCGAGACGCCCAGGGTGACGGTAGCCACCACCATGTCCCTCCTGTCGTCGTGCCGCGTCTCCGGCGCGGCTCGGACGGCGTGCCGGGCCCGGGGGCCGCGACCACCGCGGTGCCAGTGTGGCCGTTGCGGACGCGTTGTGCGAGCGGTCTTCGGCCCTTCCTTCGGGGGGCTTGTGGCCCTGTGGGGCGCACGCTGGGCGCGTGCCGCGCCCGCGCCGTCACCGCGGCCGGCGGGCGCCCCCTCCCGCCTACCGCGGCTGCGGCGGCAGGAAGCCCACCTTGTCGTACGCCTCCGACAGCGTCGCCTCCGCGACGGCCCGCGCCTTCTCCGCGCCGCGCGCCAGCAGCCGGTCGAGCTCGGCCGGGTCGGACATGTAGTGCTCCACCCGCTCCCGGAAGGGCGTGGTCCACTCGACGACCACATCGGCGACGTCCGCCTTCAGCGCCCCGTAGAGCTGGCCGGCGAACTTCTCCTCCAGCTCGGGGATGCCGATGCCGGAGAGCGCGGAGTGGATGGTGAGGAGGTTGCTGACCCCGGGCTTGTTCTCCCGGTCGAACCGGACCTCGGTCCCGGTGTCGGTGACGGCGCTGCGGATCTTCTTCGCGGTGGTCTTCGCCGGGTCCAACAGGTTGACCAGGCCCTTCGGCGAGGACGCCGACTTGCTCATCTTGACCTGCGGGTCCTGCAGGTCGTAGATCTTCGCCGCGCCCTTGGCGATGTGGGCCGCGGGCACCGTGAAGGTCTTCCCGTACCGGGAGTTGAACCGCTCGGCGATGTCCCGGGTCAGCTCGATGTGCTGCCGCTGGTCCTCGCCGACCGGCACCTCGTCGGCCTGGTAGACGAGGATGTCGGCGACCTGCAGCACCGGGTAGGTGAACAGGCCCACCGAGGTGTGCTCGGCACCGAGCTTCCCCGACTTGTCCTTGAACTGGGTCATCCGGCCGGCCTCGCCGAAGCCGGTCATGCAGTTCATCACCCAGGCGAGCTGGGCGTGCTCCGGGATGTGGCTCTGCACGAACAGCGTGCAGCGCTCGGGGTCCAGACCGGCGCCGAGCAGCTGGGCAGCGGCGAGCCGGGTGGCCTCGCGCAGCCCGGCGGGGTCCTGCGGAACGGTGATGGCGTGGAGGTCGACCACGGCGTAGAACGCGTCGTGCGTCTCCTGCAGCGCGACCCACTGACGCACCGCGCCGAGGTAGTTGCCGAGGTGGAACGAGCCTGCGGTGGGCTGGATACCGGAGAGCACCCGGGGACGGTCACTGGCCATGCGGGTCATTCTCGCAGAGCGGCCGGGTGCGTCCGTCCCGGATCGCGCACCGGGCGCGGATGGGGTGTGTCACAGCGCACGGACGCCGATCGGGGCGCGCCAGGGGCCCGCCGTCCGGTCGCGGTGCGGGCGACCGGGGGCATGTCGCAGGTTTCCTCCCGGTCCGGGAGGACGACGATAGAAGGGGACGAACGGTGCAGGGCGGACCGCGGCCGGGGCTCGCGGGAGTCCGTTGGTGCCGCAGCAGCGGCGCCGGCCCGCCCGCGGCCCCGGCGCCCGCCACTCGCGCCCGCCCCGTCTCGTTCCGTCCCGTCCCGTCCCGTCCCGCTGCGAGCAGTGCCCCCATCCGCGCACCACGACCGCGCGGCCGCGACCGCGCACCGACAAGGAGGCCCCGATGGCCACCGGACGATCATCGATGGAGCTGATCTCCGCCGCTGAGGAGCACAGCGCCCACACCTACCACCCGTTGCCCGTCGTGATCGCCTCCGCGCGCGGCGCCTGGATGACCGACGTGGAGGGGCGGCGCTACCTGGACATGCTGGCCGGCTACTCGGCGCTGAACTTCGGGCACGGCCACCCCCGCCTCATCGCTGAGGCGCACGCCCAGCTCAACCGGCTGACGCTCACCTCCCGCGCCTTCCACCACGAGCACTTCGCCGACTTCTGCACGGAGCTCGCCGAGCTGTGCGGCATGGACATGGTGCTGCCCATGAACACCGGCGCCGAGGCGGTCGAGACCGCGGTGAAGACCGCCCGCAAGTGGGGGTACCGCGTCAAGGGCGTACCCGACGGCCGGGCGCGCATCGTGGTGGCGGCGAACAACTTCCACGGCCGGACCACCACCGTTGTCAGCTTCTCCACCGACGAGGAGGCCCGCCGCGACTACGGGCCCTACACGCCGGGGTTCGACATCGTCCCCTACGGCGACCTCGACGCCCTCGCGGCAGCGGTCACCGACGACACCGTCGCGGTGCTGCTGGAGCCCATCCAGGGGGAGGCGGGCGTACTGGTGCCGCCGCCCGGCTACCTGCCGGGGGTGCGGGAGCTGACGCGGGAACGCGGCGTGCTGTTCGTCGCCGACGAGATCCAGTCCGGCCTGGGACGCACCGGCCGCACCTTCGCCTGCGAGCACGAAGGGGTGGTGCCGGACGTCTACGTGCTGGGCAAGGCGCTGGGCGGTGGCGTGGTGCCCGTCTCCGCCGTGGTCTCCTCCCGCGAGGTGCTGGGGGTCTTCCGCCCCGGGGAGCACGGCTCCACCTTCGGCGGCAACCCGCTGGCCTGCGCCGTCGCCCGCGAGGTGGTGGCGATGCTGCGGGAGGGCGACCACCAGCGGGCCGCCGCCGACCTCGGCGAGCACCTCCACCGCGAACTCGCCCTGCTCGTGGGCCACGGCGTCCGCGAGGTGCGGGGGCGCGGACTGTGGGCGGGGGTCGACATCGACCCTGCGCTGGGGACCGGCCGGGAGATCTCGGAGCGGCTGATGGCCCGGGGCGTGCTGGTCAAGGACACCCACGGCTCGACCATCCGGCTCGCCCCGCCGCTGGTGGTCTCCAAGGACGACCTCGACCACGGCCTCGCCCAGCTCCGCGCCGTATTGACCGCTCAGCCGCCCACCTGACCCCCCGCCCCGGTCGGGGGCGCGGGCGGGGGGCCGTGGGACGTCTGGAGTACGCCCCCGGGCCCTGCGGCTCGGGGGCGGTCGCAGGGCGCCTCGGCCGGGCGGGCGGGGTCGGATAACCTGGCGCCGGGTCTCTTGACGTAGAGAGATGTCGACGAGGGACCCGGCCGTGACCCGCGCCGACCGATGAACCCAACCGAGAGGCAGCCATGTCCCGCACTCCCGTCAACGTCACCGTCACCGGCGGAGCCGGCCAGATCGGCTACGCCCTGCTGTTCCGCATCGCCTCCGGTCAGCTGCTCGGCCCGGACGTCCCGGTCAACCTGCGCCTGCTGGAGATCACCCCCGCGCTGCCCGCCGCCCAGGGCACCGCGATGGAGCTGAGCGACGGCGCCTTCCCGCTGCTGGGCTCGGTCGACATCACCGACGACCCGAACGTCGCGTTCGACGGCGCCAACATCGCGCTGCTGGTCGGCGCCCGTCCCCGCACCAAGGGCATGGAGCGCGGTGACCTCCTGGAGGCCAACGGCGGCATCTTCAAGCCGCAGGGCAAGGCCATCAACGACCACGCCGCGGACGACATCAAGGTCCTGGTCGTCGGCAACCCGGCGAACACCAACGCGCTCATCGCGCAGGCCGCCGCGCCGGACGTGCCCGCCGAGCGGTTCACCGCCATGACCCGCCTGGACCACAACCGCGCGCTGTCGCAGCTCTCGGCGAAGACCGGCACCCCGGTCGGTGAGATCCGCCGCCTCACCATCTGGGGCAACCACTCCGCGACCCAGTACCCGGACATCTTCCACGCCGAGGTCGCCGGGAAGAACGCCGCCGCCACCGTCGACGACGAGGCGTGGCTGGCCGACGAGTTCATCCCGACCGTCGCCAAGCGCGGGGCCGCGATCATCGAGGCGCGCGGCGCCTCCTCGGCCGCCTCCGCCGCCTCCGCCGCGATCGACCACGTCCACACCTGGGTCAACGGCACCGCCGAGGGCGACTGGACCTCGATGGGCATCCCCTCCGACGGCTCCTACGGCGTGCCGGAGGGTCTGATCTCCTCGTTCCCGGTCACCTGCTCGGGCGGCTCCTACGAGATCGTGCAGGGGCTGGAGGTCAACGACTTCTCGCGCGCCCGCATCGACGCCTCCGTGCAGGAGCTGGCGGAGGAGCGCGAGGCGGTCCGCGCCCTCGGCCTGATCTGATCCGGCACTCCCCCGCACCACCGCGGACGCCTCCGTCCGCCACCGCTGCCCCCGGCCTTCCCGCCGGGGGCAGCGGTGCGTCCCGGCGGAGCGCCGTCAGGGCCAGGAGGGTGACGAAGCCCACACCGCCACCGCCGCCGACATGCACCGCACCTCGGCGGGGCAGGGAGAGTGCGGCCGCCGCGGGTTCCCCGGCGGACGTCCGGGGCCCCCCGGGGACGGCGGGGTCCGAGTACCTCGGAGGCCTGTGACCGTGCCGGTGACCGACACCCTGTGCATCGACGGCGTGTGGCGCCCCGCCGCCGGCGGTGCCACCCGCGAGATCCTCGACCCGGCCGACGGGACGGTGCTGGCCACGGTCGCCGAGGCCGACGCCCGGGACGCGGACGCCGCCGTCGCCGCCGCGCGCCGCGCCTTCGACTCCGGACCCTGGCCCCGCACGCCGGTCCCGGAGCGGGCCGCCCTGCTGCGGCGCGTGGCCGACCTGCTGGTCCGGGACCGGGAGGAGATCGCCCTCACCGAGTCGCGCGACACCGGGAAGACCCTCGCGGAGGGCAGGGTGGACGTCGACGACGTGACCGCCGCCTTCCGCTGGTTCGCGACGCTGGTCGAGTCGGAGCCCGCGGGGCGCGTGGTGGACGCCGGCTCCCCGGACGTCCACAGCGTCGTCGTCCACGAGCCCGTCGGGGTCTGCGCGCTGATCGCGCCGTGGAACTACCCGCTGCTCCAGGCCTCGTGGAAGGTGGCGCCCGCGCTGGCCGCCGGGAACACCTTCGTCCTCAAGCCGTCCGAACTCACCCCGCTGAGCACCGTGCACCTGGTGGGGCTGCTCGCGGAGGCCGGGCTGCCGGCGGGGGTGGCGGGGCTGGTCACCGGCGCCGGCGACCCGGTCGGCGCCCGGTTGGCCGCGCACCCGGACGTCGACCTGGTGTCGTTCACCGGCGGCCTGGCCTCGGGCACCAGGGTCGCGGCGGCCGCGGCCCCGACGGTGAAGAAGGTGGCGCTGGAGCTCGGCGGCAAGAACCCCAACGTGGTCTTCGCCGACGCCTGCGCCACGGACGACGGGTTCGACGCCACGGTGGACCAGGCGCTCAACGCGGCGTTCGCCCACAGCGGTCAGGTCTGCTCGGCGGGCAGCCGGCTGATCGTGGAGGAGAGCGTCCGGGAGCGGTTCGTCGCCGAACTCGCCGCCCGCGCCGACCGCATCCGGCTGGGGCGCGGCACCGCGCCCGACGTGGAGTGCGGACCGCTGGTGTCGGCCGCCCAGCTCGCGAAGGTCGAGGCGCACGTGGCGGACGCCCTGGCCGAGGGCGCCGTGCTGCGCGCGGGCGGCGGTCGGCCCGCACCCGGGCCCGACCGGCCCGCCGGCGGCTTCTTCCACTCCCCGACCGTGCTGGACCGCTGCCGGCGCGAGATGCGGGTGGTCCGCGAGGAGGTCTTCGGCCCGGTGCTGACGGTGGAGACCTTCCGGACCGAGGACGAGGCCGTGGCGCTGGCCAACGACACCGAGTACGGCCTGGCGGGGGCGGTGTTCAGCGCCGACACCGCCCGGGCCCGCAGGGTCGCCGCCCGGCTGCGCCACGGCACGGTGTGGATCAACGACTACCACCCCTACCTGCCGCAGGCGGAGTGGGGCGGCTACGGCCGCTCGGGCACCGGCCGGGAGCTGGGGTCGGCCGGGCTGGCGGAGTACCGCGAGACCAAGCACGTCTACGAGAACCTGCGCCCCGCACCCGTCCGCTGGTTCGCCGGCTGACGGCGCCCCGCCACCCCACCGGCCCCGGGAGGTCCGACCCCATGCAGCGTCCCAGCCCCACCGCGCGCACCGACTCCGACGGGCCCGCCGAGGTGTTCGACTACGTCGTGGTGGGGGGCGGGACGGCGGGTTCGGTGATCGCCTCACGGCTCGCCGAGGACCCCGACCTCACGATCGCACTGATCGAGGGCGGCCCCTCGGACGTCGACCGGCCGGAGGTGCTGACGCTGCGCCGCTGGCAGGGGCTGCTCGGCGGCGAGCTGGACTACGACTACCCCACCGTGGCGCAGCCGCGCGGCAACTCGCTGATCCGGCACAGCCGGGCGCGGGTGCTGGGCGGCTGCTCCTCGCACAACACACTGATCAGCTTCCGTCCGCTGCCCTCCGACTGGGAGGAGTGGGCGGCGGCGGGCGCCACGGGCTGGGACGCGGCCACCATGGACCCGTACTTCGACCGGCTCCGCAACCGGATCGTCCCGGTCGGCGAGGCGGACCGGAACGCGATAGCGCGGGACTTCGTCACGGCGGCCTGCGCGGCGCTGAAGGTGCCGCACATCGACGGGTTCAACGCGGCGCCGTTCGCCGACGGTGCGGGCTTCTTCGACCTGGCCTACCACCCGGAGACCAACCAGCGCTCCTCCGCCTCGGTCGCCTACCTGCATCCGCATCTGGCGGCCGGGGACCGGCCGGGGCTGCGGCTGTTCCTTCAGACGCGGGTGCTGCGCCTGGAACTGGACGGCGACGGCCGCGCCACCGGGGTGCGGGTCCGGGGCGCGGACGGTGCGGTGCGGGTGCTCGGCGCGCGCAACGAGGTGGTGCTGTGCGCGGGGGCGGTGGACACGCCGCGGCTGCTGCTGCTCTCCGGGATCGGCCCGGCCGAGCAGCTGGCCCGACTGGGCATCGAGGTGCGGCACGACCTTCCGGGGGTCGGGGAGAACCTGCTGGACCACCCGGAGTCGGTGATCGTCTGGGAGACCGACGGGCCGATACCCGAGAACTCGGCGATGGACTCCGACGCGGGGCTGTTCGTCCGCCGCGACCCCGGCTCCCCGGGGCCCGACCTGATGTTCCACTTCTACCAGATCCCGTTCACCGACAACCCGGAGCGGCTGGGGTACCGCCGCCCGGCGCACGGGGTGTCAATGACGCCCAACATCCCCAAGCCGCGCAGCCGGGGCCGGCTGTACCTGACGAGCGCCGACCCCGACGCGGTCCCCGCGCTCGACTTCGGGTACTTCACCGACCCCGAGGACTACGACGCCCGCACCCTGGTGGACGGCATCCGGCTGGCCCGGGAGGTGGCGGCGGCGGAACCGCTGGCGTCCTGGCTGAAGCGGGAGGTCTGTCCGGGCCCGGAGCTGAACTCGGACGAGGAACTGAGCGCCTACGCGCGCCGCGCCGCGCACACCGTCTACCACCCGGCGGGCACCTGCCGGATGGGGGCGGCCGACGACCGCGACGCGGTGGTGGACCCGGCGCTGCGGGTCCGCGGCCTGACTGGGGTGCGGGTGGCGGACGCGTCCGTCTTCCCCACGATCCCCGCGGTCAACCCGATGGTCTGCGTGCTGATGGTCGGCGAGCGGGCGGCGGAACTGCTCCGCGCGGGCTGAGCCGAGAGCGTCTCCGGGACGCCGGGCCGGGCGGACGCCGCCCGGGCCGCCCGCGTCGGGCACCGGCCCGAACGGCCGCCTCGCCTCCGACCGTTCCGACGGCGTGACCGGACGCCCCGCGGCCGCAACCGGAGGCCCCGCGGCCGCGCCCCGCCGTTCCGGCCGGGTCCGGACGGCTCAGCCGTGTGCGCGAACCGGGTCGCTCAGCGCTTTCCGGCGACCGCCGCGGTGGCTAATGTGTTCGGTACATCGCCGATCTGCGGACAAGTGGGGACCACCTCAGTGGAGACAGGGCAGCGCGCGCTTCGCCTGCCGGCCGCCGGGACCGCGCTGGCGCTGGTCCTCCTGGCCGCCGGGTGCACCTCCGGGGCCGGTCAGGCGGCGGGGGCCTTCCCGGAGGTCGTGATAGCGATGCCCGCGTGGACGGGCGGCCAGGCGAACGCCGCGGTGGCGGCGCACGTGCTGCGCGAGGAGTTGGGCGTGCCGGTGCAGCTCCGAGAGCTCTCCCCCGACCAGGCCTGGGACCAGATGGACGCGGGCGCGGTGCAGGCCGTGCTGGAGGACTGGGGTGCGACGCCCGACAAGCGGCGGCTGTACACGGCGCAGCGGATGTCGGTGGTGCCCGCCGGTGACCTCGGCCCGGTGGGGCGGGTGGGCTGGTACGTCCCGAGCGGGTACGCCGCGGCCAACCCCGGGGTGCTCGACTGGCGCAACCTCAACGACCACGCCGACGCCTTCGCCTCGGCGGACAGCGACGGCCGGGGCCGGCTGCTGACCGGCGGCCCGGACGACGCCTCGCACGACGAGGCGCTGATCGACGCGCTGGACCTCGCCTACACCGCCGTTCCGACCGGCGGCGAGGAGCAGTTGATCGAGGCGCTGCGCGGTGCGGACCGCGGCGACGGGGCCGTGCTCGCCAACTGGTGGCAGCCGCACTGGCTCCACGAGGAGCTGGAGCTGGCGGAGGTGGCGCTGCCGGAGCACCGGGCCGGCTGCCATCGCGAGGGCGGTTCGGACATGTGCGGCTACCCGGACATCCCGCTGCGGAAGTTCCTCAACGCGGCGTTCGCGGAGCACGGCGGTGAGGCGGCGGCCTTCCTGACGGACTTCTCCTGGACCGCCGAGGAGCAGAACGAGGTGGCGCGCATGATCGCTGCCGAGGGGATGAGCCCGGAGGGCGCGGCTGCGCGCTGGGCGGAGAAGAACGGCGAGCGCATAGCGGGGTGGCTGGGCGAGGACTGATCTCCCGCCCGCCGGCCTGTCCCGCCCTGTCCGCCGCCGCCCGCTCCGGTGGGTCGAGCCGCGGGCTGCTGTGGGGGCGCCCCGCCGGGGCGCCCCCACCGGGGGTCACGCCTTGGCCGACGTGTCCAGCAGGTCGTCGCCGGGGGTGTCCTTGTCGGCCTTGTCGCCGACCCCGGCCGCGCCCGAACCGCTGCCGGTCCCGGAGGTCGCCGGGTCGAGCTCGCCGTTCTCCTGCGCCTCGGTCATGGCGGCGACGGCGGACTCGATGAGCGCCTCCTCGGCCTCCTCGGCCTGCGCCTCCTGCCGGGCGACGTGCTCGTCCCGCAGCGACTTCAGCGTCGCGAGGCACATCGCGATCATCACGAAGCTGAACGGCAGGGCGATGACGACCGCGACGTTCTGCAGGATCGTCAGTCCGGCGCCCGATCCCGCCGTCAGCAGGGCGATGGCGACCAGGCCCTGGGTGACGGCCCAGAACACCCGGCTCCAGGTCGGCGGGTTGGGGTCGCCGCCGGAGGCCAGCATGTCCACCACGTAGGAGGCGGAGTCGGAGGAGGTGACGAAGAAGAAGACGATGAGGAGGATCGCGACGCCGATCACCAGCGTGGCGCCCGGGAGCGAGTCCAGCAGGGCGAAGAGGGCGCCGGTGGAGTCGACCGAGCCGTCCTCGCCGACCATGCTGCCGGTGGCCTGCTGCTCACGGATACCGGAGCCGCCGATGACGGAGAACCAGAAGAAGCTGAGCGTGGTGGGGACCAGCAGCGCGCCGACAATGAACTCGCGCACGGTCCGGCCGCGGGAGATGCGGGCGATGAAGATACCGACGAACGGCGCCCAGGACATCCACCAGCCCCAGTAGAAGACGGTCCAGCCACCGACCCAGCTGGTGCCCTCGTCGCCGTGCCACGAGCCCGTGTCGAAGCTCAGCCCCGCGAAGTTCTGCAGGTAGACGCCGATGTTCTGGAAGAAGTCGGTGAGCAGGGCGGTCGTGCTGCCGGCGACCAGCACGAACAGCAGAATGGCCGCCGCGATGATGCCGTTGGTGTTGGACAGGATCTTGATGCCCTTGTCCAGACCGGAGACCACCGACAGCGTGGCGATCAGCGTGATGACGATCACGAGGATGCTCAGCGTGACCGACCCGGGGTTCTCGATGATCCCCAGGTGGTCGAGACCGGCGCCGATCTGCTGCACGCCGAAGCCGAGGGAGGTGGCGACACCGAAGACGGTGCCGACGACGGCGATGACGTCGATCGCGTCGCCGAGGCGTCCGCGCACCCGGTCACCGAACAGCGGCTCCAGCGTCCACCGGATGGAGACGGGACGCCCCTTGCGGTGCACGGCGTAGGCGATGGCGAGACCGACGACGATGTAGATCGCCCAGGGGTGGAACCCCCAGTGGAGGAAGGTCTGGCTCATGGCGAACTCGGCGCGCTCGGCTTCGCCCTCACCGACGCCCGGCTTCGGCCCCATGTAGAAGCTCAGCGGCTCGGCGACGCCCCAGAAGACGAGGCCGATGCCCATGCCGGCGGCGAACAGCATCGCCAGCCAGGAACCGAGTCCGAAGTCGGGCTTCTGGCCGTCCTTGCCGAGCTTGATCTTCCCGTACTTGCTGAACCCCATGAAGAGGGCGAAGACCACGAAGAGCGAGACCAGCGGCACGTAGTACCAGCTGAGGTTGTCCACCACCTCGGCCCGGAACGAGAGGATGTTGTCCGCTGCTCCTTCGCCTCCGAGCATGGCCCAGATGACGAAGACGCCGATGATGGCGACGGATGGCCAGAACACCCATGGCGCGATCGAAGCAGTGCGGGCCGGTGGCCTCACACCACCGCGGTCCATCTCCGCTGTCGTCTCTTTCCCAGGATGTCCTGATGACATAAGCAAAATCCTTCCGCCACAACCGCTTCCGCGGTTCGCTCAGATGAACTAACAGATCTCGCCTGCCCCCGGTGGCCGGGAACATACGTCACGGTTGGGTCACCTTGGCGTGTCGAACAGGACGCGGCGGCGTTTTTGCGTTAGGGGATGGTGACCCTCAGCTCCCGGCGGAGAACCGGAGGATGTCGTTCAGGAACGGCACCTCCAGCCAGGGGCGCGGCTGGGCCATCAGCGTGAGCAGCACGATCACCACGCCCATCCCCCCGTAGGTGAGCACGTCGGTGTAGCGCGACCGCACGGCGAGCATGCCGACCGCGGAGACGGTGAACCGGAGGACGGCACCGGCGAGCATCGCGGCGCCGACGATCAGCAACCCGATCCGGAAATCGACGATCATGACGAGAAGTCCGGAAAACAGCACCGCGATCACCGACAGCAGCGGCCACTGCCGGATCGGCGCCGGAGCGTCACCGTCGGCATAACGGCGCCCGCCTTCCGGCGGAGCGGTGTCCCGGGTGACCGTGGGGTAGCGCCGCGACCCGCGCGCCAGCCGCAGGCCGCGGCGCGGCTCGCCTTCGGCACCTGCTCCCGCCTCCGCGGCAGGCGCGGCAGCGTCGGCGGGCGCGCCTGCCGCCGCGCGCGCTGCCTCGGCGGTCTCGCCCCCGGTACCCCCGTCGGCGCCACTCTCGTCGGCGCCACCGGGCGGGGCCCGGTCCGGTGCCGGCGGCACGGGCGCCGGCT
>NZ_JAAVJC010000170.1 GCF_012033785.1 Streptomyces bohaiensis
ACCGTGCGACCGGTCGGCGGCTCCGGCTCCCACCTCACCGGGGCGCTCGCCCATGCCGACGCGCTGATCGTGGTCCCGGAGCACACCACCGAGATCACCCCGGGCGCCGGCGTGCGCAGGGTGCGGCTCGCCCCCTGAGCTCCCGGACCGGGGCCCGTCCGCTCGACCCCCGCCGAGCGGATGAGTCGTAGCGCCAAGCCGTGAACGGCGCCGTCCTCCAGGGAGACCTGCGGCTGGTGGGTGAGGCGGAGGGCGGGCGGGTGGCTCTCGCCGCTGCGCGCGGCGGGGATGAGCGGGCAGGGCACTCCCTGAGGGCGGGCTCGTTCGGCGGGGGCCTCCTCCCCCGCCGCGGGGGTCGCGGCGGGGCGGGCAGCCACACCGCGCGGCGTCCTGGGGCGGGCGACGGGGTGGCCGCCGACCGGAGCGACGGCGGCGGGGGCGGCGGGGGCCGGCCTCCTCTGCCCGGGTGACTCGGCGTCGTAGAGCTCGACGCGTCCCTTGCCCGCCTGCTTGGCGCGGTACATCGCGACATCGGCCTCGCGCAGCAGTCCGGACGGGGTGCAGCCCGGAGTGGCGAAGGCGATGCCGATACTGGCGGCGACGCGGACCTCGCGGCCCTCCACGAGATAGGGGCGGGAGAGGGCGGCACGCACGCGCTCGGCGATGTCGAGGACCTGGTCGGTGCGGACCTGGCCCGAGCGGCACGGTTCACCGCCGGCGTGGCAGTCCTCGCCGGTCCCACCGCTGTGGGGCGGCCCTCCCGGCTCCCCGGACGCCCCTGACGGGCACGGGTTGAGCAGTGCCGCGAACTCGTCCCCGCCGAGCCGGGCGGTGGTGTCCCCCGAGCGGACGGAGTCACGGAGCCGCCGCGCGGCCTGGATCAGCAGTTCGTCCCCGGCCTGGTGGCCCGCCGTGTCGTTGACGGCCTTGAACCCGTCGAGGTCGATGTAGAACACCGCCGGGGTGCCCTCCCCCGTGCGCCGTCCTTCGATGGCCTGCCGCAACCGCTCGGTGAACAAGGCGCGGTTGGGGAGGTCGGTGAGGGCGTCATGGGAGGCGCTGTGCTGCAACTGCGCCTGGAGGCGAACCCTTTCGGTCACGTCACGGCTGTTGAAGATGAGCCCGCTGTGGTGGCGGTTGACCGAGGACTCGACGTTGAGCCAGCGGCCGCCCCCGTGCAGCACGCGGCATTCGACCCGTGTCACCGGCTCGCGCGCCGGGGGCACGGAGAGGAAGCGGCGCAACTCGAACTCCACCCGGCCGAGGTCCTCGGCGTGGATGATGTCGGAGAGCCGCCTGCCGACCAGGGCCTCGGCCGGCAGTCCGTACACGCCGGCGGCGGCGGGACTGACGTAGCGCAGCACCCCGTCCGGGGCCGCGATCATGATGACGTCACTGGAGCCCTGCACCAGGGAGCGGAAGTGGCTCTCCTGTTGGGCGAGTTCTCCCGCCAGGATGATGTTGTCCCGCAGGGTGATGCCCTGGCGGACCAGCAGGGCGAGCACCACGGCGCAGGCGGTGCCGACGACCACGGGGTCCACGGCTCGGCCCTTGGTGACGGTGATGAGGATGGAGAGCGTGCAGACCGCGGCGGCGAGGTAGGGCGTGAGCGCTGCGAGCGGGCCCGAGAGTGGCTGGGCCAGCGGGGGCTCCGGGGCGTGGCGGGCGGCCGCCTCCGTGGCGTGCGCACCGTGCGGGGGCTCGGCGCGGTCGGGGGCGTCGGGGCCGGGGCGTTCACCGTCCGGCTCCGCGGCCTCCGGACTCGCGGCCCGGTCCGCGCCCGCACTCGGGGTCCAGGGAGCGCAGGCCAGTAACAGCGACCCGGCGAACCAGCCGGCGTCCAGCAGCTGCCCCGAGCTGTACTGGTCCCGGAGCAGGGGCGAAGTGAAGAGAGCGTCGCAGAGGACGGTGAGACTCAGCGCGCCGAGGGCGGTGTTGACCGCTGCCCGGTGCGCGGCGGTCCGGCGGAAGTGCAGGACCAGCACCATGGTGACCAGCACGATGTCGAGCAACGGGTAGGCGAGGGCGAGCGCGGCGCGGATCACCGTCTCTCCCTGCGACTGCGCGGTGTGGGTGAGGGCCACCGACCAGGAGAGCGCGAGCAGCGATCCCGCGATCAACGAGGCGTCGAGCCCCAGACACAGCCAGCCGGCGCGTGAAACGGGCCGTTTGGCCAGCATCAGCAGTCCGACGATCGCCAACGGCGCGAAGAGGAGGAAGCACAGGTCCGCGACGGAGGTCCGTGGTACCGGCTCCCGGAGGACGACCTCGTACCAGCCCCATACCGCGTTGCCGAGGCCCACCATGAGGGAGGAGAGCCCGAACAGGACCCACGCGGCGCGGAACTCCCCGGCGCGGGTACGGGCGTACCAGAGGCAGGAGCCGCTCGCGAGCAGGGCGGCGACGCTGAGCCCGAAGTCGCCCATGATCAGGGCGAGGTCCTCGGATCCCCACCCGAGGGCGGCCCCCGCCGCGTACGCCGCGCACACCGCGGCGAGGACGATCTGTCGGACCAGGCCGCTTCTGGGTGCGACCCGGGCGGCGCCCTCCGTCGTCGCGGGCCCACCGGCCCGGCCGTCAACTGCTTCTCGTGGACAGTGCATTCGCGTATCGCCCCCTGCGTCCTGGGCACGCCCCTGTGGGACGATACACCAGCCGGTCACAGAATGGCATCCATTCACGACACAGGGTAACTACTGCGCGAATTTCCTCCCTTCGCGGTCGGTTATGTGGTATTCGGAGCACGGGGTGAGCACGTCAGCCTCCCGTGGCCACGACACTCCGCAGCGGCTCGCCCGCGGCGAAGCGGGTGAGCTGGCCGTGCAGCATGCGGACGGCGCGGGGCAGGAAGGCCGAGGAGGCGCCACCGACATGCGGGGTGATCAGCACGCCGGGCGAGCGCCACAACGGGTGGTCGGCGGGGAGCGGCTCGGGATCGGTGACGTCGAGTGCGGCCAGCAACCGGCCGGCGGAGGTCTCCACCAGCAGGGCTTCGGTGTCCACCACCGCGCCGCGGGCGACGTTGACCAGCAGCGCACCGTCCCGCAGCCGGGCCAGGAAGGCGGCGTCGACGAGACCCCGGGTGGTGTCGTTGAGCGGAACGCAGACGATGACCACCTCGGCGTCCGGCAGCAGTTGCGGTAGGTCCGCCACCGCCCGCACGGGCCCCCGCGCCGCCTGCCGGGCGGAGCCGGCGACACGGACGACCTCACGGGGCTCGAACGGGAGCAGCCGCTCCTCGACGGCCGAGCCGATCCCCCCGTAGCCGAGGATCAGCACGCTGCGGTCCGCCAGCGAGGGCATGACCCGGCTCTCCCAGCGGCCCTCCCACTGGTTGCGCACGGCGTCGGGGATCCCGCGCAGCGCGGAGAGCGTCAGGGTGAGAGCGAGCTCCGCCGTGCTCGTGTTGTGGAGATCACCGGCGTTGCACAGCACCGTGTTCGCGTCGAGGGAGGGCAAGGAGGGCACCATGTGGTCGTAGCCGGCGGTCAGCATCTGCACCACGCGGACACGGCCCATCTTCGGCAGCGGGGCAGTCACGACGGAGGGCGGGCGCATGTAGGGCACACCGTAGAAGACGCACTCGGCGGGATCGGCGGGGAAGTCACCGTCGCCGTCCCAGAAGCGGTAGCTCAACGAAGAAGGCAGCGGACCGAGCTGGTCGATCGGGAGCGGAAGCCAAACGTCACCGGTGGTCATGGGCGAAGCGTATCGAGCAGGGGGCGCGAGGGTCAGGGGGCGGAAGCGGTTACGTTGAACGCCTCGCTCCGGCACGTGGAGGACATGGGCACGCCACGTCCCGTGCGCCCGGGCGCGTGAACGGAAGCGCGGGCGCGGGGGCCACGGCGACATCGGCCGGTCACGGGCGACCGGAGACCGGGACAGCGGGCACGCGGGGAGGATCGACAGGGGTGCGGAACACCACGGTGGGCGCGGGTGCCCTGCGGGTGGGGGCCATCGGGCTCGGCTGCATGCCCATGAGCTGGGCGTACACCGCCTCGGAACGTGACGGGGCGGAATCGGTGCGGGCCGTCCACGCCGCGCTGGACCTCGGCGCCACCCTGCTCGACACGGCCGACAGCTACGGGCCGTTCACCAACGAGCTCCTCCTGGGCCGCGCCCTGCTCGGGCGGCGGGACCGGGCGTTCCTCGCCACCAAGGGCGGGGTGATGGCGAGCGAGGGGCACCTGGTGGCCAACGGCCGCCCCGCGTACATCCGACGGGCCTGCGACGCGTCCCTGCGACGGCTCCGCACCGACTGGATCGACCTGTACCAGTTGCACCGCCCCGATCCGGACGTGCCCGTCGAGGAGAGCTGGGGCGCCATGGCGGAGCTGGTCCGGGCGGGCAAGGTCCGCTCCCTGGGGCTGTCCGCACTCGACCTCGTCGGCCCGGCCCCGCGCCGCCCCGCGCCGGCGGGCCGCGGTCCGGGGCAGGGGTCGCAGAGCCGGTACGCGGCGGCGTTGCGCGTCCTCGAACGGGTGCAGCAGGTCTTTCCGGTGGGCGCGGTGCAGGCGGAGATGTCGGTGTGGGCGCCCCGTGCCGCCACCGAGCTGCTGCCGTGGTGCCGGGCACGGGGCGTCACCCTGCTGGCCGCCATGCCGCTGGGCAGCGGGTATCTGACGGGAACGCTGACCGCCGGACGCGGGTTCGAACCCGACGACGCCCGCGCCAGGCACCCGCGTTTCACCGCGGAGATGATGGCGGAGCACCAACCGGTCGTGGCGGCGCTCCGCCGTGTCGCGGCGCGGCACGGCGGCGTCACGGCCGCGCAGGTCGCGCTGGCCTGGCTGCTCGGTCTGGGCGACCAGGTGATACCGCTCCCGGGGACCAAGAAGGAGCGCTGGGTTCGGGAGAACTGCGCGGCGGCCGGGGTCGTGCTGACGCCGTCCGATCTGGTCGAACTGCGGGGGTTGCCGGAGGCGCTGGACGCCTGGGGCTGACGCCGCCCGCCCCGTCGCCGCGCGACCGCCTGCCCGCCTGCCCGCCTGCCGTAAGGGAGCGGCCGGATGTGCGGACCGGGGACCCGGGCCGCGCGGCCTTCCGGACCGCCGTCCGCCCCGTCACCGCGCGCACGGGGCGGCCCTGTGCGCGCGCCACCGCCGGTCCGGGTCGCTGCCGTGGCGGGCCGGTCACGGGGCGGGTCGCGACGTAGCGTGCGGGTAGGGGTGCGGGACCGGACCGCACCGTTCACGCTGGGAGGCGTCACCGATGTCCGCACGGCCCCGCTCGCCACGTTCGCTGGCCGCCGCACTCACCGCCTGCGCGGTGCTCGCGGTCGGTTGCTCCGGCCAGGACGCGGACGACTCCGCGTCCGACGCCGACCGTTCCACGGAGGAGACGCCGGACGGCGGCTCACCCGACGACGGGACGGAGGAGTCGTCCGACGCGGAGAGCGCCCCTGCCGAGGGCAGTGTGGAGGTCGTCGGCACCGTGGCCGAGGACCTTCCCTCGCCCTGGGGCCTGGTGGAACTGCCCGACGGGGAGCTGCTGGTCGGCTCCCGCGACGAGGGGACCGTGCTCCGGGTGGACCCCGCGTCGGGCGGGACGACGGACCTCGGCTCGGTCGACGGGGTGGACACCGCGGACGGCGAGGGCGGACTGCTCGGGCTGGCGTTGGGCGAGGACGACTGGCTGTACGCCTACCTGACCGCAGCGTCGGACAACCGGATCGTGCGGATGGAGTACTCCGGGGACACGCTCGGCTCCCCCGAGGTCGTGCTGGACGGCATCCCCAAGGACGCCCGGATCCACCACGGCGGCGGCCTCGCCTTCGGGCCCGACGGCATGCTCTACGCGGCCACCGGCGACGCGGCGGAGCCGGACCTCGCGCAGGACCCGGAGTCGCCGGCCGGGAAGATCCTCCGCATGACCCCCGAGGGCGACGTGCCGGACGACAACCCGGAGCCGGGCTCCCTGGTCTACTCCCTCGGCCACCGGAACGTGCAGGGGCTGGCGTGGGACGACCGCGACCGGCTCTGGGCGTCGGAGTTCGGCGCACGGGACCTCGACGAACTGAATCTGATCGAGCCCGGGGGCAACTACGGATGGCCGGAGTTCGAGGGCAGCGGCGGTGAGGACTCCGGCTTCGTCGACCCGGTCGCGGAGTGGCCCACGGACCAGGCGTCACCCAGTGGGCTGGCCTACACCGACGGCGCACTGTGGATGGCGACGCTCCGCGGGGAGCGGCTCTGGCGCGTGCCGCTGAACGAGTCCGGTGACGCCGGCGAGCCGGAGGCGTTCCTGGAGGGCGAGTACGGGCGGCTGCGCGCCGTGCTGGCCGTCGGTCCGGGCGAACTGCTGCTGGCGACCAACGAGACCGACACCCGGGGTACGCCGGAGGACGGCGACGACCGGCTGCTCCGGCTTACCGTCAGCTGAGGCACGCCGTCCGGTGCCCCGCGTGGCCGGTTCTCCACCGCGGCGCGGGGCGCCTGCGCGGGCGCCCCGTGGCCGGTTCGCCGCCACCGGTTCGCGGGTCGCCGCCCACCGGTGGCGGCGCTCGGGGAGCCGCCGCGCCCTGGCGCCGGCGCGGCGGCCTCCGGATGCGAGCGCCTGCTCGTCACGCGTTTTCGGACGGAGCCGGTGACCGACGGCCCGGATGCGCCGCGGCCGGCGCCGTGTTCTCTAGACTCGCTCGCATGGACGATGTCGAACTCGCCGAACTCCTCGACCAGCGGGAGGCGTTCCCCTACCCGGGTACCTGGCTCGCGGCTCCTTTCGCCAACCGTGAGGCGGGTGGCCGCAAACTCGCCGTCGTCGCCCGCGACGAAGGTCTGAGCTTCATCGGCGTGGACCGCGCCGACGGCGGCGTGTGGGGGGTACCCGAGGGCGGGGCTCCCAACCTGGTCAACACCGGGCTCACCGAACTGGTTGCCTGCTCCCGGGCGTACCGCGAGGCGTCGGTGCGCCTCGCCGGGACGGGCGACGGTCCGGAAGCGCCGGGGACGGAGCCGCTCGCCGGTGACCACCTGACGCAGACTCTGGTCTCCAGGTTCCGCGAGATCGACCCCGCCGCGGTGGCGGACGAGAACACCTTCTGGTCCGTCGCGGCCGAGGAACTGGGGTACGCGGTCGCCGACTGACCGCCGGCCCGGCCCGCCCCGTGCGGCGTGCACGGGGCGGGCCGGGCTGCCCCGTGCCTCTCTAGTCCGCGGGCTCGTGCACCAGGCGGAGGCGGTGCGCGAGCGCGGCCGCCTCCCCCCTGCTGGACACCTCCAGCTTGGCGAGGATGTTGGAGACGTGCACGCTCGCCGTCTTCGGCGCGATGTACAGCGCCTCGGCTATCTGACGGTTGCTCCGCCCCTCGGCGACGAGGGAGAGCACGTCCCGCTCCCGCGCGGTGAGCCCCAGCGCCCCGGCGCCCGTGCCCGTGCCCGTGCTGCCGGCCCGTCCCGCGCGGCGGCCGGCGCCTGCGACGTCGAGCCGCGCCCGCTTGGCGAGCCGGTCGATGTCGGTGCGCAGCGGGACGGCGCCGAGTCGGTCCGCGGCGGTGCGCGCCGCACGGAGATGCTCGGCCGCCGTCGCACGGCTGCCGCCGGCGGCGATGAGCGACTCCGCCAGTCGACGGCGCGCGTAGGCAAGGGTCAGCACTTGGGTCGAGCGGGGCGCCGCTGCTGCCTCGATCAGACGTTCCCAGTACTCGGGCCGGTCGTTCCCGGCTGCGCGGGCCAGCTCGGCGTGAAGGTGGATCGCCCCGGCTTCCCAGGGCCCGATGGACGTCGGGAGAGCAGCGGCGGCCTCTCGGACGCGGGACAGCATCGGCTCGCCCTCACCGGCGGCGGCACCGCCGGCCCGGGCGTCCGCCTCGACGGCCGCCGCCGCGGGCAGGACACGCCACAGGACCGTGGTGAGGTAGGGCGGCGGGTCGCCCTCCAGCGCGCGGACGGCCTGGGCGCGCGCCTCGTCCGGCTTGCCGAGGGCCGCGGCCAGCTCCATGGCGAGCCACGCCTCGGGCAGCCGGTACTGCGCCGGGACGTCCCCGCCGTCCACCAGCGCCCGCACCTCCGCCAGGGACTGCTCGGCGCCGGTCGTGTCACCGCGGCCCAGGCGGAGCAGGCCGAGTTGGGCGTGCGCGCTGGACCGCGGCCGCGGCTCCGCGCCGGACTCGGCGGCGTAGCGCAGCGCCTCCTCCGCCGCCGCCCACTCCCCGAGGTCGAACAGGACCCCGCCCCGGTTGGCCTGCAGCCACGGCTTGGCCTCGGAGAGGCCGAAGCGGTCGCAGAGCTCGAGCCCCTCGTCGGCGGCGTCGCGGGCCTCCGTCAGCCAGCCGTAGCGGGCGAGCGCCCCGGCGAAGTTGACCAGGGCACGGCCGATGTTGTTGCTCGAGGGCGGGAGCCGCACCTGCAGCATCTGGTCGCGCACCGCCCGCATCTCGGCGAGGCCGCCGTCGACGTCGCCCGCGTCGGCCTTCAGGTTGGCGAGGGTGAACCGTGCGTGGAGCTCGACGGAGACGGCGCCGGTGGCGCGCGCCATCTCGATCGCGCGTTCCGCGTAGCCGAAGCTCTCCGGCCCGGGCCGGTTCACCGCCTGCCAGGAGGCGACGGCCGCCAGGACGTGCGCGTGGCCGAGGGACGGTGGGAGCCCGGTGATCAGGCCCCGGGCACGCTCCAGTTCCTCCAGGCCGTTCCCGCGGCCCAGCTGGTCGCGGGCCCGGGAGCGGTTGACCCAGAACCACGCCGCGCGCAGCGGGTCCTCCTGTTCGTCGAGCAGCCGCAGCGCCTGCTTGGTGAGCGCCCAGACGAGGTCGGGCTGCCCGGACTGGCGAGCAGCCTGCACGGCCTCGGCCAGCAGGTCGCGGAACCGCAGCGGCTGGTCCGGGTCCGGAACGGGGAAGCTCTCGATCTGGTCGGCGGGCCGCAGGGTGCGCCGGACCTCCTTGGGAACGCCGTCCCACAGCTCCACCGCCCGCTCCAACAGCCGAAGCTGCTCCGCGTAGGCGTAGCGGCGGCGGGCCTGCACCGCCGCGTCCAGCACCGCGGGCAGCGCTCGGGAGGGCTCACCCGCGAGGTGCCAGTAGCGCGCCTTGCGGGCCGCCAGCTGGTCCTCGGGGACGAGGTTCCCCGCCGCCTCCAGCGCTTCGGCGTAGCGGCGGTTGAGACGGGCGCGTTCGCCGGGCAGCAGGTCGTCCACGACCGCCTCCCGCATCAGCGCGTGCCGGAACCGGTATCCGTCGCCGTCGTCGGTCGGTACGAGGAGGTTGTTGCCCACGGCGTCGCGCAGTGCGGCCAGCAGGTCGTTCTCCGGGCAGCGGGCGACGGCCGAGAGCAGCACGTGCTCGACGGACGATCCGCCCTCGGCCACGATCCGCAGGATCTCCTGGGTGGTCTCGGGGAGGGCTTCGACGCGCACGAGCAGCAGGTCGCGCAGCGAGTCGCTGATGTCCCCGGAGCCGCCTCCCGCGGTCAGCTCCTCGACGAAGAACGGATTGCCCTCGGAGCGGGTGAAGACGGAGTCGGCCACGGCCGGGTCGGGCGGGGAGCCCTGGATGCCGGCCATCTGGGCCGCGACCTCCGGATGGCTGAGCCGGGTGAGTTCGAGGCGCCGCACGCTCCGGAGGCGGTCGAGTTCGGCCAGGAAGGGCCGCAGCGGGTGCCGGCGGTGGATGTCGTCGGTGCGGTACGTCACAAGGACCATCAGGCGCGACCGGTTGACCGAGCGGAAGAGGTAGCCGATCAGTTCGCGGGTCGAGCGGTCCGACCAGTGGAGGTCCTCCACCGCCACGACGACGGTGCGGTCACCGGCAAGTCGCTCCAGGAGGCGGGTGGTGAACTCGAAGAGCAGCGCGCGGTCCACCTCGCCGGGCGGCGCGTGGCCGGAGTCCCCCAGCTCGGGCAGGAGGCGTGCCAGTTCGTTCTCCTGCCCGGCGGCCGCCTCGAGCAGCGCCTCTCCCAGCCGGCGGTGCAGTGAGCGCAGGATCGCGGCGACGGGCGCGAACGGCAGACCGTCGGTGCCCAGCTCCACGCAGCCGCCCGTGGCCGCCAGCGCACCCGATCCGGTGGCGTGCGCGGTGAACTCCTCCAGCAGGCGGGATTTGCCCACTCCTGCCTCTCCGCCGATGACCAGGGCCTGGGGCTCGCCCTGTTCGGCGCGGGCGAGGGCCTGCCGCAGGTGGACGAGTTCGTCGGCACGGCCGACGAAGACTGGGCTCACTCGATGACTCCGCACGGGGTCGAGAATCGCACGGGGCACGGTGGTTCTCCAGCGTTCGGGCGCCGCGCGACCGTGCCGGCCGCACGGGGCGGGGCCACGGGGCGGTCGGGCGGGGCGGGGCCACGGGGCGGTCGGGCGGGCCGCACGGGGCGGGGC
>NZ_JAAVJC010000171.1 GCF_012033785.1 Streptomyces bohaiensis
GAGGCCGGTGGTGCCGAGGCCGGTGGGGCCGACCGGGATCACCGGCCGGGTGGCGCCGGTCGACGCCGCCTCCGGCTCCGACGCCCTCGCCGCCGGGACCGGCGCGTGCCCGGCGCCGAAGGACACCGGTCCGTGCGCCACCGCCGGGAGGTCGCCCGGGTCGGCGAGCAGCGTCCGGGCGGCCGGGGTCGCGAGCGGATCGTCGTCCGTCGCCCGGTCGGCGGCAGCCGAGCCCCGGGAGGGGAACGGCGGCGGGCCGTGGAACCGCGAGCGGGAGCCGCCGGGGCGCTGCGGGGCGGGAGGCACCGCGGCGGAGGACGGCACCGGGGTGAGCAACGGCGCGGAACCGCTCGGCAACGGCGGTGCGGCGGCGGCCGACTGGGCCCGGACCGCCTCCAGGCAGTCCTCCTCGCGGTAGCGGCGGCACTCGCGGTGCCAGAGGAGGATGCCGGAGAGCCAGTTCTCCAGGTCCTTCACGTAGGCGCCCATCGCCTCGCGCGCCTCGGTGCCCAGCTGCATGTCGTCGTAGAGGACCGGCAGCTCGTGGGCGACGACGTGCTGGAACTGGCTCATCCGCGACCGCATCAGGTCGTCCACGATCCGCAGGCCCGTCGGGTAGTCGCACTCGAAGAAGGTCTGCACGACGAGGACGCAGTTGTGCACCTCCCCCTCGAACTCGATCTCCTTCTGGTACGAGAAGACGTCGTTGATCAGGCAGGCGTAGTCGGCGGCGGCGTTCTCCAGGGAGCGGACAGGGCCGCTGGCGTAGACCTCGGGGGCGATGACGTCCGCCCGCCGCAGTCGGCACAGGCTCATGGTGAAGTCGGAGCCGAAGGTCGCGCGCCGCATCTCCATGTAGTCGACCGGGTCGGGCACGCGGTGCGCCGCCTGGTTCTCCAGCTCCCACACCCAGCTGGCGGTCATCGTCTCCAGCGAGGCGCGGAACGACACCCGGGCGGCGGGGGGCATGGGGGCGACCGTCCGGGCCCAGAGGTCGGCGAGTCCTCGTTCCAGCGCGTTCGACGGCGGCACGGCCGACGCGCCCTGCAGCGGCATGAACAGCGCGAGACGCGCGTTGCAGGCACGGGCACCCGCGATGTCGCGGGTGCGGCCGAACACCACCGGGAAGTAGTCGTCCCCGTACGTGCCCCAGGTCAGCCACTGCGAGCTGAGAGCGAGGGACTCGGCGGTGGCCTCGGGGTGGATGCCGGCGGCGCACAGCGGGAAGTCGAAGCCGGCGAGCCGGTCGCGGTCCCAGATGTCGGAGGCGGGGACGCCGGGCTGCGGCCGGAGCATGCCCATCGCCTCGCCCCACTCCACAGTGGCGCGGCGGGCGCTCTCCAGATGGGGGCTGAGCCGGACGGCGAACGGCATGTCGAACTCCGGCAGGATCGACGGGCCGACCCGCTGGTGCGGGGTGTGGCCGTGCCGCCGCAGACCCCGCAGACCGGAACGCGTGCTGCCCAGCAGCGCCTTGACCTGGGCGCCGAGCACCACCTGGCCGGCGGTGCCGACGCCGGTGGGGCCGGGAGGCGACCAGCCGCCCGTCAGCGGCGAGCCGGAGCCGGCGGCGGCACCGCCGTCGTTCATGTAGCGGCTGGACCGCAGATGCCACTCGTGGCCGCCGGCCTGCCAGTCCTGGAGGCCCTTGGCGTAGGCGAGGACGTCGGCGCAGGCGGCCGGGTCCAGGGCGTGCTCGGCGAAGAGCGGCGCCAACTCGGTCAGGGCGGTGTGCTCGAACTGCTGGAGCCGGGAGGTCAGCAGGTCGTTGACGGCGTCGGCTGCCTCCTGGGTGGAACAGCCGAGGAAGCGTTCCAGGACGAGGACGCCGTTGCTCAGTTCGCCCTCGTCCTCGACCTCCCGCTGATAGGAGAACAGGTCGTTGCGGAGGTGGACGGCGTCGGAGAACGCGTCACGCAGCACCCGCAGCGGCCGGGAGGATGCGACCGCCGCGGGTACCTCGGCACCGGCCGCGTGTTCCACGAGCCCGGCCGACCAGGGGGCGCCGCCGACCTTGCGGCGCATCTCGATGTACTCCACCGGGTTGGCGACCCGCCCGGCGTTGATGTTGGACAGCTCCCAGAGCGACTCGTTGAGGAGGTGCTCGGTGGACTCGGCGAACCGGGCGCGCCAGGCGGCGGACCGCTCCGGGACGGTGCGGCGCCACAGGTCGCCGAGGCCGGCCTCGACGGGGTTCTCCGGCTCGGGGAAACCGGCGCTGAGGTCCATCGGCATGAAGGCCGGCAGGCGGTCGAGGTGGTACTTGCCGCCCTCGCGGTCCTGGGTGCGCTTGTACGCCTCCAGGAAGTTGTCGTCGAAGAAGAAGACCCACACGTACCAGTCGGTGATCAGGCTGAGCATCTCGGCGTCGGTGTCGGGGTGGGTGTACCCGCACAGCAGCGCGTAGTCGTGGGCGTCGAGGTCGCTCTGCTCCCAGACGCCCGAGCCCTCCAGCATCCCCATGCGGCGGGCCCAGGCGCGGGTGTGCTGCCGTGCCTGCTCCACGTGCGGGCTGAGCCGCGGCGGATACGGGGTGTAGAAGTCGGGCAGAGTGAACGGCTGTGCTGACACCGGGGGAGCCTTCCTGAGCTGTTCGTGCCGTCCGGTGACCCGGACGGCCGGGAACTACCCGGGCCCCGTGCGCGCCATCCCGACGCCGCAAAGGTCGTACAAGCCGAAGAACCCCGACCACGGCGCGTGCGCTCCGGCGGGGAGAACCGCTGAAAGTGCCGCGGAACAGCGCGGGAGTGCGGCGGAGAGGCAGTCCCGCCGGTACGGCCGCCCGGGACGCCACCGGGTACGCCGGGGGCGTGCGACGCCTGGGCGCACAACGAACCGTCCGGGGAAACCAACCGCGACACGCCGCGCCGTCGGCGTGTCGCAGTGGCGTCGCACCGGCAGTGCGGCAGGCCACCCGGCAGGGCCGGTCGTCATCGCCGCATTGCGGACGCACCGGGGCCGGCCACCGGGCCGTCGGCCGGATCCCGCCGCGCGTCCTCCGGTGGGCCGTCGGTGGACGGGGCGCGATCGCGCCGTCGGGCGGCGGCCCGGGCCCGGTCCATCGCGCGCCACTCCGGCCGCAGTCCCGCGACGGTGGTGACGAGCGCGTACAGCAGGCCGGAGCAGACGAGCACCGGCACCAGCCCGACCGCGGTGACGGCGAGGCCGCCGAACAGCCCGCCCAGCGGCATACCGGCCCACGCCAGGGAGGTGCCCACCGAGGTGACCCGCCCCAGCAGCGGTCGCGGGATCCGCTCGAAACAGACCGCCGAGATGACGGGGTTGAGGAACCCGGCCCCGAGGCCGCCGACGGCGAAGGTGAGCACCACCACCCAGAGCGGCGCGCCCAGGGCCATGGCGAGGAAGCGGGGCGCCCCGGCCACCAGATAGCCCGCGAAGTACACCCCGCGACGGGGCAGCCGGTGCGCCCAGACCGCCGCGACGGTGCTGCCCAGGACCGCGGTCCCGCCCATCGCGGCGGCGAGCAGACCGATGGTCGCGGGCCCGTGGCCGGAGGACTCCACCCACACCGGCAGCATCACGGAGGTGAAGGCGGCGTCGAGCAGGTTGGTCACCGCCGCGGTGACGTACAGCAGGAGCAGCAGCGGCTGGGTCCGCAGGAACCGGAAACCGCCGGCCAACCGACGCCAGTAGCCGTCCTTCCCCGCCACCGTGGCGGGTGGCGCCGTCCCGTTCCGCAGGACCTCCGCCGGCTCGGGGACCCGCGGGTCGTCGGCGCGCGGGTCGTCGGCGCCGGGCGAGGTGCCGGGCGGCGCGCCGCGGGCGGCTCCGGCGTCGGCGGCTGCCGTGTCGTGACCGTCCGCGGGCCCGGCCGGTCCGCCCGGGCCGAGGTCGGGGGACCGCCCCATGCCGCGGGGCAGGACGACGGCGATGATCACCGCGCCCAGCGCGAAGCAGACCGCGTTCACCAGCAGACCGGCGAGCGGACTGGTGACGGCGATCAGCAGACCTCCGGCGAACGGGCCGACCGTCGAGGCCAGCCGCTCGACCATCCCCGCAAGGCCGGTGGCCCGCTCCAGCACCACACCGCTGCGGTCGGCGGCCTCGGGGACCATCACCTGCTTGGCGAGGTCGCCGGGCCCCCGCGCGGCACCGGCGAGCGCCACCAGCACCAGCAGCCCCCAGAACGGCAGCGCGCCCGCGAAGTGCAGCAGGGGCACCGCGGCGACGGCCACCGCGCTGCCGATGTCGGTGGTCCAGGAGACGCGGCGGGCCCCGGTCCGGTCGAGCACCGGGCCCGAGAGGGTCTTCGCCACCACATAGGGGGCCATCTCGCAGAACACCACCAGCCCCGTCAGGGCCGCGCTGCCGGTGGTGACGAGGACGAACCACGGAATCGCGATGGCGGAGACACGGGTCCCGGTGAGGGCGACGGCGAGCGCGGCGAGCAACCCGACCAGCGGACGCAGCCCCTCCCCCTGCCCCACGGCCGGTCGTGACGCCGGTGACGCTGGGTCGGTCGGGCGGCTCACCGCTCCGGCCCGTCACCGGCCGGCGGTCGGGAACGGCCCGCACCGGGAGCGAGGCGCGCGTCCCCGCCGCTCCCGTCGTCCCCGCCGGCGTGGGCGTCCTGGGCCTCGGCACCACCCTCGGCGTCCTCGCGCGGGGCCGGCTCCGGCAGCACCAGGGTCACCGCGCTGACGTACTCGGCGTCCGCCGGCACCTCGCGGGGCGCGTTCGGGTCCTCCCACCGGTACCGGGCGAGGACCTCGGCCAGCTCGTCGCGCAGCTGTTCGCCCTCGGCCAGGGTGAGGCGGAGCGAGACGTCGGACATGGTGAAGACCTGCTGCCACTCCCGGGGCATGTCCTGATACGCCTCGACGCCGCTGCGCAGCCGGGCGGTGTAGAAGGACTCGATGGCCTGGATGTACGCCATCGACGCCTCCGGCTCCTGCACCAGCAGCTCGCGGTCGTCGAACCGGGTCATCTCGTGGGCGGCCCGCCACCAGCGCTCCCGCGAGGTGCCCTCCGCCGGGTCCTCGGCCACCAGGCCCACGTCGGCCAACTGGCGCAGGTGGTAGCTGGCGGAGCCGGTGTTGATGCCGAGCTTGGCGGCGAGGCGGGTGGCGGTGGAGGGTCCGTGGCGGCGCAGCTCGCCCAGCATCCGCAGCCGGCGGGGGTGGGCCACCGCCCGGAGGCTGCGGGCGTCGAGCCGCGCCGTGCTCCGCCCGGCGAAGGGGTCCGGCCGGGTGTCGGTCGGCGCCACGGCGTCCGGCGCCTCGGGCGGGGTGCCGTCCGCGGCGTTCACGGCGCCTGCCGGGTGGCTGGTCGAGTCGTCTGCCTCACTGTGCATGGCAGCAGCGTAGAGCGCCAACAGTTCTTTGCAAAGACCTCTTGGCAAAGAACCGTTGGCAAAGAACTGTTGGCTTGGGCCGGCTTCGCATGGCGTCGAGGCCGCCCGAGGGGCCGGGGGCGGGCATACAACGCCTCGGGCCGTCCACAGGCTGTGGACGGCGCGAGGCGTGGCGGCGGCGGAGTGGAAGACCGCGGGGAGGGGATCAGCCCGGTTCGTTGAGGCCGTGCTCGTGGGCGAAGACCACGATCTGCACCCGGTCGCGGAGCCCCAGCTTCCGCAGGATGGACCCGACGTGGGTCTTCACCGTCGACTCGCTGACGAAGACCTTCGCGCCGATCTCGGCGTTGCTCATCCCGGCGGCGACCGCCGCCAGCACCTCGCGTTCCTTCCCCGTCAGGTTGTCGAGCCCCGGCGGGACGGGGCGGCGCGGCCGGAACGTCCCCTCCAGGAGGGTCGCGAGGTCCTGCGGCGCCAGCACGGCGTTCCCGGCGTGGACCGTGCGGATGGCGTCACCGAGCATCACCGGGGTCGTGTCCTTCAGCAGGAACCCGCTCGCGCCGTACCGGATGGCGGTGGCGGCGCGGTCGTCCAGGTTGAAGGTGGTCAGCACGACCACCCGCACCGGCTTCCGGCGCCGCGCGGCGCGGCTGGGGCCGAAGATCTGCCGCGTCGCCTCGACCCCGTCGAGCACCGGCATCCGGATGTCCATCAGCACCACGTCGGGGCTCAACTCGTCCACCAGCCGCACCGCCTCGGCGCCGTCCGCGCCCTGCCCGACCACGGTCATGCCCGGCTGGGCGTTGATCATGACGGCGACGCCCTCCCGGAACAGCGCCTGGTCGTCGACGAGCACCACCCGGATGGGCTCCGGCTCGCCGGCTGCCGGGCCGGGCCCGGCAGCCGGAGCGGCCGTCGACCGGGGCGGCCCGTCCGGCACCGCGGACGTGACGGGGCGCTCGTCCGGGACGCCGGGCTCGGGCGACACCGGTGGCACCGGCGGCTCCTGCGGGGCGGGCGGCGGCGCGGGGCGCTCGTCCGCGCTCACGGGTGCGCCCCGGTGGCGGCCAGCGGAATCCACGCGGTGGCCGTCCAGCTGTCCGGCCGGCGTCCGCCGCCGGCGGGCGCCCAGGCCGTCGCCGGATCGTCCGCCGTCTCCTCGTCGGCCGCGTGGCCGGGGTGGCGCGCCACCGACAGCCGGCCGCCGACCGTCTCCAGCCGCGCGCGCATCCCCTCCAGCCCCATGCCCGGCACCCCTGCCGCTGTTCCCGGACTCACCGCGTTCCGCACCTCGATCCTCAACTGGTCGTCCCAGTGCCGCTCCACCAGCACCGGCTCTCCGCGCACCCCGTGCTTCAGGGCGTTGGTCAGCATCTCCTGGAGGACCCGGAACGCGACCGTCTCGACGTCGGACGGCAGCGGGCGCGGGGTCCCGATGACATGGTCCCGCACGTCGCCCCCGGCGGCCCGCACGTCCTCGATCAGGGTGTCCGGGCTGCCGGTCGGCGCGAGCCCCGGGCCGTCCGGCCCGGCGATCGAGGCCAGCACCTCGCGGACGTCGCGCAGCGACTGCCGGGCGGAGACGGCGATGTTCGCCATCGTCCGGCGGCTGCCCTCGACGTCGTCGTCGGCCAGGAACTGCGCGGACTCCGCCTGGGCCAGGATCACCGCCAGGGAGTGGCCGACGACGTCGTGGACGTCGCGGGCCAGCCGGGCCTGCCCCTCCCGCAGCCCCGCGATCTCCTGCGCCTCGGAGCGCTGGGCCTCGGCGCGGGACCGCTGCTCCTCGGCGGCGACCCGGTCCGCCTCCGCGCGGAGCCGGGCCTGCTCGGCGGCGGCGGACCGCTCCCGCGAGGCGCGGGCCGCGTCCCGCAGCCGCAGCACCATCCCCAGCAACCACGGCAGCGAAGTGACGGTCAGCGCCCCCAGCAGCAGGGTCGACGCGGACATCCCCGCGTCGGCGATCCGCCACAGCCAGATGTCGAGCCCGAAGCGGTAGGTGCCCAGCACGTCCCGGCCGTACCGGTACGCGTAGGCCGCGACGAACACGACCGTCCCGACGACCGAGAGACCGGAGAGCCACACCACCACCGTGCCGCCGTAGCGCGCGGCACCGTAGAGGACCGACACCGCGGCCAGCTGCGTCAGGAAGAACGGCGAACCGACCAGCACCTGCCAGCCGAGCATGGCCCAGCCCAGCAGCAGCGCGGTGCCGGGGGCACCGCGGTGGCACGCGACCGCCGCGGCCAGCAGCAGCACCGGCACGTGCCCGGGGGTGGTGTCGGCGAGGTAGTAGGGGACCTCGCGGTTCAGCTCGACCAACGCCAGCAGCAGCACGACGAGGCCCAGCAGGATGTCGCGGACCCACGGATCGCGGGCCAGCCCCGCCCACCGGGCGGGGCCGGTGGGCCGCTCGGGAGGGTGGTCGGGCCGCTCGGGAGGGTAGCCGGGGCGTTCGGGAGGGCGGCCGGGGCGTTCGGGGCCGCCCGGCCAGGACGGGGCGCGGCCGGCGGGGCGGGGTCCGCCGGGAGCGTGGTGGGGGTCTGGTGTCACGTCCTGCTCGTCTCGTTCAGGGGCTTTCGGTGGCCCGCGGGAGGCGGACCGGCCACGGGGGTGGGTGGCGTCACGCTCGGTCGGCGCCGGCCAGCAGGTCGTCGAGGAGGCGCGGGTACGGCAGGCCGACCGCGGCGAACATAAGGGGTACCTGGGAGTGCTCGGTCATGCCGGGCGTCGTGTTGACCTCGTTCAGCACCAGGCGGCCCTCGGCGGTGACGAAGAAGTCGAACCGCGCGACACCGTCGCACCCCAGCGCGGCGAAGAGCTGCCGCGCCGCTCGCTCCATGGACGCGAGGGCGGCGGGCGGCAGCTCGGCGGGGACGCGGAAGTCGGGCGCGCCCTCGTACTTCAGCCCGGTGTCGAAGAGCCGTCCCGCCGGCACCCCGATCTCCAGTGCCGGACCCGTCAGGAGCGTGCCGTCCGCGCGACGCAGCACCGCGATGTCGACCTCCCGGCCCTGGACGACCTCCTCCACCAGGACCCGGTCGTCCAGCGCCAGCGCGGCGTCGAGGGCGGGACGGAGCCGGTCGGCGGCGCGCACCAGGGTCACGCCGTGGCTGGAGCCCGCGGCGACCGGCTTGACGACGACGGGCCCGTCCCACACCAGTCGGTCGATCTCCTCGGCGGTGACCACCCGGCCGGGCGCGACCGACAGCCCGCAGGCGACGGCGACGAGTTTGGTGGCCCACTTGTCCATCGCCAGCGCGCCGCCGCGGACACCCGCCCCCACGTAGGGGAGGCCGGCCAGTTCCAGCAGCCCGGCGAGGGTGCCGTCCTCGCCCAGCGGGCCGTGGACGGCGGGAAAGGCCAGGTCGCAGTCGGCGAGCAGCGTCAGGGCGGCGGCGAGCGAGTCGGCGGGGCCCTCGCCCAGCGGTGCATCCGCGCCGGCGTCGGTGACCCGGTGCCAGACGCCGTCCCGTCCGATGGTCAGGCCCAGTACCTCCCAGCGGTCGGCGTCCAGAGCGCGCCGGATCGAGGCGGCGGTGGCGAGCGAGACCTCGTGCTCGCAGTTGCGGCCTCCGCCGATGACGGCGACCCGCGGCCGCTCCCGGCGGGAGGCCGGACGCGGCGCGGCACCGACGGCGGGGACGGCGGTGGGGACGGCGGTGGGGCTCTCAGGAGCAGCGGAGAGCACGGGGGAACGGTCGGCGGTGGCGAGGTGGCTCGCGGTCATCGGTACTCCTCGGTGAACCGGCGGACGCGCGGCCCGAACCCGGTGACGATCTCGTGCGGAATGGTGTCGGACCAGCGGGCCCAGTCCTCGGCGGTCGGCTCCCCGGCGCGGCCCGGCCCCAGCACGACCGCGCGGTCGCCGGCGCGCACCGCGGGGCCCGGGGCGGACGGCGGGTCCGTGACGTCGACGACGACCTGGTCCATGGAGACGAGGCCGACGAGCGGCCGGCGGCGCCCGCCCAGCAGCACCGCCGCGCGGCCGGTCGCCGTGCGGGGCAGTCCGTCCGCGTACCCCAGCGGCAGCAGGGCCAGCCGGCTGGGGCGCGTGACGCGGTGGTCGTGGCCGTAGCCGACCCGGCTGCCGGCCGGCACGGTCCGCACCCCGACCACCGGCGCGGTCACCGTCAGCGCGGGGCGGAGCCGCCGCCGCCCCGTCGGGTCGATACCGACGAGACCGGCCCCGACCCGGGCCAGGTCGAAGTGGGTGGCGGGCGCGTCCAGGACGGCGGCGGTCGCCGCGAGGTGGCGCACCCGGGGCCGCAGTCCCGCGGCACGCGCGACGTCCACCGCCGCGCGGTAGCGGGCGGCGGCGTCCCGGTCGCACGGGTCGTCGGCGCGGTCGGCGCACCCCAGATGGCCCATCACCCCTACCACGCGGACCGCGCCGGACCGCTCGGCCGCCGCGGCGTCCGCGCAGAGCCGCGCCCACTGCTGGGGTGCGGCGCCGTCGCGCGCCATGCCGACATCCGCGTGCAGGTGGACCACGGCTCGCCGCCCCGTGCGGCCGGCGGCGGCCGCCACCGCCGCGAGGAGGCGCCCGGACGGCACCGCCGTCTGGACGTCCGCGGCGAGCGCGGCGGCGAAGTCGGCGCCGGGCGCGTTGAGCCAGCTGAGCACCGGGGCGGTGAGCCCGGCCCGGCGCAGGGCGAGCGCCTCCTCGATCGAGGTGACCCCCAGCGAACGCGCCCCGTGCGCCAGCGCGGTGCGGGCGACGGCCGCCGCGCCGTGGCCGAACCCGTCGGCCTTGACGACCGCCATCACCGCACCGCCTGCTCGCTCCGACAGCAGCCGGGTGTTGGCGGCGACGGCGGCGAGGTCGACGTGCCGGGTCGGCACGGCGGGGAGCGACCCGGGCGGCGGCGACGGGGCGCCGGCGGGCGCGGGTGACGACCGTCGTCCACCGCTCGCCGTCC
>NZ_JAAVJC010000172.1 GCF_012033785.1 Streptomyces bohaiensis
GCGGCGGCACCTCGATGGGCAACCAGATCTACGCGCTGGAGCGCGGCGTCGACGTCCTGGTCGCCACCCCCGGCCGGCTCCGCGACATCATCGGCCGCGGCGCCTGCTCGCTGGACGACGTCGAGGTCGCGGTCCTCGACGAGGCCGACCAGATGGCCGACCTCGGCTTCCTGCCGGAGGTCACCGAACTGCTCGACCTCGTGCCGGCCGGCGGCCAGCGGATGCTCTTCTCCGCCACGCTGGAGAACGAGATCGACAGCCTCGTCAAGCGCTACCTCGTCGAGCCCGTGAGCCACGAGGTCGACGCCGCCCAGGGCGCGGTCTCCACCATGACCCACCACGTGCTGATCGTGAAGCCGCGCGACAAGGCCCCGATCACCAGCGCCATCGCGGCGCGCAAGGGCGGACGCACCATCATCTTCGTCCGCACCCAGCTCGGCGCGGACCGCGTGGCGGAGCAGCTGCGCGAGTCGGGCGCCCGCTCCGACGCCCTGCACGGCGGCATGACCCAGGGCGCGCGCACCCGCACCCTCGCCGACTTCAAGGACGGCAAGATCAACGTCCTGGTCGCGACGGACGTCGCCGCCCGCGGCATCCACGTCGACGGCATCGACCTGGTGCTGAACGTGGACCCGGCCGGCGACCACAAGGACTACCTGCACCGCTCCGGTCGCACCGCGCGCGCCGGTGAGTCCGGCACCGTGGTGTCGCTGGCGCTGCCGCACCAGCGCCGCGGTGTCTTCCGGCTGATGGAGGACGCGGGCGTCGACGCCTCGCGCCACATCATCGGCCGCGGTGACCTCTTCGACGAGGAGATCACCCGCATCACCGGCGCCCGGTCGCTGACCGAGCTGCACGCCGAGGCTGCCATGGGCGCCGCGCTCCACGCCGAGCGCGAGGCCAAGCGCCTCGCCCGCGAGCTGGAGCGCGCCCAGGAGCGCGCCGGTGAACTCCGCGCCGAGGCAGAGCAGTTGACCGGTCGCGCCGCCCGTGAGCGCGGCGAGGACCCGCAGGAGGCCATCGACGCGGCCAACGCCGCGCAGGAGGCGGCCGAGGCGGAGCGCGAGGCGCGCCGTGAGGCCCGCCGCCTGGAGCGGGAGCGCCAGGACGCGGAGCGCGAGGCCCAGCGTCCGGAGCGCGGCGACCGTCGTGACGGCGACCGCGGCGGGTTCCGCCGCGACGACCGCCGTCCGGGCGCTCGTGGCAACGACCGCAACGGCTTCCGTCGTGACGACCGTCGGGACGACCGCGGTGGTGACCGTGGCGGGTTCCGTCGTGACGACCGCGGCGGCGACCGCAACGGCTTCCGTCGTGACGACCGCCGTGACGACCGCGGTGGTGACCGTGGCGGGTTCCGTCGTGACGACCGCGGCGGCGACCGCAACGGCTTCCGTCGTGACGACCGCCGCGACGACCGCGGTGGCGACCGTGGCGGGTTCCGCCGTGACGACCGTCCGGGCTTCCGTCGGGACGACCGCGGTGGTGACCGTGGCGGGTTCCGTCGTGATGACCGCGGCGGCGACCGCAATGGCTTCCGTCGTGACGACCGCGGTGGCGACCGCGGTGGCGACCGTGGCGGCTTCCGCCGTGACGACCACCGTGGTGCCGGCCGCCCGGCCGACGACCGTCGGGGCGACAAGCCCCGCTGGAAGCGCGAGGACTGAGCGTTCCGCGTCGCACGCGACGCGGCGCACCACTGACGGCGCGGGCCGGTGAGCATCCCTGACGGGGGCTCACCGGCCCGCGCCGCGTGCGTCCGTCCCCCTGTACGGCGGCCGGGCGGCGGGGCCGTGGCGCCGGACGGAAGGGGGACGGCGGTGGTGCTGTGGGGGTTGTCACCCGGTCCGAACCCTGGCGGCGCGCGCCGAGCCCCCCGTATCGTTCGCTGTGGCTCGTGTACGGGCCTCACAACTTCATGCGTGGCTCGCGGGGGGAAGCCGGTGGGAATCCGGCACTGACCTGCAACCGTGAACGGCCGCTCGGCCGTGAGTCGGAACACCCGGCGGGTCACGTGCACTGCTTCTCACTGTCATGGTCTACAGCGTGGAGCCCTCAGCCTGCCGGCCGTCCGGGCCCTCGCCGTGTTCGCAACGAACGCGTCGGGGGTCCGTGCGCGAGTCGGTGCGGGGTGCCGCGCGGGGCCCTTAGGGGAAAGGCCCCCCATGCCCGCCACCCGCGCGCGTCCCACCTCGGTCCAGGCCTTCGTCGCGCTGCTGGGGCTGCTGGCCGTGCCGCTGGTGGCCGCGGGCCCGGCGACCGCC
Source organism: Streptomyces bohaiensis (assembly GCF_012033785.1). Lineage (GTDB taxonomy): Bacteria > Actinomycetota > Actinomycetes > Streptomycetales > Streptomycetaceae > Streptomyces > Streptomyces bohaiensis. The sequence continues at coordinate 2,262 of NZ_JAAVJC010000172.1, forward strand.
CTTCCTGCACCGACCGTCGCGGTCGGCGGTTTCGGCGAGGCCTTCCGCACCCAGGCGGGCACCCCCGGTTTCTGCCCCGGGGCCGGCGGCGTCACGGTCATCGTGGACTTCCGCGAACTCGGCGGCGGCCGCGTGGTGCGCTGCGCCCCCGGACCGCAGGCCGACGGCCTCGCCGCGCTCAAGAACGCCGGGTTCCAGATAGCCGGCACCGCCCGCTGGGGCGAATCGTTCATCTGCCGGATCAACGGGCGGCCGGGCGCCGGCTCCGAGGACTGCGTGGACACGCCGCCGGCCTCCGCGTACTGGTCGTACTGGCACGCCCCTAACGGCGGCAACTGGACCTACAGCCAGCGGGGCGCGACGTACCGCACCCCGCAGGAGGGCACCTTCGAGGGCTGGGCCTTCTCGATGAACCGCGAGATGGACGACGCGCCCCAGCCGGGCGTCGCCCCGTTGCGGCCCGACGCCGGGGGCGGCGACGCTGGTTCGGGCGGCTCCGGTGGTTCGGGTGGCTCGGGAAGTGCCGGTGGCGGCTCGTCCTCGGGAGGTGACGCGGCGTCCGGCGGCGGGTCCGCCGCGGGCGGCGGCGCGACCGGTGGCGGGTCAGGGGGCGGGTCCGGCGGTGGTGACGGCTCGGGCGGTGGCGGCACTGGCGGTACGGCTGCCGGCGGAGCGGTCGGCGGCGGCGCGGTGGCCGGTGGGGTCGAGGCCCCGGAGGACGGGCGCGGCGGACCGGAGGACCCGGCCGACGACGCGGATGCCGAGGAGGCCCGCGAGGAGGACGAGGACCGCGACGAGGACGAGGACTCCGACGAGGAGGAGCTGGACGAGGAGGAGTCCGAGGAGGACGAGGAATCCGCCGACGCCGCCGCCCAAGAGGCACCGCCGGGGCCGGAACCCACCGAAGCCGCCGAGTGGAGCGGTGAGGACACCGAGGCCGAGACGGTCGGCGGCGGCACCGGCGGCAGCCCGCCCGCCACCACGGTCGCCGGGCTGGCGCTGCTCACGGCGCTGATCGGCGCGGCCGGCGCCACCGCCTGGCGGCGTCGCCGTGCGGCGGCCGCCGCGGGCGGCCCGGACGACGACCCGGCACTCTTCGCGGCTCCCACCCCTTCAGGGGAGTCCGCGCCCACCGCGGGCCCAGCTGTCAGCACCGCGACTGCCGACGCTCCGACCGTCAGCACCCCGACCGTCGACACCGCGTCCGGCGCCGCCGACGGGACGGCCGCTGCTGCCGGCGGCGGAAAAGCGGCCTCCGGCACCGCCGATGCGGCAGCGGGCTCAGCGTCAGCCGCGCCCGAGACGACCGGCGGGTCCGCGCCCGCCGAGTCGGCCCCGGCGCCGGACCGGACGGACCCGAACGCCGCGGCCTCAGCCGCCGAACCCGCTCCGTCGACCGACATGGCCGGCACCGACACCGAGAGCGGCACCGGGACCGGTGCCGCCGACACCCGCGCCGATGCCGACGACGCGGTGGACTCCGGCGCGGCCCCCGGGCCCGACACGGGTCCCGCCGCCGACCCCGCTGCCGACGCCGGCCCCGACCCCGCTGCGGACGCCGACGCCGGCGCCGACTCCACCCCGGACCCGGCTCCCGACCCGGACGCCGGGGCCGAGGGCGGCAGGCCGGGCGGGGCGCCGTGAGCGGTGATCGGACGCCGGGCAGACCCGGCCGGCGTCCCTCGCTCACCTGGCCGCCGCTGGCCCGTCCGCTGCACCCCGGTGCCTGGTGGCTGTGGGCGCTCGGCCTGGCCGTCGCCGCCAGCCGCACCACCAATCCGCTGCTGCTGGCGATGATCCTCGCCGTGGCCGCCTACGTGGTGGTCCGGCGCCGCGGGGACGCGCCCTGGGCGCTGTCCTTTCGGATGTACCTCGCGCTCGGCGCCTTCATCATCGTGATGCGGGTGGCGTTCCGCGTCGTCTTCGGCGGCGGCCAGGGCGACACCGTGCTGTTCACGCTGCCCGAGATCCCGCTGCCCGAGGCAGCCGCGGGGATACGGCTGTTCGGCGAGGTGGCCGCCGAGCAGCTGCTCGGCGGGTTCTACGACGGGCTGCGGCTGGCCACGATGGTGGTCTGCGTCGGCGCGGCCAACTCCCTCGCGGACCCCAAGCGAATGCTCAAGGCGCTCCCGGGGGCGCTCTACGAGGTCGGTGCCTCCGTGGTGGTGGCGCTGACCGTCGCCCCGCAACTGGTGGAGAGCGTACGGCGGGTGCGGCGGGCCCGTCGGCTGCGCGGTGCTGCGGGCAAGGGTCGGCGGGCGCTGCGCGGCATCATCATCCCTGTCCTGGAGGACGCCCTGAACAGGTCGCTGGCGCTGGCCGCGGCCATGGCGTCGCGCGGCTACGGCCGGACGGCGGGCGCAGACCCCCGGACGCGGCTGATCACCGGCGTGCTGGTGATCGTCGGACTGGTCGGTGTCTGCGGCGGGTTGTACGGCGTACTGGACGCCGCGGCACCGCCGTTGCTCGGCGCTCCGCTGCTGCTCGGTGGCGGCGCGGTCGCCCTCGCGGGGCTGCTCGTCGGCGGCCGGCGGGTGCGGCGCACCGGCTACCGGCCCGACCGGTGGCAGCCCGCGGAACTGCTGACCGCCGGCGCGGGCGCCGCGACCGCCGCCCTGATGTTCCTGACCGCCGGGGTCGACCCGGAGAACCTCTACCCCTCGCTCTCACCGCTGAGTTGGCCCGAGCTGTCGCTCGTCCCGGTCCTCGCCGTGCTCGCGGGCCTGCTGCCGGCGTTCCTCACCCCCGAGCCGCCGCGTTCCGCGGCGACGCCGCCCGCCGCGCCGTACACCGGCGGCGCGACCGGTGGCCCCGGAGCCGGCGGCGCGAACAGAACCCGCCCCAGGAAGGAGCCCGTGCCGTGATCACCTTCGAGGACGTCAGTTTCCGCTACGAGGAGGACGGCCCCGCGGCGCTCGCCGGGGTCGACCTGCACATCCCCGAGGGGGAGTTGTGCCTGGTGACCGGCCACACCGGCACCGGGAAGTCGACGCTGCTGGGAGCGGTCAACGGCCTGGTGCCCCGGTTCACCGGCGGCCATCTCCGAGGGCGCGTGACGGTGGCGGGGCAGGGCACCGAGAGCCGCCCGCCCCAGGAGTTCGCCCACCTCGTCGGCCGGGTCGGCCAGGACCCCCTCGCCGGGTTCGTCACCGACAACGTCGAGGAGGAACTCGCCTACGGGATGGAGCAGCTGGCGGTCCGCCCCGAGGTGATGCGGAAGCGCGTCGAGGAGACGCTCGACCTGCTGGGCATCGCGGAGCTGCGCGGCCGGGCGCTGCGGTCGCTCTCCGGGGGCCAGCAGCAGCGGGTGGCGATCGGCTCGGTCCTCACCACCCACCCCTCGGTGCTGGTGCTGGACGAGCCGACCTCAGCGCTGGACCCCACGGCCGCCGAGGACGTGCTCTCCGCCGTGCTGCGCCTGGTGCACGACCTCGGCGTGACCGTGCTGATCGCCGAGCACCGCATGGAACGCGTCCTGCAGTACGCCGACCGGCTGCTCTACCTCCCCGGCGACGGAAGCGTCCGGGACGGCACCCCCGCGGCGCTGATGCCGGACTGCGCGGTGGCGCCGCCGGTGGTGCAGCTCGGGCGCGCGGCCGGCTGGTCGCCGCTGCCGCTGTCGGTCCGTGACGCGCGGCGCCGCGCCGCCGGGCTGCGGCAGCGGCTCGCCGATCTCGCCCCCGGCCCGGCCCACCCCGGGGACGCCGGGCCCGGCCCGGCTGCCGCAGGTGACCCGCACCGCACACCGATCGGTGAGCCGCTGCTCACCGCGCGGTCGATCACCGTCACCTACGGCGCCACCGTCGCGGTGCGCCGCGTCGACCTGCGGCTGGCCGCCGGGGAGGTCACCGCGCTCATGGGGCGCAACGGCTCCGGCAAGTCCTCGCTGCTGTGGGCGCTCCAGGGCTCCGGCCCCCGCCGCGCCGGCACGGTCGAGGTGGCCGGCGGCGACCCCGGCGACCTGCCGGCTGCCGAGGCCCGCGCCCTGGTGGGCCTGGTGCCGCAGACAGCCGCCGATCTCCTGTACCTCCAGACGGTCGACGAGGAGTGCGCCCAGGCGGACGCCGAGTCCGCCGTGGCGAGCGGGAGTTGCCGAGAGCTGCTCGACGAGCTCGCGCCCGGGATCGAGGGCGCCTCGCATCCCAGGGACCTCTCCGAAGGACAGCAGCTCGCGCTGGTCCTCGCCATTCAACTCACCGCCGCACCACGGGTGATGCTGCTCGACGAACCCACGCGCGGCCTGGACTACGCGGCCAAGCGCCGCTTCGGCGCCATCGTGCGGCGGCTCGCCGCCGAGGGCCGGTCGGTGGTGATCGCCACCCACGACGTGGAGTTCGTCGCCGCCGTCGCCGACCGGGTGGTGGTGATGGCGGACGGCGAGACCGTCGCCGACGGTGCCACGCCCGACGTCGTCTGCTCCTCGCCCGCGTTCGCCCCCCAGGTCGCCAAGGTACTGAGCCCGCTGCCCTGGCTCACCCCCGACCAGGTCGCCCGGGCGCTCACAGCCGAGGGCGCGGACCCGGCGGCCCCGCTCCGGCACGAGGCGGCGCCCCGATGACCGCCGCTACTCCACCCGGCGCCACTCCGGGAGCCACCCCGCCGCATCCCGCCCCGGACGCCCCGGCCCGCACGGAAGCCCCCTCCCGCGCGGGCGGTCCGGACGACCTCGCCGCCGCTGCTCCGCCTGCGAAGCCGGCGCGGCCGGCGCAGCCTGCGCCGTCGGCTCCGCCGATGAAGCGGACGTCCGCCGCCCGCCCCCGGGTCACGGCGCTCCGCGTCGGCCCCCGGGCCGCTGTCACGCTGCTGGTGGCGAGCCTGCTCGGCCTGGCGATGTTCTGCTGGCCGCTGCTGGTGCCACCGCAACCCCAGGGCGTGGCCCACGCCGCGCAGGCGCCGCTGCTCTTCGTGGTGCTGCTCCCCGTCATCCTCGCCGTCGTCCTGGCGGAGCTGACCGAGGGGGGGCTGGACCCCAAGACGCTCGCCCTACTGGGCGTGCTGGCGGCGTTGAACGCCGCGCTCCGGCCGCTGGGCGCGGGAACCGCGGGCATCGAGACCGTCTTCTTCCTGCTGATCCTCGCCGGCCGGGTCTTCGGCCCCGGTTTCGGGTTCGCGCTCGGGGCGACCTCGCTGTTCGCCTCCGCGCTGCTCACCGCCGGCGTCGGGCCGTGGCTGCCGTTCCAGATGATGGCCGCCGCCTGGGTCGGGCTGGGCGCAGGATTGCTGCCCCGCCGCCCCACCGGCCGGGCCGAGATCGCCATGCTCGCCGCCTACGGGGCGGCCTCCGCCTACGTCTTCGGCTTCGTGATGAACCTCTGGTTCTGGCCGTTCGCCATCGGCGACGGCACCCAGCTCTCCTTCGACCCCGAGGCCGGGCCCGTCGCCAACCTCCACACCTTCTTCCTCTACACGCTCGCCACCTCGGCCTTCGGCTGGGACACCGGCAGGGCGATCACCAACATCGTCGCGATCGCGGTGCTCGGCCCCGCCGTACTGGCGACCCTCAGACGCGCCGCCCGGCGCGCCGCCTTCGACACGCCCGTCAGCTTCGCCGCTGCCGAACCCCAAGGAGCACGACGACCATGAGAACCACCCTGCGGCGCGCGGCTCTGCTGCCCGGCGCGATCCTCACCGCGGCGCTGCTGGCGCCGACAACCGCACACGCCGAACCGGCCGCCGAGCAGGAGGTGTTCACCTCCCCCTCGAAGGCCGCGGCGACCTGGGCCGCCGCGCAGCTGGACGAGGACGGCAACTTCCGCGATGACCACGGCCTGAACTCCGACATCATCATGGGCCTCATATCCACCGGCACCAGCGGCGCCACTGCCGACCGCGCCACCGACTGGCTGGAGGCCAACGCGGCCGACTACGCGCACCGCGGCGGCTCCGACAACGTCAACGCCGGCGGCACCGCCAAGCTGGCCCTGGTCGCCGGCATCCAGGGCCGCGACGCCTCCGACTTCGGCGGCCTCGACCTGACCGCGCTGCTGCACGACCGGCTCCAGGAGAGCGGCCGGGTCAGCGACCGCGGACGCCTGGACATGTCCAACCAGTTCAGCCAGTCGCTCGCCGTCCTCGCCTTCCACGAGACCGGCGACATCCCCGCCTCCGCGGTCGAGTTCATCGCCTCCACCCAGTGCGCCGACGGCGGCTTCCCGCTCTCGCTGGCACGCGACCCCGACCGCTGCAACGCCGACCCCGACTCCACCGGGATGGCCGTCCAGGCGCTCCTCGCCGCGGGCAAGACCGACGTGGCGGCGAAGGGGCTGGACTGGCTCGCTACCAAGCAGCAGGACAGCGGCGGCTTCTCCTACAACGGCGCCGCCACCGTCGGCGCCAACTCCAACTCCACCGCGCTGGCCGTGCAGGCGCTGGCCGCCGGCGACCGTGACGCCGAGGCGAAGCGCGGCGTGGACTACCTCCTCTCCCTCCAGGTCGGCTGCGACGCCGCCGACCCCTCGCACCGCGGCGCCGTCGGCTACGACGACGCCTCCGTCGACGGCATGACGCTGCGCGCCACCGCCCAGGTCATCCCGGCACTGGCGGACAAGGCGCTGTACGAGCTGGACCGCGGCACGGCGGCCGACGAGGCGTACACCATCGAGTGCGGCCCGGTGGGCGGCCCCGGCGGTAGTGACGGCGGCACCGGCACCGACGGCGGCACCGGCACCGACGGCGGTACCGGTACCGATGGCGGCACGGGGACCGACGGGGGCACCGGCTCCGATGGCGGTACGGACGGTACGGACGGCGGCACCGACGGGGCCACGGGTGACACGGGCGACACGGGCGACACCACCGACGGCTCGGACGGCGACACCGACGGCAGCACCGACGGCGCCACCACCGAGGGCCCGGACGACGGCGCCACCGGCGACACCACCGACGGCGCCACCGGCGACGGCAACAGCTTCGGTGACGGCGGCACCTCCTTCGCGGGCGGCGACGCCGTGACCGGCGGCTTCGGCAACGACCACTCCGTCGACGGTGGCCTCGCCAACACCGGCAGCACCGTGGTGCCGCTCATGGCCGCCGCGGTCGGCCTGCTCGCCGCCGGTGGTGTCGCCTACGCGGTCACCCTGCGCCGGCGCCGCGTCAGCGAGGTCTGAGCCGCTCGGCCCCCCGAGCCGCGCTCCCTGCGGTGCCGTGACACGGCTCCGCCCCGAACGCGGGCGCCCCGGACCGCTCCACCCCTCGCGCCACCGTCCGGGGCGCCCGTCGCACCACCGAGCACCACCGCACCGCTGAGCACCACCGTCGAACAGCCACCACCCACGGAGGAGTCACCCCATGACCCGCACCCTGACCCGCAGAGTGACCGTCTCGCTCGCCGTGCTCGGCCTCACCGCCGGCGCCGCCGTCTCCACCGCCGTCGCGACCCCCTCGCTCCAGGCGGCCCCGGTCACCGTCAACCTCACCGTGACCGGCCCGACCTCCGTCCTCTTCGACGACCAGGTCACCACCGACGGCGGCGTCGTCTCCCCGCTCACCGAGACCGCTCGGCTCTGCGACGGCACCAACTTCGGCGCCAACCCCACGGCCGGTGCCACCCCGACCACCACCCTCAACGACTCCGGTCTCGACTGGGACGGCATCTGGTACACCTCCTTCGAGGACTACCTGATCACCGAGATCGACGGCGTCGTGCAGACCGACTCCGACTTCTGGCTGATCTCCGTCAACGGTGAGGCGACCCCGGTGGGCGGCTGCCAGTTCCTGGTCGAGGACGGCGACGACGTCGAGTTCGTGTGGACCGGCTACTGATCCGCACCACCACGCCGCTGAGCGCTGCCCCGCGCACCTCCCCGCGCGCCGCGTGACTGCCTGACCCGCTGCCGCGGCGCGAGTTGAGCACGGCGCGCGCTCCGCTCCGGGCCGGGCGGCGGGCCGTTCACCGGCTTCTCTCC
>NZ_JAAVJC010000173.1 GCF_012033785.1 Streptomyces bohaiensis
CTGCCGCACCGCGGGCAGCCCGGGGTGCGCCGCCCGTTCGGCGGCGGCCTCGGCCGTGCCGGCGTGCATCGGCATCGTGGTGAGCCCCGGGTGGTAGAGGTGGAGCGAGACCGCCGGTTCCAGCGAGGCGTTGACCATCTCGTGGACGTACCCCGGCGCGAACACCCGGGTCGGTCCGGGCCGGAGCGCCCGTCGCGCCGCGAGCCCGGCGGTGAACTCGGTGAGCTCGCCCGCCAGCACGGTGAAGACCCCGTGCGCGTCGCCGTGGTCGTGGCGCCCACTGCCCTGGCCGGGCAGCCAGCTAAGCAGCCACAGCTCGTAGCCGGGACCGGTGCGCAGCCGCCGGTACCAGCGGCTCGTCGGGTCGTACCCCACCAGCGGGGCCCACTGCTCAGGACAGTCCGCGACGGAGCGCAGCAGCCCGGCGAACCCCGCGACGGTGCAGGGGTGTTCGGCGGGCGGCGTCATTCGGTGCGGCAGCGCGGTGGTGTCACCGGCGATCTCGTTGTCGCTGTACATGAGGGACCCGTGGTGTCGAGGGGCGGACGGTGCCGGGACGCCGGCGATCCGGCGGCGGCACCTGTGATCGTACGGACACTCAGCGTGGCCGACTCCTCAGGTGAGCGCTTCCGGGGGAGGACTGTCAAGCGACCCGTGCGTTCGGACGCATTGTTTCACCACATCCGGTTCCGGCCGGTGCCGAAAGGTTTATGCGTCCGGGGACTGGACAGGTGGCGCAACATCGGACCTGACAGGCGCCGTTGTCTTCCTGTGATTCCACTGTGATCCGGGTCGCTCGACCGGGGCTGCCGGAACACGCCGGGTGCGCGGTTCGTCCTCACTCCAGGGACCCCTGGAGCGGGCGGCCGAAACACCCGAAGTGTCCGGAGGTTCGTGGTGATTTGATCACGATCGGCGCGGGTGTGGTGCCGCTGGGTGAATCACCGGGCAGCAGGCAGAACACGGCTTGACGGGCCCGGATGACGCACTTGTAATTTCACCCGTGTCGTTCGGTCTGTATCGGTAACGGCAACATCACGGGGACGCAAGGAAGGCGAGGCGCAGATGACCGAGCTGTTCCAGCAACTGCTGGTCGAGGACACCGACGAAGAGCCGGGCTGGCAGGAGCGCGCACTGTGCGCCCAGACCGACCCGGAGTCCTTCTTTCCCGAGAAGGGCGGCTCCACCCGCGAGGCCAAGAAGGTCTGCCTCGCCTGCGAAGTCCGCTCCGAGTGCCTGGAGTACGCGCTCGCCAACGACGAACGCTTCGGTATCTGGGGCGGTCTGTCGGAACGCGAGCGCCGGCGGCTGAAGAAGGCCGTCGTCTGAACCGGACACCGCGGCGCCGGCGACGCCGGACCCGCGTGATCCACCCGCCCCCCACGGCCGATGGCCGCGAACCCCGCATAGCCGGCCCCCGCCCGGGGCCCCGTCACCAGCACCGCCCGCTCCGGCGGGAGGACAACGAAGCAGCGGCCGGACCCGCCGGCCCACCCCCGCGCACACGCCCCCGCACCGTGCGCGGACCGGACCGGCGGCTCCCGCAGCCCCGGTAGTGTGTGGCTGTCCGCCGACCTCCACCGAACCGGGGCCCGTACCTCGATGCCTGCCGCAGCCGCCTCACATCCAGAGCTTCCGCAGCATGTCGTCACCGCCGTGCTGGTCTCGCACGACGGAGAGCGCTGGCTCCCCGACGTGCTCGCAGGACTGGTCAACCAGCAGCGACCCGTCCAGGACGTCATAGCCGCCGACACCGGTTCGGCCGACCGCTCCGCCGACCTCGTCACCGATGCGCTCGGCCCCGAGCGCGTCCTCCACCTCGCCCGCCGCACCGGATTCGGTGCGGCCGTCGCCGAGGCGGTCCGCACCGCCCCCGTCCTCACCCCGGACGACCTCGAGTACCTCAAGCGCCCCAGCGGCTGGGACCCCGAGACCCGCACCTGGCGCGACGACACCTACGGCATGCCCGAGCTGCCGCACGGTGAACCCATCCACTGGCTCTGGCTGCTCCACGACGACTCCGCGCCGGACACCGACGCGCTCGCCAAGCTGCTCCGCCATGCCGAGGCCCACCCCGACGCAGCCGTCATCGGCCCCAAACTCCGCGGCTGGTACGACCGCCGGCAGCTCCTGGAGACCGGCGTCACCATCGCCCGCAGCGGCCGCCGCTGGACCGGGCTGGACCGCCGGGAGCAGGACCAGGGCCAGCACGACCAGCACCGCAGCGTCCTCTCCGTCTCCACCGCGGGCATGCTCATCCGACGCGACGCCTACGAGCGGCTGGGCGGCTTCGACCGCAACCTGCCCCTCATGCGCGACGACCTGGACCTCTGCTGGCGCGCCCACTCCGCCGGCATGGACGTCCGCGTCGCGCCCAGCGCCGTCATGCGGCACGCCGAGGCCTCCGCCCGCGAGCGGCGCACCATCGACAGCGCCGGCCGGCTCGGCGCCAGCCCCCACCGGGTGGACAAGGCCGCCGCGGTCTACGCGCTCCTCAGCAACAGCCGCTCCAAGGTGCTGCCCTGGGTGATGCTGCGCCTCGTCGTCGGCACCGCCATCCGGATCCTGGCCTACCTCGTCGGCAAGGCCCCCGGCCGCGCCCTGGACGAGTTCGCCGGACTGCTCTCCGCGCTGCTGCGCCCCGGACGCATCCTCACGGCGCGTTCGCAGCGCCGCACCACCACCTCCGCCGACCTCGACCACGCCGCGCTCCGGCCGCTCTTCCCGCCCCCCGGTGCCACCGTCAAGGCGACCGTGGAGCAAGCGGTCAGCGCCGTCTCCCGGCGCGACGAGGCCGCGGCGGCCGGCAGCCGCCACGGTGCCGTCGAGTCCGGGCCGGGCAGCGACGACGCCGACGTCCTGGAAGTCGAGCAGTTCACCCGGGTCCGGGCCGTCGCCCGCCGCCCCGCCCCCGTCCTCTTCCTGCTGCTCTGCCTGGTCGCGCTCGCCGCCTCCCGTGAACTCATCGGTGGCGGCGCGCTCTTCGGCGGCGCCCTGCTGGCAGCACCCGCCGAGGCCGGCGAACTCCTCGCGCGCTTCCGGGAGAGCTGGCAGCCGCTCGGCATCGGCGACACCGGGTCGGCGCCGCCGTACCTGGCGCTGCTCTCGCTGCTCTCGCTGCCGTTCCTCGGCTCCACCGGCCTCGCGATGACGCTCCTCATGGTCGGCGCGGTCCCGCTGGCCGGGCTGAGCGCCTACCTCGCCTCCAAGCGCCTCGTCACCTCCCGGGTGCTGCGCGCCTGGGGCGCGATCGCCTACGCGTTCCTGCCGGCCCTCACCGGCGCGATCGCCTCGGGCCGGATCGGCACCGTGGTCCTCGCGATCCTGCTGCCCCCGCTCGCCCGGTGCGCCGTGTACTCCGCCGGACTGGTACCCGGCACCCGCGGACCGTGGCGCGCGGCCTGGGCCGGAGCGCTGCTGCTCACCGTCGTCACCGCCTTCACCCCGGTGATCTGGCCGCTCGCCGTGCTGCTCGCAGCCGCCGCGCTGGCCCGCCCCGGAGCCCGCGGGCCCCGGCTGCGACGGTTCGCGGCACTGCTGCTGACCCCGCTCCTCATGCTGGCGCCGTGGTCGCTGACCGCGCTGACCAGCGCGGACGAACTGCTCACCGAGGCCGGACAGCGGTTGGCGGCCGACCCCGTCGGGCCGGCTGCGCTGCTGGGACTCAACCCCGGCGGCCCCGGCACCCCCGCCGACTGGCTGATGCTCGGACTGCTGCTGGCCGGCCTCGCCGCCCTGCTCCGCCGGGAGCGCCGCACCGCGGTCACCGCCGCGTGGGGCGCCGCGATCGGCGCGCTGGTGGTGGCGGTCTGGGCCAACGGCTCCCACTGGGCGGGTCCCGGACTCGTCGTCGGCGGCCTCGCGGTGATCGCCGCAGCGGCGCTCGGCGCCGACGGTGCCCGCCACCGCGTGGCCGCCGAGAGCTTCGGCTGGCGTCAGCCGGTCGCCGTGCTGCTGGCCGTCGCCGCCGCCCTCGGCCCCGCGCTCGCCGCGGCCGGCTGGATGGTCAGGGGCGCCGACGGACCGCTGGAACGCGCCAACCCCGTCCAGGTTCCGGCCTTCGTCGCCGAGGAGAGCTCCACCGGCGACCGCGCGCGGACCCTCGTCCTCGCCGGCGAGGACCGGACCACCGACGGTGCGCCGGCCGCCCTGGACTACGCGGTGGTCCGCGGCGCTGGCGCACGGCTCGGCGACGCCGACATCGCGCGGCTCATGGCCGAGGACCCCGACCTCTCCGCGATGGTGGCCGACCTCGCCGCCGGCTCCGGCGCCGACCAGGCGGAACGCCTCGGCGGCTACGCCATCCGGTACGTGCTGGTCCGCGACGGCTCGCCCGACGAGCTCCACCGGGTCCTCGACACCACCCCCGGGCTCAAGCGGCTCAGCCAGGAGGACGGCAGCGCGCTGTGGCGGGTGGAGCGGGAGCTCTCCCGCGTCATGGTGCTGCCCGCCGAGGGCGACACCACCGCTCCCGCACGGCTCCCGGCCGGGCCGGTCGAGGTCGACACCGACCTGCCCGACGGCCCCGAGGGCCGGCTGCTGCGCATCGCCGACACCGCCTCCGACGGCTGGGAGGCGACGCTCGACGGGCGAGCGCTGACACCGGTCACGGTGGACGGCTGGGCCCAGGGATTCGAACTGCCCGCCGGTGAGGGACGGTTGCTGGTCAGCCACAGCGACGGCACCCTGCACACGCTGTGGACATGGACCCAGGGCTTCGGCCTGCTGGTCCTGGTGATCCTCGCCCTTCCCGGGCGCCGCCGCGAGGTCGACGACGACCTGCCCGACGCTGCCGACAGCGGCGACGCCGCTCCGGGGGAGAGCGGCACCCGGGTGCCCCGGGCCCGCCGCGCCGCCGGGGCGCCCACCGCCCCGGAAGCCGCTCCGGCGGACCCGGCCGCTCCCCAGGAGCAGCCGGTTCCGGTCGGCGCCGAGGCCGAGTGGTCCGGGCACGCCGGTGACCCGAACCGGCCCGAACCCGCCCCGGAGCAGCAGGCCGCCCCCGGCACCACCTGGGACGGTTACGACTACGCGGGACAGGGACAGGGCGGTGGCGCCGACCACGGCTACGGCGGGCACGGTTACGGCTACGCCGACCCGCACCAGGGGTACGGGCCCGAGACCGGCGCGCACCAGCAGCCGGCCTACCCCGGCACCGGCTACGGCGACCACACCACCGGGTACCCGCAACAGGGGTACGACTACGGCAACCCCTACGCCTCCGACAGCGGCTGGCAGGGCCGCGACGAGACCCAGGGGTACGACCACTCCTCCGACCAGCCGCACCACTACGGCGACGGGAACGGCCAGCGATGACACTCCGCCCCGGTGGCACCGACGCCCCCGACACCCCGGCGGGCACCCGCAGCCCGCTGATCACCCTCGCCGCGGTGGCCGTGGCCCTGGCGGCCGTCGCGGGCGCCGCCACCCTCGGTGGCGACGCGGGCGCCGCCGCCTCGGCCGCCGATGCCGAACGGGCGCCGGTGGAGCGATCCACGCTGGTCTGCCCGCAGCCCGGCACCGCCGAGTCGGCGGCGACCCGGTACACCGCCTTCACCCCCGGCGGCGCCGGGGACGCCGAGGGCGCCTCGGGGCTGTCGCCGCTCACCGAGCACACCCCCGGCGCGGGCTTCGACCCCGACGAGGACAGTGACGCGGACGGGGGCGGCGACGAGGACGCCGACGAGGACAGCGACGCCGACGGCGACACCGGCGAGGACGAGGACGCTGACGGTGACGAGGAGTCCGGCGACGACGCCTCGGAGACCGACGCAGACGACCGGCTCCTCGCCGGCGACCTGCCCGGTGTCCCCGTCACCGACACGGTCGACGGACCGGACGCCCCGGCCCTCGCCGGCACCGCGGACGGCGCACTCGCCCCCGGCTGGACCGTGCAGCAGACCACCCTCGTGCGCGACGCGGCCGACGGCCGCGGTCTGCTCGGTACGGCCTGCCAGCGCCCGGACACCGCGTTCTGGTTCGCCGGCGCCTCCAGCGCCGAGGACCGTGCGGACTACGTGCACCTGACCAACCCCGACGACGGCGCCACCGTCGTCGACATCGACCTCTTCGGGCCCGAGGGCCGACTGGCGCCGATCGTCGAGGAGGGCATCACCGTGCCGGGCGGCACCACCGTCCGGGTGCGGCTGACCACCCTCACCGAGGCCACCGAGGACGCCCTCGGCGTCCACGTCGTCGCCCGCACCGGTCGGATCGGCGCGCAGATCCAGGCGGTCGACACGGCCGAGGGCGCCGACTGGCTCGCCCCGGTCACCGCGCCCGACGGCCCCGTGGTGCTGCCCGGCATCCCCGCGGACGCCGAGTCGGTCCGCCTGGTGGCGTTCACCCCCGGCGAGAGCGACATCACCGCCCGGATCGGCTTCGCCGGCCCCACCTCCACCATCACCCCCGCGGACAACGAGACCGTGCACCTGCGGGCCGGCATGGTCGAGTCGGTGGCGCTGGACACCGTCGTCCAGGGCGAGGCCGGCTCGCTGGTCCTCACCCCCGAGGGCGGCACCACCGGTCCGATCGTGGCGGCGCTGCTCGTCACGCGCGAGGAGGACGGCGAGCGGGAGTTCGCCTTCCTGCCCGCCACCGCCCCGATCACCGAGCAGTCGACCGCCGCCGGCAACGTGCCGGGGAACGCCGAACTCATCCTCACCGCGGCCGGCGAGGACGACGCGGAGGTGGAGATCACCACGTCCGCCGGTGACGAGGGGGGCGAGGCCACCACCGACACCCTCACCGTCCCCGCCGGGACCACCGTCGCCTGGGCGCCGGAGTCCGCGGAGGACATCGAGGGCCGCTACGCCCTCACCGTCCGGCGCACCGGTGGCGGCATGCTGCACGCCGCGCGCGTGCTCACCGAGGACCGGGACGACGTGCCGATGTTCACCGTGCAGACGCTGCCCGACGACCTGTCCAGCGTCTCCGTGCCGCGCACCTCGCCCGACCTGGGCGTGCTCGGCCGCTGACACCTCGCCGCGGGGCCGTGCGCCACGGTCAGTCCTGCCCGTACCGGGGGTCGACGGCCTCCGGCGCCAGCCCCAGCAGTTCCGCCGCCTGTTCCACGACGACCTCGTGCACCAGCGCGGCGCGGTCGTCCCGGCCCCGCGCCCGCAACTCCACCGGCCGCCGGTAGACGACGATCCGCGCGGGGTGGTCCCCCTTCTCGGGGACGGCGCGCCCCAGCGGCACCGGCTCCGCGTCCTCCCCGGACGCCCCGTCCGGTACCTCGTGGACCTCGAAGTCGACGCGTCCCAGCTGCGGCAGGCGTCGCCGCAACCGGTCCGCGGAGTCGAGGACCAGCCCGTCGAAGGCCTCGGCACGGCTGGCCGCCAGGGGCACCTGGGGCGGCGCGAGGGGACCGCGTATGCCGCGGCCGTGCCGGTCGCGGTGGCGGTGCGCCGAGGCACCGGGCGGACGGCCCGCCGTCGGGGACGCGCTGGGATCACTCATCGCCTCCGACCTTAAGGGACGACCCCCGCACCGTCGGTCACGTTCGGGGCGAACCGGTACGTCCCGGCCATGATGGGGGCGACACGGGCACCGGGCGCCGGGCCAACCGTCGCGGCCCGCTCAGGAGTGCGGTACCGTCCAACATCGTGAGCTCCGTACGTCGCTGTTCGCGCACCGCGTGCGGCCGACCCGCCGTCGCGACGCTGACATATGTCTACGCGGACTCCACGGCGGTCCTCGGCCCGCTCGCCACCTATGCGGAACCCCACTGCTACGACCTGTGCGCCCACCATTCCGAGCGGCTCACCGCGCCGCGCGGCTGGGAAGTGGTGCGCCTCGCCACGAGCACCTCGCCCCCGAGGCCGAGTGGGGACGACCTGGAGGCACTGGCCGACGCAGTCCGGGAGGCCGCCCGAGGGTCCCGCGAGGTGCCCGAGGCCCGCAAGGCGCCCCCGCGCGCCGGCGCCGACCCCATGGAGGTCGCCCGCCGCGGCCACCTCCGCATCCTCCGCTCGCCCGATCCCTGAACCGGCGGCCCATCGGGTCGCCGCCCCGGCGGACCGCCGCCCCGCCGGGCCGAACGGCGCCACCGGGCGGCGTGTCCCCACGGTGACCCGTGTCCTACGCTCGGTACCGTGACCGACCCGCGTGCCGCCGACGCCGCGCGGGCGTGCGCCGGCCCGGACCACGGGCCAACCGACAGGCGCGCAGTCGAACACCAACGATCCGTCGGACACACCGAGGGGTGACCCGTGCCGGACCTGTCCCAGATCGTGAAGGCGTACGACGTCCGTGGAGTGGTCCCGGACCAGCTCGACGAGAAGCTGGCGCGGCTCTTCGGAGCCGCCTTCGCCGAGATCGCCGGTGAGGGCGGCGCCGCCGCGCCCGCCGTCGTGGTCGGCCACGACATGCGCCCCTCCTCGCCCGGCCTGGCCCGCGCGTTCGCCCTCGGCGCCGCCGACCGGGGCGCCGACGTCACCGAGATCGGGCTGTGCTCCACCGACCAGCTGTACTACGCCAGCGGGGCGCTGGACCGCCCCGGCGCCATGTTCACCGCCAGCCACAACCCCGCCCGGTACAACGGCATCAAGATGTGCCGCGCCGCCGCCGCTCCGATCGGGCAGGACTCCGGCCTCGCCGACATTCGCGCCCTGGTCGAGCGCTGGAGCGCCGAGGGCGCCCCCGAGCCCGTCGCGAAGCCGGGGAGCCTGGAGCCCCGCGACACCCTCGGCGACTACGCCGACCACCTGCGCTCCCTCGTGCCGCTGGACGGGATGCGGCCGCTGAAGCTGGTGGTCGACGCCGGCAACGGCATGGGCGGCCACACCGTGCCGACCGTGCTGGCGGGACTGCCCTTGACGGTCGACGCGCTCTACTTCGAACTCGACGGCACCTTCCCCAACCACGAGGCCAACCCACTGGACCCGGCGAACATCGTCGACCTCCAGGCCCGCGTCCGCGAGACCGGCGCCGACCTCGGCATCGCCTTCGACGGCGACGCGGATCGCTGCTTCGTCGTCGACGAACGCGGCGAACCGGTCTCCCCCTCCGCGATCACCGCCCTCGTCGCCGCCCGCGAGCTCGCCAAGGCGCCCGGCGCCACGGTGATCCACAACCTGATCACCTCCTGGTCGGTCCCCGAGGTCGTCCGCGAGTCCGGCGGCGTCCCCGTCCGAACCCGCGTCGGCCACTCCTTCATCAAGCAGGAGATGGCGCGCACCGGGGCCGTCTTCGGCGGCGAGCACTCCGCGCACTACTACTTCCGCGACTTCTGGAACGCCGACACCGGAATGCTCGCCGCCCTCCACGTCCTGGCCGCGCTCGGCGGCCAGGACCGACCGCTCTCCGAGCTCGTCGCCGCCTACGACCGGTACGCGGCCTCCGGCGAGATCAACTCCACCGTCGCCGACCAGGCAGGACGCGCGGCGGCGGTCCGCGCCGCCTACGCGAACCGGGCCGGAGTGGAACTCGACGAACTGGACGGCCTCACCGTCACCGCCGAGGACTGGTGGTTCAACCTGCGGGCGTCCAACACCGAGCCGCTGCTGCGCCTCAACGTCGAGGCGCGGTCCGCGGACGCGATGGCCGCCGTCCGCGACGAGGTCCTCGCCCTGGTCCGCGCGGCCGACTGACGCCGGCGCCGCATTCCGCCGGGCACCGCCCAGGCCTCGGGCGACCGGTCGGCCGGGCCGCACCACGCGGCCCGGCCCACCGGCCCCGCGCCCACCGCCGCCCGTGGCCGGGCCCACCCCCGGCCGGTAGGGTGATCAGCACGACACTTCCGCCGGAGGGACCCCCATGCCGCTCGTCGAAGCCGCACTCCTGGACATCCTGGCCTGCCCCGAGTGCCACACCCCGCTCCGCGAGGACGAGAGCGCCGAGGAACTCGTCTGCTCCGCCGAGAGCTGTGGCCTGGCCTACCCCGTCCGCGACGGCATCCCCGTCCTGCTGGTCGACGAGGCACGCCGCCCCTCCTGACCCCGCCCGCCGCCGGCCGCCGCGCGCCGGCCGACCGGCCCCGGGTGAACGGAGCCCGCCATGACCGACGAACCGCTGCTCGACGCACCCACCGCCCTGCTGCGCGCCGACCGGCAGGGCCTGCTCCGTCCGGTCGCCGCCGCAGGCGCCCAGGTGCGCACC
>NZ_JAAVJC010000174.1 GCF_012033785.1 Streptomyces bohaiensis
GGGCCGGCCGCCACCACGCCTCCGGCCGCCACGTCGGACGTGCCGGACCTGCCGGGCCCGCACGGCGGCGAGCCACCCGGACGCACCACCGCCTCCCGCCGCCCCCGCACCTCCTCCGCCCTCGCCGGCCGCCCCGGCCGCGCGGCGGGCACCGCACCCCCCACTCCCATCCGCACCGACGAAATCGCCCGGGAGGCGCTCCCGTGACCCGTGTACTCGTGGTCGAGGACGAGGAGTCGTTCAGCGACGCCTTGTCGTACATGCTCCGCAAGGAAGGCTTCGAGGTCGCCATCGCGGCCACCGGGCCCGACGGACTGGACGAGTTCGAGCGCAACGGCGCCGACCTCGTCCTGCTCGACCTCATGCTCCCCGGCCTGCCCGGGACCGAGGTCTGCCGGCAGCTCCGCGGCCGGTCCAACGTCCCGGTCATCATGGTGACCGCCAAGGACAGCGAGATCGACAAGGTCGTCGGGTTGGAGATAGGGGCCGACGACTACGTCACCAAGCCCTTCTCCTCCCGCGAGCTCGTCGCCCGCATCCGTGCGGTGCTGCGCCGCCGCGGCGAGACCGAGGAGGAGGTGCCCACGGCGCTGGAGGCCGGTCCGGTCCGGATGGACGTGGACCGCCACGTGGTGACCGTGGACGGGCGCAAGGTCGACCTGCCGCTGAAGGAGTTCGACCTGCTGGCGATGCTGCTGCGGAACGCCGGCCGCGTCCTCACCCGGATGCAGCTGATCGACCGGGTGTGGGGTGCCGACTACGTCGGGGACACCAAGACCCTGGACGTCCACGTCAAGCGGCTGCGGGCCAAGATCGAGCCCGACCCGGGGGCCCCGCGTTACCTGGTGACGGTCCGCGGCCTCGGGTACAAGTTCGAGCCCTGACGGACGGAGCGCCGTCGTGGCGCGTCCGCACGACGGCCGGGGCCGGTGCACCACCCGATGGGCGGTGCACCGGCCCCGGCCGGTGCGGGTGCCCGCGCTGCGCGGAGGCGGGCACCCGGTGAATCCGTGCGTGCGGCAGGCGTCAGCCGTCGGTGCCGGCGGTGTCGCCCGCACCCTCCTCGGTCTCCCCGGGGGACTGGCCGTCGCCACTCTCGCCGCTGCCCGCGGTCTCCTGACCGCCCTCGGTGTCCTCGTCGCTCTCCTGGTTGTCCTCGGGGCCGGTGCCGTCCTCGGTGCCGTCCTGGGCTCCCTCGGTGTCACCCGCGCCCTCGGTGCCGTCCTCGGTGAGGTCGTCCTCGGTACCGGGGACGCCGTCCGGGCCCCACAGCTCGTAGTGGGCGAACGCGCCGTCCACGCCGACCATCGGGACGACGGTGGCGCGCAGTTCGGCGGCGCCGACCTCCTGGATGTCGAAGACCAGGGCCTGGGCGTTGCCCAGCACGACGCCCGCGGCCTCGGCATCGGTGACGAACGCACCGACGTTGCCCTCGCCGCCGAGGCCGATGGAGCCCTTGGCGGGGATCTCGACGGTGGACTCGCCCTCGACCGGGACGAGTTCGAACTCCTCGCCGGAGCCGGGGAGGGTGATGGAGATCAGCGTCAGCGGTTCGGTGCTGTCGTTGAAGATCCGGCCGGTGACGGCGGCGGGGCCGTCCTCGGACAGGACGACGTTGACGCTCTCGATCTTCACGTCGTCGATCTGCCGCGACGCGTTGGGCGGCTGGACGAGGTTGGTCTCGGCGTTGAGGCCCGCACCGCACGCGGCGGTCAGCGGGATGAGCGTGAACACTGCGGTCGCGGCCAGGCCACCGCGTCGAAGGCTGCTGCTCACGGCGGCGGCATCTCCTTGGGCGAACGGGAGGCGGCCCGCTCGGACGCGGTCCGCCTGGTCGTCAGTGATCGTCGAGAGGGTTCTCAGGTCGGCGGTGATCTGTCGGCGAGCCAGCCTACCCACCCGGGTCGCGGCGCCCGCACTCGCCCCGGGCGCGTCGCCCGGGGGATGTCCGTGCGGGGCGTCCCGCCGGGTGGCGCGCGCCCCCGGCGCCGGTCCGCGTCGCCCGGGGCGGGGGGTCGGCCGCCGCGGCGGTGGGCGCGGGGCGACACGGGTGCGAGAGGTGCGGCGTGCGGGAAAAGCGGGGTCGGCGCGGGCCGGCGGCTGCCAATCCGGCTAACTCCCACGACGCATCAATGATCAATTTCCGGTGAAGCGCCGCCGGTCGACGATGTGATTCTGGTAACTGGGGCAAAACGGACAACAATCACCGCCTTTCGGGGTGGTGGACACGACTTCTCGGCCGTCGGTGTCCTGTGAATCCGGTTGTGTCCACCCGGCCCCCGACCTGCGGATACCTGCCCGAACCGGGCGTACGCAGCACGCCCGCGGCGTCCTTGTCAACCCCCGAGATATGGCCTGACCTGCGAAAACGTCATTCAATAGCGTGTGAGGGCGTGTTACCCTGGATAGCCACGGAAGGGGTACCTGTCACATGACGTTCAAGGTTGGCGACACCGTGGTCTATCCCCATCATGGGGCCGCGCTGATTGAGGCAATCGAAACTCGCCAGATCAAAGGCGTGGACAAGCTCTACCTGGTGTTGAAGGTCGCTCAGGGCGACCTGGAAGTCCGCGTCCCGGCAGAGAACGCCGAGCTCGTGGGTGTGCGCGACGTCGTGGGCCAAGAGGGCCTGGACCGCGTGTTCGAGGTGCTGCGCGCCCCGTACGCGGAAGAGCCCACCAACTGGTCCCGCCGCTACAAGGCGAACCTGGAGAAGCTCGCCTCCGGCGATGTCATCAAGGTCGCCGAGGTCGTCCGCGACCTGTGGCGTCGCGAGCGGGAGCGCGGCCTGTCCGCGGGCGAGAAGCGCATGCTCGCCAAGGCCCGCCAGATCCTCGTCAGCGAGCTCGCCCTCGCGGAGGCCACCAACGAGGACAAGGCCGAGACGCTGCTCGACGAGGTTCTCGCCTCCTGACGTCCGGCAGGCCGCTCGGACGGCGCCCGCCGACCGTCATCGTCGACAGTCGCGGGTGGCCGCCCCAGCCGCCGTCCCGTTGTTCAGCGCATCGCACCACCACGCCCGGCCCTGCTCGGTGCGGTGAGCGGCACGCCGTTCGGCGGCACGCGGCGACCGGGTGACGCGCACGAGCGCGACACCCGGTGATCCGGCGCATGCTCCACATGCGCATGAGAAGCGCACACCACGCAGCGCCCGAAGGCACCGAGGTGCCGGACGGGCGCTGCGGTGCGTCCACCGCACACCCCGTCTCCGCGCCGTCCCGCGCTCGCGCAACGCACCCGTGCGTCGCCGTCGCGGTACCTGCTCCCCGGAAGGGGTGCTGCTGCCGCCTGGGACAGACCGCGGTCGGAGAGTCACGGAAGGGTCCGACCACGGTGCCGTCCGGCACGCTGTGGCCATACCCACCCCACCCCCCGGAACAAACATTGGGCCCGATGTCAATGTCTGATAAGTCCTCCGGTTCCCCGCGTCCCGCTCCCGCGCCGCCCCGCGGCGCCCCGGCGGCCGAGTCCACCGCCCCCGGTCGGCGGTCCGCCCCGGGCCGGACCGCCGCGGTGATCCCCGCGGCCGGGCGCGGCGAACGCCTGGGCCCCGGCACACCCAAGGCGCTGCGCGACCTCGGCGGTGTACCCGTCCTGGTCCACGCCGTGCGCGCCATGTGCCGGGCCGAGGAGGTCGCCCTGGTCGTCGTCGTGGCGCCGCCCGACAGTCCCGACACGGTCCGCGCCATGCTGGCAGCCGCCCCGCTGCCCGACCACGTGGAGGTCGTGGTGGTGCCCGGCGGCGCCGACCGCCAGGAGTCCGTCCGACTCGGACTCGCCGCCCTCCCCGGCGACGTCGACGTGGTCCTTGTGCACGACGCGGCCCGCGCGCTCGTCCCCGCCGCGACCGTCGACAGCGTGGTCGCCGCCGTGCGCTCCGGCGCGCCGGCGGTGGTCCCCGCCCTGCCGGTGACCGACACCGTCAAGCGGGTCGCCCCCGACCCGGACCGCCCTGCCGGCGCCCCCGAGCCGGTCGTCGACACCGTCGACCGGGCCGCGCTGCGCGCCGTCCAGACGCCGCAGGGATTCGTCCGGGCGGTGCTGGACGACGCCCACCGCCGCCGGACCGACGGCGGCGAGGGAGCGACCGACTGCGCGGGCATGGTCGAGCGGCTCGGCCATCGCGTGGTGCTGGTCCCGGGCCACGAGGAAGCCTTCAAGATCACCCGACCGCTGGACCTCGTCCTCGCCGAGGCCGTACTCGCCCGCAGGGAGACCACCGCACCATGAGCGCCGTCCACGACATCCCCGGCGACCCCGTCGACGGGAGCCCGTCCGAGCTCGCCCCGCCGCCCGCCCCCATCCCCGGCCTGCCGCTGGTCGGGGTCGGCACCGACGTGCACGCCTTCGAGCAGGGGCGCGAGCTGTGGTGCGCCGGGCTGCGCTGGGACGGCCCGGAGGTGGGCGGCTGGGGGCTGGCGGGCCACTCCGACGGTGACGTCGCGGCGCACGCCTGCTGCGACGCGCTGTTCTCCGCCGCCGGCCTCGGCGACCTGGGCGCGCACTTCGGGACCTCGCGCCCGGAGTGGTCCGGCGCCTCCGGGGTCACGCTGCTGGCAGAGGCCGCGCGCATCGTCCGGGCGGAGGGGTTCCACGTCGGCAACGTCGCCGTCCAGGTCATCGGCGTGCGGCCCAAGGTCGGCAAGCGCCGCGTGGAGGCGCAGCAGGCGCTCTCCCGCGCGGTCGGGGCCCCGGTCTCCGTCTCGGGCACCACCACCGACGGCCTGGGGCTGACCGGCCGCGGCGAAGGGCTGGCGGCGATCGCCACCGCGCTGCTGGTCCGCTGAGCCGACTCCGCGCCACCCGGGCCCGGGCGGCGCGCCGGAGGCGGTCCGCCCACCCGGGGCAGGTCCCCGGGAGTACGCTGACGGCTTCCGGCGCCCGGGCCCTGCGGCGGCTCGGCAGCGCGACCCGGCACCACCGACGAGGCTCTCCCCTCCGACAAGGACGGTCCATCGTGGCAGCGCAGCTCTCCGAGAAGCTCAAGGAAACCCTCGACTCCAAGATGTTCGTGACGATCGCCACGGTGCAGCCGGACGGCAGTCCGCAGCTGTCGCCCGTCTGGGTGACGCACGCCGACGGTGACGTGCTGATCTCCACCACGGAGGACCGCCGCAAGACCCGCAACATGGAGCGGGACCCCCGGGTCACCGTCATGGTCAACCCGGCGGAGTCCCCCTACAGCTACGCGGAGATCCGGGGCACGGCCGAGTTGGTGCCGGACCCCGAGGGCCGGCTGATCGACGAGCTGTCGCTGAAGTACACCGGCCGTCGCTACGCCGAGTTCAACTCCTCCGCCGGCCAGGACGCGCCCCGCGTCATCGTCCGCATCACCCCGCAGAAGATCGTCGGCCAGGGCCTGGACTGACGGTGACCGGCGGTCCCGGCGGCCGGTCTCCGGCCGCCGGGCCACCCCGGGCCCGCCGCCGTGGTGGGACGGGTCCGCACGAGGTGTACGAGCCGGTCGGTCTTCCTACTACCCTGGTCGCGTGACCCTTCGCCTGTACGACACCAGCGCCCGGCAGATCCGCGACTTCACCCCGCTCGTCCCCGGGTGTGTCTCGATCTACCTGTGCGGTGCCACCGTGCAGGCGGCCCCGCACATCGGCCACATCCGGTCCGGGCTCAACTTCGACATCCTGCGCCGCTGGCTGACGTACCGCGGGTACGAGGTCACGTTCGTCCGCAACGTCACCGACATCGACGACAAGATCATCGTCAAGAGCGCCGAGCAGGGGCGCCCCTGGTGGGCCATCGGCTTCGAGAACGAGCGGGCGTTCGACCACGCCTACACCTCGCTCGGCTGCCTGCCCCCGACGTACGAGCCCCGCGCCACCGGTCACATCCCGGAGATGGTCGCGATGATGGACGTGCTCATCGAGCGCGGCCACGCCTACGCCGCCGACGGCAACGTCTACTTCGACGTGCGCTCCTTCCCCGAGTACCTGGCGCTCTCCAACCAGGAGCTCGACGACCTGCGGCAGCCGTCGGGCGAGGGCGAGACCGGCAAGCGCGATCCGCGGGACTTCGCGCTGTGGAAGTCGGCGCGCCCCGGTGAGCCCGCCTGGGACACCCCCTGGGGCCCGGGCCGGCCCGGCTGGCACCTGGAGTGCTCGGCGATGGCGCACAAGTACCTCGGCACCGCCTTCGACATCCACGGCGGTGGGCTGGACCTGGTGTTCCCGCACCACGAGAACGAGATCGCCCAGGCCAGGGCGTACGGCGACGAGTTCGCCGCCTACTGGCTGCACAACGCCTGGGTGACGATGAGCGGCGAGAAGATGAGCAAGTCGCTCGGCAACTCGGTGCTCGTCTCGGAGATGCTCACCCGCTGGCGGCCGCTGGTGCTGCGGTACTACCTCGGGACGCCGCACTACCGCTCGACCATCGAGTACAGCGAGGAGGCGCTCACCGAGGCCGAGCACGCGCTCGCCCGCGTCGAGGGCTTCCTCCAGCGGGCGGTCGAGCAGGTCGGCGAGATCGCCCCCGCCGCCGAGCCGCCCGCGGAGTTCGCCGCCGCCATGGACGACGACCTCGCCGTGCCGCAGGCGGTGGCGGTGGTGCACACCACCGTCCGTCAGGGCAACGCGGCGCTCGACGAGGGCGACAAGGAGTCCGTGGCGGCACTCGCCGGCCAGGTCCGCGCCATGCTCGGCATCCTGGGCATGGACCCGCTGGACCGGCAGTGGGCCGGCGCCGCGGGCGGACGGACCGAACAGCTCCACGCGGCGGTCGACAGCCTGGTCCACCTCGTGCTCGACCAGCGGCAGGCAGCGCGGGAGCGCAAGGACTACGGCACCGCCGACGCCATCCGCGACCGGCTCAAGGACGCGGGCCTGGTCATCGAGGACACCCCGACCGGGCCCCGCTGGGAGCTGGGGCAGCGCCCGTGAACCCCTCCGCGACCGCGTCGGGCCCCCTCCGCGGGCCCGACGCCGGCCGGCGGAACTCCGCACGTCGTCCGCGCGCATCCGGCGCGCGCGACGCGATACGCACGACCCTCCGAAGGACCAGGTAACCCTCATGGCAGGCAACAGCCAGCGCCGCAACCGCCGCACCTCCAACAAGAAGGGCGCGACCGCCGGCACCGGCGGGAACCGCCGCAGGTCGCTGGAGGGCAAGGGCCCGACCCCGCCGGCCGAGATGCGCAAGGGCCACGCCAAG
This sequence comes from Streptomyces bohaiensis, assembly GCF_012033785.1. Classification (GTDB taxonomy): domain Bacteria; phylum Actinomycetota; class Actinomycetes; order Streptomycetales; family Streptomycetaceae; genus Streptomyces; species Streptomyces bohaiensis. The sequence continues at coordinate 7,165 of NZ_JAAVJC010000174.1, forward strand.
CAGCGTGCCGCCCAGGCCAAGGCCCGCCGCGCGGTGGGCCGCCCCGTCCGCCGACCGGGCGCGAAGTCGTCCTCCGAACTCGTGGTCGGCCGCAACCCGGTCGTCGAGGCGCTGCGCGAGGGGGTGCCCGCCAACGCGCTGTACGTCCAGCAGTTCGTCGACACCGACGACCGGGTCCGCGAGGCGATCCAGCTGGCGACCGAGGGCGGTCTGCGGCTGGTCGAGGCGCCCCGGCCCGAGCTCGACCGGATGACCAACCACCTCAACCACCAGGGGCTCGTCCTCCAGATCCCGCCGTACGACTACGCGCACCCCGACGACCTCTCCGCCGCGGCCTCCGAGGCCGGCGAGGACGCGCTGATCGTCGCGCTGGACGGCGTCACCGACCCGCGGAACCTCGGCGCCGTGGTGCGTTCCGTCTCCGCCTTCGGCGGCCACGGCGTGGTCGTGCCGGAGCGCCGCGCGGCGGGCATGACCGCCTCCGCCTGGAAGACCTCCGCCGGTACCGCCGCCCGCACCCCGGTGGCGCGCGCCACCAACCTCACGCGGACCCTGCAGGCGTACCAGAAGGAAGGCATCCAGGTCGTCGGCCTGGACGCCGAGGGCGACGTGGAGCTGAGCGAGGTGGCCGCGCTGGAAGGGCCGGTCGTCGTCGTGGTCGGCAGCGAGGGCAAGGGCCTGTCGCGGCTGGTCGGGGAGACCTGCGACGCGCTGGTCCGGATCGACATGCCGGGCGTCGCTGCGTGTCCCGGGACGGTCGGCGGTGCCGGCGGACCGCTGCCGCGTCGGCCGGGGCCACGAACGTGCCGCCCTCGTGCCGCCTTCGTGCCGCCGGTGTGCGGTCCCCGTGCCGGGTGCGCACCGCCGTGCGGACGGTGCGGCCCGTGCGGCCGGTGGCCCGGGAACGATGCCGTGCACCCGTGCCGTCGAGGGCCGTCTGCGCCCGTCGCCCGAGTGGTAGGTTGCGCAATGGACTTGGTGCGCAACGGCGGGTGGCACGACCGCCGGGGGCCCCGTTACCGGGATGTGCTTCTTTCGTTACTCCGGGACGGGCAACGTATTCGGCCGGGCGCCCGTCCTACCCAGAGCACCTTTCACTCGATCTCTCGGGGGTTGCATCCATGCGCTCGGCGCACATACGAGGTTCGCTGGTCGCGGTGGTCTCGGCGGCACTGCTGCTGACCGCCTGCGGTTCCGGCAGCCCGGAAGCCGCGGACGACGCCAAGCCCGTCGCCAACGAGGCGAGCGAGGCTCTCCCCGAGGAGGAGCCGGAGGAGGACGAGGAGCCCGAGGAGGAGCCGGACGAGGTCCTGCTCAAGGCGGGCGACGAGTCCGAGCAGGTCCGCGAGCTCCAGGCCCGTCTCGGGCAGGCCGGCGTCTTCGAGGCCCGGCCCACCGCCTTCTACGGCGACACCACCACCGGCGCGGTCGCGGCCTTCCAGGAGGCGAACGACGCGCTGGAGGTCTCCGGCACCGTCCACGAGTCCACCTGGGAGCTGCTGCTCCAGAAGACCCAGGATCCCACGCAGGAGCAGCTGTTCCCGCGCGAGCAGGTCATGGGCTACGGCGACAACAACGACCAGGTGCGTGAGCTCCAGGCGCGGCTGGTGCAGTTGGACCACTTCGAGGACAACCCCACCGGCTACTACGGCAACGTCACCAAGACGTCGGTGGAGTCCTACCAGCGGGCGGCCGGCGTAGAGGTCTCCGGAATCGTCTACGACGACACCTGGGCCGCGCTGAAGGCCGCCACCAAGCAGCCGGCGCGGGACGAGATGTTCGTCCCCGTCGAGGTGCCCGAGGTGGAGAAGGAGACCCCCGCGGGGCTGGACGACCGCTGCATGACGGGGCGTGCGCTCTGCATCTCCAAGACGACCAACAGCCTGTCCTGGGTCATCGACGGTGACGTCCGCATGACGCTGGACGTGCGGTTCGGCGCCGAGGGATACGAGACCCGCGAGGGCGAGTTCACGGTCTACTGGAAGAGCCGCGACCACCACTCCACGATCTACGACTCCCCGATGCCGTTCGCGCTGTTCTTCGACGGCGGCCAGGCGGTGCACTACTCCGAGAACTTCCTCCAGAACGGCTACGAGGGCGGCTCCTACGGGTGCGTCAACGTCCGCGACCGGGAAGCGATCGAGTCGCTGTTCGACCAGGTCAACGAGGGCGACAAGCTGATCGTCCACTGGTGACCCGACGGCCCGCCCCACGCGGCGCCGCACCGCAGCACTGACACGAGACGCCCGCCCCAGGAAGTCGGGGGCGGGCGTCTCGCGTCGGCGGCGCCCCGGGAGCGTCAGCGCGGCGCTCGCCGAACCGCCCTTTCGGGGGGCGCTCGTCGCACGGACCCGGCGCGGGGTGTGTCGGGAGGGGGAGTGAAGCGGCGTGCGACGACGTTCCGGGACGCGCCTGTTGACGGGTCGCCGTCAGTTTCTGGCGTCGAGGCAGTGTCCTAACCGGTGGTCACTCGGTTAGTGGAGTGTGGACACACGAACACCCCGCGCCGCCTCTGGGGGAGACCGGAGCGGCTTCACCGGTGATGCAAGCGAGCTGACCATGGTCAAGGTGCCGTGCGATCCCGCCCAGATCATCGTCAATCACGCCAGCTTCCGGGTGGAGTTCGCCGCCCCGTCCCCGCCGGCCGGCAGCGGCCCCCGGCTGGAGGGCGCGCCGATGGGCTCCATCGCCATCCGCCGGTCGCCCGCCGCGGCCCGGACGCGGCGTCCCGTCGTGTGGACCGGCCAGGCCGCTCCCGGTGACGCCGGCGCCGGCGGCCTGCTGCAGGCGGCCCGCCAGGCCGGCGAGCAGGGCGGAGTCGCGACGCAGCTCCTGCCGCGGGTGACCGACACCGCGACGCTGCCGAAACTGCCCTCCGTCGTGGGGGGGC
>NZ_JAAVJC010000175.1 GCF_012033785.1 Streptomyces bohaiensis
CGTCGAGGCCGATCGCCTCGGCGTCGGCGGCGGGCGCCGGGTCGCCGGTGGCACGGGCGGCGGCGGTCCAGCGGCCCAGCTCGCGGCAGCGCTCGGCGGCCTCGTGCAGCCGCTCCTCGCTGAGGCGTCCCTCCCGCACGGCGCGGACGAGGGCGTCCCGCAGGCCGAGGACCTGGCCCTCGTCCCAGGCGGTGCCGCCGATGCAGATGGCGTCGGCGCCCGCGGCGATGGCCATGACGCTGCCGCCGTCGATGCCGTGGGTGGCGGCGACGGCCTCCATCTCCATGCCGTCGGTGTAGATCAGGCCGTCGAAGCCGAGGCCGCCCTCGGCGACCGGGGCACGCAGCAGGCCGTGCAGGACGGCGGGGCTGAGCGTCCCCGGCAGGTCGGGGTCGAGCGCGGGCAGCAGCAGGTGGGCGCTCATGACGCAGCGGGTGCCGGCGGCGACCGCGGCACGGAAGGGCACCAGCTCGCGCCGCTGGAGGGTCTCCAGGTCGACGCCGATGCGTGGCAGCGCGAGGTGGGAGTCGACGTCGGTGTCGCCGTGCCCGGGGAAGTGCTTGACGCAGGCGGCGACGCCGGCGGCCTGCATTCCCTCGACGAAGGCGACGGTGTGGCGGGCGACCAGGTCGGGGTCGTCACCGAAGGAGCGGGTGCCGATGACCGGGTTGTCCGGGTTGTTGTTGACGTCGGCCGAGGGTGCCCAGTTGACGGTCACGCCGCAGGCGGCGAGCCGACGGCCCATCTCGCCGGCGACCGCCCGGGTGAGCCCGGTGTCGTCGGCGGCGCCGAGGGCGTGGGCGCCGGGGAAGGAGGAGCCGTCGGCGACCTCCAGCCGGGTGACGTCACCGCCCTCCTCGTCCACGGCGACCAGAGCGTGGGGGTTGGCCGCCAGCAGCTGCCCGTTGAGGCGGGTGAGCTGCTCGGCGGAGACGACGTTGCGGCCGAAGAGGCCGACGCCGGACATGCCGTTCTCCAGCAGCCGCAGCAGCCAGGCCGGGGCGGTGTCGGTGCCGTCGAAGGCGGGCTGGAGGACGGTCAGCGCGTCGCGGGAGAGGCTGTCCGAGGGGCTCGCGGCGGTCATGCGGGCATCAACCCTTCACGGCACCGGCGGACATGCCGCCGGTGACCCGTCGCTGGAGGATCAGGAACAGGATGAGCACGGGGAGCGTGACGAGCGTGGACGCCGCCATCGTGGCTCCCCAGTCGTTGCCGAACTGGGTCTGGAAGGACGCCAGCCACAGCGGAAGGGTGGACGCCTCCGGGGACTTGTTGAGGACGAGCACCATCGCGAACTCGTTCCAGGCCATGATGAAGCCGAAGATCGAGGTGGCCATCAGCCCGGGTGCGAGCAGCGGGAAGATCACCCGGAAGAACGCCTGGGTGCGGGTGCAGCCGTCGATCATGGCCGCCTCCTCCAGCTCCTTCGGCACCGCGGCGATGAAGCCGCGCAGCGTCCAGATCGTGAACGGCAGCGCCATGACGAAGTAGATGAGCATCAGCGTGAAGATGCTGTTGAGCATCTCCAGGTCGCGCGCGTTGAGGTACATCACGATGATGAGGACCTCCCACGGCGCCATCTGGGCCATCATCACCACCAGCACCATGGCGCGGCGGCCGCGGAACTGCATGCGGGCGATGGCGAAGCCGGCGGCGAGCGCCACCAGCAGCGCGAGGGCGACGGCGCCGAGGGTGACGACGAGGCTGTTGACGACGTAGGTCCAGAACAGGTCCACGCCCATGGCCCGCGAGTAGTTCTCGAAGGTGGGGACGAAGAAGAAGACCGGGTCCTTGGTGAGGATGTCGCCGCGCTCCTTGAAGGAGCTGGCGAGCATCCAGTACACGGGGAAGATGAAGACGGCGGAGAGCAGGAGCGCCACGACGTTGGGCCAGATCTGCCCGAAGCGCTTGGCCCGCAGCGCGCGGGCGGCCGCCGCCTCGCCGCCGCCCCGGCCGGAACGGGTGGTCCCCGCGACAGTCTGGCGGACGGGGTCGCCGGCCGGGGGCGCGCCGCCGGGGCCCGCGACGTTGACGTCGCCGATCCGGTCGGTGAGCTTGTCGGGGGTCATGACTGCTCCTTCTCCTGCTTGAGGATCAGGCGGAAATAGAACGACATCGCGACGACCAGGATCAGCAGCGTCACGACCGAGATCGCCGCGGCGATGCCGTACTGCTGCTGGCCCATGCCCGCGACGTAGGCCATGACGGGCAGGGTCTCCGAGGCGCGGTTGGGTCCGCCGCCGTTGAGGGCGTAGATCTGGGCGAACGCCTTGAAGACCCAGATGATCTCCAGGAACGTGGTGATCAGGAAGAACGGCTTCATGATCGGCAGCACGATCGACCAGAAGATGCGCCAGGCGCTGGCGCCGTCCATGCGGGCCGCCTCGTAGATCTCGCCGCTGACGGTGGTGAGCCCGGCGTAGAGGTTGAGGGCGACGAACGGGACGGAGGTCCAGACGATCAGCAGCGTGGCGATGGTGAGGGTGGACAGCCCGGAGTCGAACCAGTTGTGCTGGTCGTAGCCGGAGAAGCCGAGGGTGCGCATCAACCAGTTGACCAGGCCGAACTGGGTGTCGAAGATCCACCGGAAGACGGTGGTGCTCGGGATGATGGGCATGGCCCAGGCGAGCACCAGCGAGATGGACAGCACCAGCCGCATCCGCTTGCCCAGCCGCAGCAGCAGCAGGCCGCAGAGGGTGCCGATCACCATGATCAGCACGACGTTGGCGGCCATGAAGACGAAGGTCCGCACCAGGGTCGACCAGAACCGGTCGTTGGTCAGCACCTCGACGTAGTTGTCGAGGCCGGCCCACTCGGTGGTGCGGGAGATCAGCTGGCGGCGGCCGAACTCCTGGAGGGAGATCAGCACGTTGCGGAAGAGCGTGCCGCCCAGGACGAGGCCGAGCGCGATCACCGCCGGCGCGATCAGAAGGTAGGGCAGGAGCCGGGTCAGTGCCCGCCCCTGTTCCCGTTGGCGGTCTGGTGCTGCCACCACGTCCGGTGTCTTGGCGCTCATCGGCGTCTTCCTCGGGATGTCTGGCTCGGGGCCGCGACGGGTCCGGCCGCCTGGCGGCGGGCGGGCGACGGGTCGGTCGGCGCGGCCGACCCGTCGCCGGCGGTCAGTCGCGGTTGATGCGTTCGGTGAGTTCGGCGTCGGCGGTGCCGGCGGCGCTCTCGTGGGCCTCGCCGTCGAGGACGGCGGTCATCATTTCCTTGATCGGGTTGGGCACGACCTCGACGTTGGCCCAGCCCGGGGCGAGGGGGAAGAACTCGCCGTACGCGGCGGTCTCGCCCATGACCTCCAGGAAGGAGCCCTCCTCGGTCTCCCCGAGCGCGGCCTCCTGGTTGGGGAGCATCGGGGTGGCCTCGGCGAACTTGGTCATCCACTCGGCGGAGGTGGCCATCGTGAGCCACTCGACGGCCATGTCCTTGTTGCCGGCGCGTTCCGCGACGGCCAGGTTGGAACCGCCGAGGAAGACGCTGCCGAGGGTGTCGGCGGTCTTGCCGGGGATCGGGAAGTAGCCGTAGTCGACGTCGCGGCCCTCCTCGGCCAGCGCGTCGAGGGCGGCCTCGGCCTGCCAGGGCAGACCGATCCAGGTGGCGACCTCGCTCTGCGGGATGACCTCGGTGGCCTGCTGGGGGGTGGCCTCGTCGTTGTCGGTCGGCGAGTCGGAGAACGACTGGAGCTGGCTGTAGAACTCCATGGCGGCCTCGACCTCGGGGCTGTCGAGCGTCCCGACCCAGCCGTCGCCGTCCTCGACGGCGAAGTCGCCGCCCTCGTCCCAGACGAAGCCGGCGAAGACGTAGAAGTTCTGCCCCGGCATGTAGATGGGCTCGTAGTCGGTGTTGTCCTCGATGAGCTGGAGGGCCTCGACCCACTCGTCCCGCGTGGTGGGGACCTCGGCTCCGGCCTCCTCCCACATCGCCTTGTCGTAGATCACCGCGCGGTTGGCGGTGTACCACGGGGCGGCGTGGAGCCGGCCGTCGAACTCGGCGGTGGCCAGCGTGCTCTCGTACCAGGCGTCGTAGCCGAGCTGGTCCTTGAGGTCGGTGAGGTCGGCCAGGCCGGAGGTGGCGGCGAACGCCGGGGTCTGGGTGTTGCCGACCTCCAGCACGTCGACCGTGCCGTCCTCGGAGAGGGCGGTGGTCACCCGCTCCTGGATGCCGTTCCACTCCTGGAGCTCGACGTTGACCTCGACGCCGTGCTCCTCCTCGAACGCCGCGTTGAGTTCGTCGAGCCACGGCTCCGGCGCGGAACCGGTCATCAGCCAGACGGTGAGGGTGTCGGAGGAACCCTCACCGCCGGTGCCACAGGCCGCGACGGAGGCGGTCATCGCCGCCACGGTCGCGGCTGCCATCAGCTTGCGCTTCACGGTCACCCTCCCAGGGTGGCCACCCGTCCACCGCGGGTGGCGGGCAGCCTGCTCGGTACCAAGTGGTGTAGACCACTACACGGGGAAGACTGGGCAGTTCTGATCGGAGTGTCAAGGGAGTCCTCGACGGGACGCGGGTTCCGTTATGGGAACGACACGGGCGTTTCACCTGCGGCAACGCGGAGGGCGGAGCGCAGAGGGCTCGCGCGGCGCGGTCGCGGCGGGGAGTCGTGGGGCCCGCGGGGTCGCGGGCGCCGGCCCGCGGCGCCACCGGTGGACCGGGGCGCCGCGGGCGGCAGCGGATCAGTCGCGGTTGATCCGGTCCGTGATCTCGGCGTCGGCGGTCTCGGCCGCGTCCGCGTGGTCCTCACCGTTCAGAACGGCGGTCATCATTTCCTTGATCGGGTTCGGCAGAACCTCGACGTTCGCCCACCCGGTGACCAGCGGGGGGAAGTTGCCGTAGTCGGCAGCCTGGCCCATGACCTCGACGAAGGAGCCCTCCTCCGCCTCGGGCAGCGCGGCCTCCTGGTTGGGGAGCATGGGGGTGGCCTCGGCGAACTTGGTCATCCACTCGGCGGAGGTGGCCATCGTGAGCCACTCGACACCCATGTCCTTGTTGCCGCCGCGCTCGGCGACAGCCAGGTTGGAGCCGCCCAGGAAGACACTGCCGGGCGCGTCGGCGGTCTTGCCGGGGATCGGGAAGTAGCCCAGGTTGGCGTCGCGACCGGCCTCGGTCAGCGCGTCGATGGCACCGTCGGCCTCCCAGGGCAGCCCGATCCAGGTGGCGACCTCGCCCTGCGGGATGACCTCGGTGGCCTGCTGCGGGCTGGCCTCGTCGTTGTCGGTGGGCGAGTCCGAGAAGGACTGCAGCTCCTGGTAGTAGGCCATGGCGGCCTCACCCTCGGGGGTGTTCAGCCCGCCGACCCAGCCGTCGCCGTCCTCGACGGCGAAGTCGCCGCCCTCGTCCCACAGGAAGCCGCCGAGCACGTAGTAGCTCTGGCCCGGGAGGTAGATCGGCTCGGCGTCGGTGTTGTCCTCGATGAGCTGGAGGGCCTCGACGAACTCCTCACGCGTGGTGGGGACCTCGGCACCGGCATCCTCCCACACGTCCTTGTCGTAGATCACCGCGCGGTTGGCGGTGTACCACGGGGCGGCGTAGAGCTGGCCGTCGAGCTCGGCGGTGGCGATCGGACCCTGGAACCAGTCGTCGTACCCAAGGTCGCCCTTGAGGTCGGTGAGGTCGGCCAGACCGGTGGTGGCGGCGAAGGCGGGGGTCTGGGTGTTCCCCAGCTCCAGCACGTCGACCGTGCCGTCCTCCGACAGGGCGGTGGTGACCCGCTCCTGGATGCCGTTCCACTCCTGGATCTCGACGTTGACCTCGACGCCGTGCTCCTCCTCGAACGCCGCGTTGAGCTCGTCGAGCCACGCGTCGGGAGCGGAGCCGGTCATCAGCCAGACGGTGATGGCGTCGTCGGAACCGCCCCCGCCGCCGTTGGAGGAGCCACCGTCGTCGCCGGTACCGCACGCGGCAACCGATGCGGCCATCGCCGCGACGCCTATGGCCGCAATCAGCTTGCGCTTCACGTAACCCTCCTAGGGGGCAAGGCCGGACCCCTTGCGCCTGGTCACGGGACGGCCTTTAGTGGTGTAGTCAAGAGGTTTAGACCAGTTGACCTGAAGCGTGGACTAGACCACTTTGGGAAGTCAAGTGGCGTACCCCGCACCGAAGGTGTCCGTTATCGGACCGACACCTGCACCCGACAGGGACACCGGTCCGGGCCGTGCCACCATGTGGGCCGTGAAATTTCGGAGGTAGCCGGTGACAGCACAGAAGGACCCCGGGACACGCGGCTCCGGGGGCGCCCGGGGGCCGTACGCCTCCGCGGGAAGGCTCGGCGCGAGCGTACCGGGCACCGACTCCGCCGACCGCACCAGGACCGCGCGGGTACCAAAGTACTACCGACTCAAACGGCACCTGCAACAGATGACCGAAACCATGCCGCCCGGCACCCCGGTGCCCCCGGAGCGGACCCTCGCCGCGGAGTTCGACACCTCCCGCACCACGGTCCGGCAGGCGCTCCAGGAGCTGGTCGTCGAGGGGCGCCTGGAACGCGTGCAGGGCAAGGGCACCTTCGTCGCCAAGCCGAAGGTCTCCCAGGCGCTGCAGCTGACCTCCTACACCGAGGACATGCGGGCGCAGGGGCTGGAGCCCACCTCGCAACTGCTGGAGATCGGCTACATCACCGCCGACGACCGGCTCGGCACCCTGCTCGACATCCCGGCGGGCGGTCGGGTGCTGCGCATCGAGCGGCTGCGGCTCGCCAGCGGCGAGCCGATGGCCATCGAGACCACCCACCTCTCGCAGGCCCGCTTCCCCGCGCTGCGGCGCAGCCTGGTGCGGTACACCTCCCTCTACGCGGCGCTGGCGGAGGTCTACGACGTGCATCTCGCACTGGCCGAGGAGACCATCGAGACCTCGCTGGCCACCCCCCGCGAGGCGGGGCTGCTGGGCACGGACGTCGGCCTGCCGATGCTCATGCTGTCGCGCCACTCGCGCGACTCCGACGGGGAGCCGGTGGAGTGGGTCCGCTCCGTCTACCGGGGCGACCGGTACAAGTTCGTCGCCAACCTGGAGCGCCCGCCGCGCTGACCCCTCCCCGCCCCGGCCGGCTTCCCACCGGCCGGGGCGGGCTCGGGCACGGACGGGTGCCGCCGACGCCATCCGGCCACCCGCGGCGCCCGCTCCGGCGTCCCAGCGCCCGGTCGACGCGGCTCGCGGACGGCCGGGAATCGCGGTCGGCGGCGTCGCGCCCCGGCCACCCGGCCCCGTCCCCCGACCGTTCGGCGCACGGGAGGACCGTTCGGCGCCCGCCCGGCGCACGGATCGCGCGGATTTCCAGAAGTGCGTCCCGACCATGGCCCCGGCCGCCGCCCCGGGCCTAGATTCCGCCCTGAAGCGTCCCCGGTGGACCGGGCGCGGGGCGGTGGCGAGCCGCGCACCCCCGCCACCCCCGCCGCACGGCCCGGCCGGGAGTCGCCCACGTCCGTCAGTGCGACAGGCAGGGAACGGGTCAATCTCATGCTTCAACAGGTACGCATCACATCGGTGGCGATCTGGACCGCGGTCGCGCTGGTCAGCGCGCTCGCCTGGTCCGTGCTCGCCCTGTCGCGGGGTGAGGAGGTCTCGGCGGCGTGGTTGGTGGCCGCCGCGCTCGGCTCCTACGCCATCGCCTACCGCTTCTACTCGAAGTTCATCGCCTACCGCGCGCTGCGGGTGGACCGTACCCGGGCCACCCCCGCGGAGCGTCTCAACGACGGGGTGGACTACCACCCCACCGACCGCCGGGTGCTGCTCGGCCACCACTTCGCGTCGATCTCCGGGGCGGGGCCGCTGGTCGGTCCGGTGCTCGCGGCACAGATGGGGTACCTGCCGGGCACCATCTGGATCATCGCCGGCGTCATCTTCGCCGGGGCGGTCCAGGACATGGTCGTCATGTTCTTCTCCGCGCGGCGCGACGGCAGGTCCCTCGGCTCGATGATCCGCGACGAGATCGGCCCGGTCGGCGGCATCGCGGCACTGGTCGCCGTCTTCGCGATCCTGATCATCCTGCTGGGCGTGCTCGCCCTGGTGGTCCTCAACGCGTTGGCGGAGTCCCCCTGGGGGACGTTCTCCACCGCGATGACGATGCCGGTCGCGGTCTTCATGGGTCTGTACCTGCGGTACCTGCGGCCGGGGCGCGTCGCCGAGGTGACCGCCATCGGTATCGCGCTGCTGCTGTTCTCGATCGTGGCCGGCCGGTGGGTGGCCGAGTCGTCCTGGGCGGAGTTCTTCACCCTCTCCCCGCAGGCGCTGGTGGGGTGGCTGGTCGCCTACGGCTTCGTCGCGTCGGTGCTGCCGGTGTGGCTGCTGCTCGCCCCGCGCGACTACCTGTCGACCTTCCTCAAGATCGGCACGATCGGGCTGCTCTTCGTGGGTGTGCTGATCGCCAACCCGACGCTGCAGATGGACGCGGTCACCGAGTTCGCCTCGCGCGGGGACGGCCCGGTCTTCGCGGGGTCGCTGTTCCCCTTCGTCTTCATCACCATCGCCTGCGGCGCGCTCTCCGGATTCCACGCGCTGGTGGCCTCGGGCACGACGCCGAAGATGGTGCAGAAGGAACCCCAGGTGAGGCCGATCGGCTACGGCGGCATGCTGATGGAGTCCTCGGTCGCGGTGCTCGCCATCATCGCCGCCTGCGTGCTGGATCCGGCCGTCTACCTCTCCATGAACGCCCCGCCCTCGGTCATCGGCGACACCTTCCAGAGCGCGGCGGAGACGATCAGCGGCCTCGGCTACGTGATCACCCCCGAGCAACTGCAGGCCGTGGCCGCGTCGGTGGAGGCGGACTCCCTGCTGTCGAAGACCGGCGGCGCACCGACCTTCGCCCTGGGCGTCGCGGTCATCTTCGCCGAGTTCCTCGGCGGCGAGTCCGCGATGGCCTTCTGGTATCACTTCGCGATCATGTTCGAGGTCCTGTTCATCCTCACCACGATCGACTCCGGCACCAGGATCGGCCGCTTCATGCTCCAGGAGGTCGCCGGCAAGGCATACCCGCGCTTCCGGGACCACCACTGGAAGCCCGGCGTCCTGCTCACCAGCGGTGTCGTGGCGGGTCTGTGGGGCTACTTCCTGTGGGTCGGCGTCAACGACCCGCTGGGCGGCATCCGTTCGCTGTTCCCGGTCTTCGGCATCTCCAACCAGTTGCTGGCCGCCATCGCGCTGACCATCTGCACCACGCTGATGATCAAGGCGGGCCGGGTGAAGTACGTGTGGGTCACCGCGGTGCCGCTGTTCTGGGTCACGCTGGTGACGCTGGTCGCCAGTTGGCAGAAGGTCTTCTCCGCCGACCCGGACATCGGCTTCTTCGCCCAGCGCGCGCTCTACCGTGACGCGATCGCCGCCGGGGAGTCCCTGGGTGGCCAGACCGAGGACCAGATGCGGACCGTCGTCACCAACGCGACCGTCAACGGCGTCATCTCGGCGGTCTTCGCGATCCTGGTCGTCATCATCATCGTGGACGCCTCCCGGGTGTGCGTCCAGGCGTTGCGCCACCCGGACCGGGTGGTCAACCACGAGACGCCGCACGTCACCTCGCGCATCATCGCCCCCGACGGCATACTCGCCACCAAGGCGGAGCGCGCGGAGCTGGCGGCGGCCGGCCTCCCCTCGACCGGCGGTGTCCCCGGCGAGTTCGGCGACGCACCGGGCGGCGCACCGGACCCCGCGGACGGCGGCACCGGAGCACACGGACGCGACCGCGACGCGGACGAGGGGAGCGCACGATGAGGAAGGCCCTGGCCGGCGTCCGGTGGTACGTCGGCGAGCTGCTCGGCGAGATCACCGGCGACAACGCCTACCGCCGCTACTGCGAACGCGCCCGGCAGCAGGACCCGGGGGCACAGGTGCTCGACCGCGGGGCGTTCGAGCGCCGTCGCGCCGAGGAGCGCGGGGCGCGGCCCAACGGCGGCGCGCGCTGCTGCTGACCGACGGGCGCGCCGGCGCCGGCCGGTGAGCCGGGTCGGCACGGGGCCCGGCGGCGGTCGCGTCACGGTAGAGCGCGCG
>NZ_JAAVJC010000176.1 GCF_012033785.1 Streptomyces bohaiensis
GCCCACGGCCGGTGCCGCGGCACCGGCCGCCACCGCATCGGCGCGGGACGGACGGCCGGGGCGCGGCGGTGTCCGTCGCAGGTGGCGCACGGCCGCCGACCGGACGGCCGCCACCGCGGGCGGCGGCTCCGATACGTTACGTTCGCACCATGGCCCATCCGGTGAAGTCCCCGCGCCCGCAGCCCGCCGCTCAGCGCCTCAAGGTACGCCGACAGCTCGCGGCCGCCGCCATGGAGCTGTTCTCCACGCGAGGCTACGAGGCCACCACGGTGGACGAGATCGCCGCCGCGGCGGGCGTCGCGCGGCGGACCTTCTTCCGGCACTTCCGGTCCAAGGAGGAGGCGATCTTCCCGGACCACGACGACACCCTGGAGCGGGCCCGCGCCGTCCTGGAGGCCGCCACCCCGGGGGAGAACCCGGTGGACACGATCTGCCGCGGCATCAGGGAGGTCATGCGGATGTACACCGCCTCCCCGGCGGTGTCCGTCGAGCGCTACCGGCTGACGCGTGAGGTGCCGGCGCTCCGGGAACGGGAGATCGCGTCGGTGGCGCGCTACGAGCGGCTCTTCACCCGCTACCTCCTCAGCCGGTTCGACGAGGACTCCCCGAACGGCGACGAGCCGCTGCTCGCGGAGGTCGCGGCCTCCTCCGTGGTGACCGCGCACAACCACGTGCTCCGGCGGTGGCTGCGAGCCGGCGGCGAGGGGGACGTGGCAGCCGAGCTGGACCACGCCTTCGCCATCGTGCGCCGGACCTTCGGCACGCTGCCGGCCTTCACCGGCCGGACCCCCGGCTCGGCGCCGCCGCTCGCGGCGGGCGGCGGACAGGTCCTCGTCACGGTCGCCTCCACCGACGCGCCGCTCCCGGAGCTGATGCGCACCATCGAGCGCGCGCTCCAGCAGCACCGCTGAGCGCGCCCCGTCCCGCCGCGGGCGCCACCCCCACCCGGCACACCACCGCCGTCCACGACCGGGACGGCGGAGCACCGCACCACCACGACGGAGGAACCCCGTGTCACCCGACCCCGCAGCGTCCCCGGTGGCGGCTCCGCCCCGCCGCGCGCGCCGCTCCTGCCTGGCCGTCCCGGCCTCCAACCCGCGGTTCGTCGAGAAGGCGCAGACGCTCCCCTCCGACCACTTCTTCCTGGACCTCGAGGACGCCTGCGCTCCCCCGGTGAAGGAGGACGCCCGCCACGCCGCGGTCACCGCCCTCAACGAGGGCGACTGGGCGGACCGGACGCGTACCGTCCGGATCAACGACTGGACCACCCACTGGGCGTACCGGGACGTCATCACGGTGGTCGAGGGGGCCGGCGAGCACCTCGACTGCCTGATCCTGCCCAAGGTGAGCGACCCCCGGCAGGTCACCGCGCTGGACATGCTGCTGACGCAGATCGAGAAGGGCCTGGGGCTGCGCGTGGGCGGCATCGGGATCGAGGCGCAGATCGAGGACGCCCGAGGGCTGGTCGCCGTCGACGCGATCGCCGCAGCCTCCCCGCGGCTGGAGACGCTGGTGTACGGCCCGGCCGACCTGATGGCGTCGGTCAACATGAAGTCGCTGGTGGTGGGCGAGCAACCGCCCGGCTACCCGGCGGACGCCTACCACTACATCCTGATGCGCATCCTCATGGCGGCGCGCGCCCACGACCTCCAGCCGATCGACGGCCCCTACCTCGCCGTCCGGGACACCGAGCGGTTCCGCGCTGCGGCCGGCCGCACCGCGGCCCTGGGGTTCGACGGCAAGTGGGTGCTGCACCCGGCGCAGATCGACGCGGCCAACGAGATCTACTCGCCCAGCCAGGAGGACTTCGACCACGCGGAGCTGATCCTGGACGCCTACGCCCACCACACCTCGGTCGCCGGCGGGGCCAAGGGGTCGGTGATGCTGGGCGACGAGATGATCGACGAGGCGAGCCGCAAGATGGCCCTGGTGGTCTCCGGCAAGGGACGCGCGGCCGGGCTGCGCCGCACCTCCCGGTTCGAGCCACCGGCCGCGGGCTGACGCCCCCGGGGGTGCGGCGCCGGGCGCGGCGCGGTGGCCGGCCGCCGCGCCGCCCCCGCCCGGCTGCGGCCGCTGTCACCCCGTGGTGACGGCCCGCGACTGTCCGAGAGTCGACGATTGGACATGATCATGGCCGGGTACGGAGGGGAGGAGAGCCGCGAACCGGGCCGAAGGGCCCCATCCGAACGCCCCGAGTGGCGAAAAGTGCACAGCCAGGCCTGCGATGACGGCGCCATGCCCCGCGGCGGCTTGCTCCGTTACCCCTGACAGCCGATAGCATTCCTGGTAATCGCCCGTTCTCTCGGCGCGAACTCCTCCCGCTACGAATGGTCTCCCATGCCCCACCGCTCTCTCTCCGAAGAACCCGGCCGAGTGCGTTTCGCGCGCGGTGCCTCCCCGTGGGTGGTGCCGACCGTCGCCACCGCCGCGCTGAGCCTCGCCAAGGCCCGCCGCTCCGGCCGCTGGGCCGCCGTGGCCGTGCCGACGACGGTGCTCGCCGCCGGGATGCTGTGGTTCTTCCGCGACCCCGACCGGGAGATCGCGACCGGCAGGGTGATCTCCCCGGCCGACGGAGTGGTGCAGTCGATCATGCCGTGGGCGGACGGGCGGACCCGTGTCGCCATCTTCATGAGCCCGCTGAACGTGCACGTCAACCGCGCCCCCGTGGCCGGTACCGTCCGTTCGCTCGAGCACGTCCCCGGCGGCTACGTTCCCGCGTTCAACAAGGAGAGCGAGAACAACGAGCGGGTGGTCTGGCACTTCGACAGTGAGCTGGGCGACATCGAGATGGTGCAGATCGCGGGTACGGTGGCACGCCGGATCGTTCCGTACGTGCCGCAGGGGTGCAAGGTCGAGCAGGGTGAGCGCATCGGCCTGATCCGCTTCGGTTCCCGTGTGGACGTCTACCTGCCCGAGGGCATCGAACCGGCCGTCGAGGTCGGTCAGCCCACCACCGCGGGGGTGACTCGCCTTGACCGTGATTGACCGCAAGTCCGAGGGGGCCTGGGTTCCCGAGGACGACACGGACGATGACGACGACATGCCGCTGTCGCTGCGGCTGTCGATCGCCGACGCGCTGACGCTCGCCAATGCGACCTGCGGCTTCCTCGCCGTCTACTTCACCACCTCGGGTGTGCTGATCCCGCACCTGACGGGCACCGGCGACGTCGGCGTCGTCCGCAACAACGCGGCGACCGCCGTGCTGCTCATGCTGCTGGCGTCGATCTTCGACCTGTTCGACGGCCTGGTGGCGCGCAAGCTCCGCAGCTCCCCCATGGGGGCCGAGCTCGACAACCTCTCCGACCTGATCAGCTTCGGCCTGGCGCCCGCCTACTTCGTGCTGGTGTGGGGCATGGTCGTCGGCGACATCCACGAGCCGCTGTCGGCACTCGCCGCGATCGTGGTGCTGCTGGCCGTCATCCTGCGGCTCGCGAGGTTCTCCTGCGTGTCGATGCCCGACGGCGTCTTCCAGGGCATGCCCTGCCCGTTCGGCGCGCTGACCGTGGTCTCCATCGTTCTGCTGGAACTGCCCTTCGTGCCGACGCTGCTGGCGATCGTCGGCGTGGCGTGGCTGATGGTGAGCCGGGTCGAGTACCCCAAGCCGCGCGGCCCGCTGGCCGGCGCCATGCTCGCCTGGATCACCCTCTGCATGGGCATGCTGACCGCCTGGGCCTTCGACGCCCCCGGCGGCGAGCTGATGCTCCAGACCGCCTGCTCGATGCAGGTCGTGCTCGCCGCGGTGATCCCGCTGTTCGCCACCGCCCGCCGCGTCTACGCCTTCCGTGAGGACCGCCGGGAGGCACGCGCCGCCGCACAGTGACACACCGCCCGGAGGGGGCGGCGGGAGGGGACTCCCGCCGCCCCCTCCGGCGTTCCCCGGCCCGGCCGTCGGCCGAGGACGCGCCGACCGGTTCACGGCGCCCCCGCCCCGCGGCGCGCCGCGGGGCACAATGGCGCGCATGGAGTTCACGAAGCAGGGGCATTCGTCGGTACGGCTGACCCGCGGCGGTCGCAGTCTGGTCATCGACCCGGGAGGCTTCAGCGAGCCCGACGCGGCGCTGGGGGCGGAGGCGGTGCTGGTCACGCACGAGCACCCGGACCACTTCGACGAGGGCAGGCTCCGCGCCGCGCTGGACGCCGACCCGGCGGTCGTGGTCTGGACGCTGCGGAGCGTCGCCGAACAGCTGGCGGCCGCCTACCCCGGGCGGGTACGCACCGTCGGGCACGGGGACACCTTCGAGGCGGCGGGGTTCGCGGTGGAGGTGCACGGCGAACTGCACGCGGTCATCCACCCGGACATCCCCCGGGTGACCAACATCGGCTTCCTGGTGGACGACTCGCTCTTCCACCCCGGGGACGCGCTCACCGTACCGGGGCGGCCGGTGGAGAACCTGCTGCTCCCGGTCCACGCCCCGTGGAACAAGTTCTCCGAGGTCGTGGACTACGTGCGCGAGGTCTCCCCCACCCGCGCGCTGGCCGTCCACGACGGACTGCTGGCGGAGCCGGGCCATGCCGTGTACACCCGCCAGCTCGGCCCCGCCGGCCCCGGGCTCGGCGGGGCCGACTACACCCGGCTCACGCCGGGCGGCTCGCTGACCCTCTGACCACGGCCCGCCCCCTGTGCCCCGCCGCTGCTCACGCCCGCACGTCCGAGAAGAGAGACCATGCGTATCGCCACCTGGAACGTCAACTCCATCACCTCCCGCCTGCCGCGGCTGCTGGCCTGGCTGGAGTCCTCCGGCACGGACGTGCTCTGCGTGCAGGAGCTGAAGTGCGGTGACGAGGCGTTCCCGACCGGTCCGCTGCGGGAGCTCGGCTACGAGGCCGCCTCGCACGGCACCGGCCGCTGGAACGGGGTGGCGGTGATCTCCCGCGTCGGCCTGGAGGAGGTGCGGCAGGGGCTGCCCGACGGGCCCGCGTACGACGGCGCGGTCGAACCGCGGGCGGTCAGCGCGGTCTGCGGTGGGGTGCGGGTCTGGTCGGTGTACGTGCCCAACGGCCGCGAGGTCGGCCACCCCCACTACACCTACAAGCTGGAGTGGCTCGCGGCGCTTCGGACCGCCGTCGCGACGGACGCCGCGGCTGAACAGCCGTTCGCGGTCCTGGGCGACTACAACATCGCCCCGACCGACGAGGATGTCTGGGACATCGCGCAGTTCACCGACGCCACGCACGTGACGGAGCCGGAGCGCGCCGCGCTGGCGGCGCTGCGGGAGACCGGGCTGCGGGACGTCGTTCCGCGCCCCCTGAAGTACGACCACCCCTTCACCTACTGGGACTACCGCATGCTGGGCTTCCCGAAGAACAAGGGCATGCGGATCGACCTCGTCTACGGCAACGCGCCCTTCGCGACCGCGGTCTCCGACGCCTTCGTGGACCGGGAGGAGCGCAAGGGGAAGGGCGCCTCCGACCACGCGCCCGTCGTGGTGGACCTCGACCTGGCCGCGCCCCCGGCGGGCTGAGCCCGCACCGCCCGTCGGGTGCCGCGGCGGGACGCCGGGGGTGTGCGGCCGCCCGGCGACCCGGCCACGGGGCTCGTGGGCCCGCGCCCCCGAGGCCCGGTCGAAGGACCGGCTCAGCGGCTCAGCGGCTCGGCGCGGGCCGGGGCGCGGCGAGGTCGATCGGGTACTCCAGCCGCCAGCGGTCGCCCCGCACCACGGTGTCCGAGGTCTCCACCGGCCGCCGTCGGTCGTCGTAGTGGGTCCGCTCCACCACGGTCAAGGACTGGCCGGGCGAGCAGCCGAGCGCTTCGGCCTCCGCGGGTGACGCCGGGCGGGAGCCCACCGCCTCCCGGGCCCGTACGACCCGGATCCCGATGGCCGCGAAGCGGCCGGGGACCCCGCACCGGGCGTAGGGGCCGCTGTCGGGCCGCTCCACGTCGGTGCCACCGGTGAGCGTCAACGGCTCCCAGCTGACGGAGAGTTGCAGCGGTCGGCGATCGGCCAGGAACTCGTACTCGGTGCGGACGACCGGGGCGCCGGTACCGAGCGACAGCCGCTCCGCGATGAGCGGCGGAGCACTCCCGGTCGTCGAGGTCGCCTCCCACGCCAGCTGCGGGCCCTCCTCGGATGCGCCGGAGCCGGTCCCGATGCGCCCCGCACCGTCCCGGACCCGGTCGCCGCCCTCCCCGCAGCCCAGCACCAGGCGGGCCGCGAGCGGGGTGTCGTCGGAGTGCGGCGCCCGTACCAGCGCGCCGATGGGCACGCGGTCGCTGACGAACACACCCCGGCCGAACTGACCGTTGGCGTAGCCGGCGGCCTTCAGTACGCGAACCGCCCGGTCGACGGTCTGGTCACTGGCGTCGTAGGCGCGGCGCAGCTCGGAGCGCGAGGGGATGCGCGACCCGACCGGAAGGCTGCCGTCGTCGATCCGGCGACGCAGGTCGTCTGCGATCCGTTGGTAGACGGGGCGGGCGTCCGTCATGCTGCTCCTCGCACACTCGCGGCGACGGGCCGGCCACCGGCCGACCGGGAGTCAGCGTACGTTACGGCCCGTCAGGCACCCTTACTCGTCGTGAGAGCCGCGCGCGGGGTGGTGGCCACCTTGGTGACATCGCCGATCACTTCGACCACGTCAGGGCCGTAGGCCTGGGAGTTCACGACGCGGAGCAGCAGGACGAAGTTGCCACCGGAGCCGTAGCGGCGGGCCAGTTTGACGTGATGTTTGGCCAGATGTCGTGCCGCCGCCTGGTGGGTGATGGACCGCTGGCCGCAGGCGAGGAAGACCGGCCGGCCGCCCTGGCCCGCGGTGAGGCGGGCGAGGAGGACGTGCTCCACGGAGCCGTTGACGAGCCGGTGGCGCTCGGTGCCGACCGTCAGTGAGCCGCGGTCGGGGCCGGCGGCCGTGTCGGTGTCGAAGCTGACGCCGGGCATCAGGGAGTGCAGGTGCGCCGCCATCCGCCGGTTGCCGAGGGGGTTGCCCAGGCATATCTCGGTGCGTTCGCCGAACCCCTGCTGCGGCGCGTCGCCGGACATCACCTGGGCGTTGGCGTGGCACGCCTTGATGAGCGCGGCCAGCTCCAGCAGCGCGAACACGTCGTTGCGTGACACCGCGCCGTCAGCGCCGGTCTCCCGGCTCACGACCAGCAGGCACTCGGAGTTGTCGGGCAGCCCGAAGAACCGCTGCTTGCGGCGGAGCGCGAGGCCGTAGACGTGGCCCCGCAGGAACCACCCGGCGGCTGCGGCACCGACGACGGCCGCCACGACGGCGGTGACGAGGAGGAGTGTGTCGCTCATGGCCCGGGACCCTACCGGCGTTTCGCAGCGGCGTTCGACTCCCGGCGCCGCGCGGCGGGCGGCCGGGCGCCGCCCGGGGCGTCCCGCCACCTCCCCGATAGGCTGCCGTCATGGACGAGGGGTGGCGCGAGGACCGGGTCGCGAGCGCGTTGCGCGGGGAGAACCCGGCGGTGTTGCGGCGGCTGGACGCGGGGTTCGCGGTGCTGGCGGACGCGCAGTTCCTGCCGGGCCACGCACTGCTGCTCGGCGACGATCCGACGGTGCGTCGGTTCGCCGAGCTGTCGCGCGAGCACCGGGTGGCGTTCCTCGCGGACGTCGACCGGCTGGCCGGCGCCGTCGAGGAGACGTGCCGGACGCTGGACCCGGCCTGCACCGGTGTGGACGTGGAACTCCCGGGCTCCGGGGGCCCGGTGGCGGCTGTCTGGCCGCGCTACCGGTGGGAGCCCGCGGATCTCCGCGACCGCTCGGTGCGCCGCTATCCCGAGGAGCGCTGGCGCGACCCCTTCTTCGCACTGGGCCGCGGCCACGACGGACTGCGGTCGGCGCTGCGCGCCGCACTGGACCGCTCCGGTGAGGACGGCACGGCTCCCTCCTGAGCCGGGACGAGCGTTCCGTGCGGCCGGTCGCCTGCCGCACGGAACGCTCGCGCCGGCGCCGGTCAGCGCCCGAGGGCGAGGGCGGGCACGCTCGAACGGGGCGAGTCCGCGGCCGGCCCGAGCAGCAGGGAACCGGCGAAGTACCGCTCCACCGTGGCGCGCTCCTGGGCGTTGGGGAACTGGTTGGTGCAGGAGATGCCGCCCGTGGAGCCGGACATGAGGCTGGAGCAGGGGCCGGGCTTCACGTCGGGCAGGCCGAGGATGTGCCCGAACTCGTGCGAGGCGATGCGGACGGTGTTGTAGCCCTCGCTGACGGCCTGTCGGCCCATCCACACCGTGCCGTTGCCGAGGCTGGTGCGCTGGGCGCGCGGCCAGCCGTTGTCGGCGACGACACGGACGTTGGCGCGTTGACCGGTCTGGACGGGTACCAGTCGGACGTTGGCGACGCTGGCGTTCCAGGCGTCCGCGCCGCGGTGCACGGCGGTGGTGAACTCCGCGGCACCGCTGACGTCGTAGGTGACGACGCGGGCGGCGAGCGGGCGGTCGGCGTCGGGCGTGGCGGCGAACGCCTGCCCGGTGGTCCAGGTGAGGGCCACGACCAGCAGGGTCACCAGGACCCGTATTGCTCTGCCGGTGGTCACGGTCTGCCTCCAGGGGGGAGTAGCCGGGCGGTCCGGGCACCCGGCGAGCGGTGGGGACGGGCCGGCGCCCGCACACGGCCGGATTGAACATGAACATGCCAGCGCCATCCGTGTGGTTTCCCACCCGCGGAGTGCTCCAACCCCGTCGGGGACGGCCTGTCCGCCCAGCACCCCCCGAGGGGCGCGTTCCGGGCACACCGCTTGGCCGCACGCCGGGGGCGCGGCGCGCGGCCAAGCGGCCGGGAGGGGGCCGGGTGAGGCGGGAAAGCCGAGGCAGCCGGAGGGGCCGGGGGCGACGGTGCCACCGGCCCCGTCACGGGCGCCCCACCGCCTCGCGTCGGCCGGCAACAGGGCCAGGACGGGGCGCGGACGAGCGGGGAGCGGACGAGCGGGGCGCGGACGAGCGGGGCGCCTCTCCGCCCCACGGGTCGTCCCCGTGGGGCGGAGAAGGGCGCGCGGTGCAGACGGGCGAACGACGGCCGTCAGGCCAGCGCCGCGGTCAACTCGGCCGCACGGGGCGGGTTCGCGCCCGCCCGGCCGACCGTGACGGCCGCCGAGGCGGCGGCGGTGCGCAGCACCTCGTCGACCGCCTCGGCGGGGAGCCCGGCGAGCCGGTCGCTCCCGCCGGCGCCCAGCGCCCCGAGGGCGGCCAGAGCGTGCAGCGCGCCGGACATGAAGGCGTCGCCGGCGCCGACGGTGTCGGCGACCTCCACCGGGAGCGAGGGCACCTCACGCCGCTCCGCGCCGGTGGCGGCCAGTGCGCCGTGCGGTCCCCGGGTGACCAGCACGAGCGGACACCCGAGTCCGACCCATGCCTCGGCGACCTCCTCGGGGGCGCGGCCGGGATAGAGCCACTCCAGGTCCTCGTCGCTGGCCTTGGTCACGTCGCTGAGCGCCACGATGCGTTCGACGCTCGCCACCGCGTCGGCGTGGTCCCCCATCAGCGCGGGCCGCACGTTGGGGTCGTAACTGACCGTGGTGCGGCCCGCGGCGGACCGGAGCGCCTCCAGGACGGCGGCGGCACCGGGCCGGCGCACCGCGGCGATGGAACCGGTGTGCAGGTGACGGCCCGGTGCGAGCGGCGGCGGCGCGTCGAGGCCCCACTCGATGTCGAACCGGTAGTCGGCACGGCCCTCGGCGTCGAGAGTCGCGACGGCAGAGGGGGTGCGCGGGGTGGCTGACGCCTCGACGGTGACGCCGACGGAGGACAGGTGGTCGGTGATCAGCCGCCCGTGCTCGTCGTCGGCGAGCTCCGTCACCAGCGTGGCGTCGTGGCCGAGCCGGGCGAGCCCGTACGCGACGTTGGCCGGGCTGCCGCCCGCGTGGACGCGATCCGGCTCACCGGGCCGCCGGACGATGTCGGCGACACACTCTCCTACGACGACGAAGGCCGAGGTCACGGCCATCACCCCCCTTGTTCTCGCTGCGGGACGGTCGGCAGTATGCCAGCCGGTGGGCGCCCCCGGCGCGCCCCGGGCGCCGCCGGGGGC
>NZ_JAAVJC010000177.1 GCF_012033785.1 Streptomyces bohaiensis
GTCGCGGACTGACCGGCGGGGGGCCACCGCGGGTCGCGAGCGACCCCGCCGCGGGGCCCCCACGCGCCCTCGCGCTCAGACCACGGCACCGCTGCCGGGGTCGGTCCACTCGTCGTCCGGGTCGTCGCGCATACCGAGCACCAGCGTGGCCATGCCGCCGAGGAACCCGCCGACCCCGGCCGTGGTGAGCCACCACGTCAGCTCCACCCCGAGGATCGCGCACCCCACCAGCAGCACCGGGCCGCCGATGACGCCGAGCCACGCGAAGCGGGTGATCATGTCGGTCTCCGGCAGCGGCGGCGGCTCCGGCGGCACGAAGCGCCCTTCGCCCTCTTCCTCCTCCGGCGCCCAGTCCCGTGGTCCCGGGCCCTCCCACTGGCCGTGCGCGTCCAGCCGGTTGACCTCGCCGGGCAGCGCCGTGCCGTCCTCCCCGGCGGGACGGTCCGCGGCCCCGCCCTCCCCGTCCGGGAGGGGCGGGCGCTCGGGGCCGTCGCCGGGCCCGCCGTCCGGCGCCTCGGGCCCGTCGTTGGTCGCGGCGGGGTCCTCCGCCGGGTCGGGCCGCTCCGCACCACCCCGCGTCGGGCCCGCGCCGTGGTCCGGCACCGCGTCGGGATGCCACACCCCGGGGACGATGCCGTCCCCGGTCCCGTCCCCGCGGCCCTGGTCGGGCGAACCCGCTGCTTCCGCGGTCTCCCCGGGGGTCGGCGGGGTGTCGCCGTAACCGGCCACGATCTGCGCCCAGGCCGCTTCCTCGTCGAGCGGATCGCGGCCGTCGCCGCGCTCCTTGTCACGTTCCGTCACGTACGGCCTTCCCGTGTCGTCAGCCGGTCGATGAACGCATCGGTCTCCTGGTGGATGCGCTCCGCGTCATGGTCCAACGTCGCGACGTGGTAGCTGTCTTCCAGCACGACCTCGGTGACGTTGGTGGACGACACCGCGCCCAGCACGACGGCCGAGTCCGAGGGCGGCACCACGTGGTCCACCCGGCTGTGCAGCACCAGCAGCGGCTGGGTCACCTGCGGCAGGTCGCCGCGGAGCAGCCGGGTGAACTGCCGCATCGCGTTCGCGGCGTGCAGCGGGACCCGGTTGTACCCGCCCTCGGCCACGCCGCCGCGCGCGATGTCGTCGGTGATGCCCCGGGTGCTCGGCACCACGTGGCGCAGGGCCGGCAGCGCCCATCCCTTCACCCGGGGGAAGGTGGTCGCCGGGTTGACGACCACCACCCCGGCGACGGCGTCGCCGTGGCGCGCGGCGAGCCGCAGCGCCAGCGCGCCGCCCATGGACAGACCGGCGACGAACACCTCCGTGCAGCGGTCGCGCAGCAGCCGCAGCTCCCGGTCGACACTGGCGTACCAGTCCTGCCAGCCGGTCCGCTGGAGGTCCTGCCAGCGGGTGCCGTGCCCGGGCAGCAGCGGCAGCGAGACCGTGTGGCCCCGGTCCGCCAGGTGCTCGGCCCAGGGCCGGAGCGAGGCGGGACTTCCCGTGAACCCGTGGCAGAGCAGGATGCCGGTGGCCGAGCCCTCGCGGGAGAAGGGTTCGGTGCCGGGGACGAGCGGCATGGGGCGGCTCCGTTCGGTGGCCTGGGCGATGCCGGTGCGGCGGGGTGTGCCGTCCGCTCCGGGCGGCACGTGCACCGCGGGACGCCCGGAGCGGGTGTGGTGTCCGGCGTTCGGTACCGGGTACCCGCAGGGGCGCGGGGCGGTGCCCACTCACCCTAGAACGTTCGCGCCCTCTTCGGCAGAGAGGCCGTACCCGCGTCCACCCACGGGCCGCCCGGCCGTCCGAGTGCCGTCCGGGCGCCGCCGCCGGGCGCAAAGCCCAGTAAGGTCGTGCCCGGAAGAACACAGGAGGTTTCCGGGGTGTTGTACGGCACGATGAAGATGTCCGTGGGGGCGGGGCTCAAGGTCGCCTTCCGCCCCTGGGTGGAGGGCAGGGAGCACGTTCCCTCGGAGGGGCCGGCGATCCTGGCGAGCAACCACCTCTCCTTCTCCGACTCGTTCTTCCTCCCGGCGGTGCTCGACCGGAAGGTCACCTTCATCGCCAAGGCGGAGTACTTCACCACCCCCGGGGTCAAGGGGAGGTTGACGGCCGCCTTCTTCAAGGGCGTCGGCCAGCTCCCCGTCGACCGCTCGGGCGCGCGGGGTGCCGGAGAGGCGGCCATCGCCAGCGGCATCCAGGTGCTGGAGGGCGGCGAGCTGTTCGGCATCTACCCCGAGGGCACCCGATCGCCCGACGGCCGGCTGTACCGGGGCAAGCCCGGGGGGCTCGCGCGTGTCGCCCTGGCCACCGGCGCGCCGGTCATCCCGGTCGCGATGATCAACACCGAGAAGATCCAGCCGCCCGGCAAGGTCATGCCCAAGCTGCTGCGTCCCGGCATCCGGTTCGGCAAGCCGCTGGACTTCTCCCGGTACCAGGGGATGGAGGGCGACCGGTTCATCCTGCGCTCCATCACCGACGAGGTCATGTACGCGATCATGAAGCTCTCCGGCCAGGAGTACGTCGACATCTACGCCACCGCCGCCAAGCGCCAGATCGAGGAGGCGGCCAAGGCCCAGGCCGAGGTCGAGCGCGCGGAGAAGGCCGAGCGCCGCTCCTGGGAGCGGGCGGAGCAGGACCGCCTGGAGGAGCAGCGGGCCGAACGCAAGCGGGAGACCCCGCCGGCCTGAGCCGACGGGGCGGAGCGCGCCGGCTGCGGCGCGGGGTGGGGAGGGGCGCGGTGCCCGAGCAGGCCGAGCAGCCCGCGATATCGGTGGAACGACCGCTGTGGCGGGCCCTGACGGGGTACCGGGTGATCACCACCGGGTACGCCGTGGCCCTGCTGGCCCTGGCCTGGGGCCACTACACGGACGGCGGCCGTCCGGCCGTCGCCGCCGGGTACGTCGCGGTCCTCGTGGTGTGGACGGCCCTGACCCTGCGGCGGACGCTGACCGCCGAGCGCTGCACCCCGGCGTTCCTCGCCGGGGACCTCACCGTCGCCGTGGCCGGCATCCTGCTGAGCCCCGTCGCCGACCCCGCGGGCGCGGTCACCCCCACACTGCCCTCGATCTGGGTCGCGGGATCGGTGCTCGCCTTCGCCGTCAAGGCCGGGTGGCGCTGGGCCGCGGTCGCCTCCGCCGTCATCGGCGCCGCCAACCTCGCCACCGCGGGGTTCGGCCGTGCCACGGTGCACAACGTGCTGTTGGTGTGGGTGGCCTCCATCGCCATCGGCTACGTCGTGGAGGTGGCGCGCGCCAGCGAGCGGACCCTGGCCCGTGCGCTGCGGATCGAGGCCGCGACCCGGGAGCGCGAACGCCTGGCCCGCGACATCCACGACGGCGTGCTCCAGGTGCTCACCATGGTCCGCCGCCGTGCGGACGCGGCCGACCCGGCCGCCGTCGAACTCGGTCGGCTGGCGGCCGAGCAGGAGCAGGCGCTGCGCCGACTGATCCACGGCGGTCCGCCGCCCGACGGGGAGCCGCCGCCCGGGAGGTGGACGCGGCGGTCGGCGCCGCGCTGGACAACGTGTGGCATCACGCGGGTGGCCCGGACGGCACCGGGGGCCGTGCCTGGATACTGCTGGAGGACGAACCCGACGCGGTCGTGGTGACCGTGCGCGACGACGGCCCCGGCATCGCCCCCGGCAGGCTCGCCGCCGCCGAGGCGGAGGGCAGGATGGGGGTGTCGCTGTCGATCCGCGGCCGGTTGCGCGACCTCGGGGGGACGGCGACGTGGGAGTCGGTGGCGGGCCAGGGGACGGAGGTCGAACTGAAGGTGCCGAAGCGATGAGCGGAACGGAAACGACGCCACACGAGAACGGGGCGAACGGGGCGAACGGGACGCCGGGGGCGGCGCTGCGGGTGATGGTGGTCGACGACCACCCGATGTGGCGGGACGCGGTCGCCCGGGACCTCGCCGCCGCCGGACTCGACGTGGTCGCCACCGCCGGCGACGGGCCGCAGGCCGTGCGGCGCGCGCTGGCCGCCCGGCCCGAGGTCCTGGTGCTGGACCTCAACCTGCCGGGGCTGCCCGGGGCCGAGGTCTGCCGCCGCCTGGCGGGCGCCGCGGGCCCGACCGGACCCCGGGTGCTGGTCCTCTCCGCCAGCGGCGAGCAGGAGGACGTTCTGGAGGCGGTCAAGGCGGGCGCCACCGGCTACCTGGTGAAGTCGGCCAGCGCCGGTGAGCTGCTGGACGCGGTACGGCGCACCGCCGCGGGCGAGCCGGTGTTCACACCCGGGCTGGCCGGACTGGTGCTCGGCGAGTTCCGGCGGCTGGCGTCGGGCGGCACCCGCCCCGACCCGGCCCGGGAGGCGGCGCCCCGCCTGACCGAGCGGGAGACCGAGGTGCTGCGGCTGGTGGCCAAGGGACTCACCTACCGTCAGATCGCGGAGCGGCTGGTGATCTCCCACCGCACGGTCCAGAACCACGTGCAGAACACGCTCGGGAAGCTCCAGCTGCACAACCGGGTGGAGCTGGTGCGGTTCGCGATCGAGCGCGGCCTGACGGACGACTGAACCGCCCGTCGCGGCGGCCCCCGCCGCGACGGCTGCCGGGCCCCCGCATCCGGTCGCTGCCCGAACCCCCGGGCCCGGCAGGGGCTCACCCGGCCGGTACGCCGGGCCGCCGGGTCGCGGCGGCGAGTGCCTCGTCGAGCAGTCGCGGCCCGTCCAGGGTCAGTACCGACTCCGGGTGGAACTGCACCCCGGCGAAGCCGGGCCCGCGCAGCGCGAGCACCCCGGTGCCGTCCGCGTCGCGGGCCACCGCCACGGAGCGCGCGGCCAGGCCGGCCGCGGCGTCGTCGTCGCAGCGGGCGGTGAACGAGTTGTAGAACCCGACGGTCTCGCGTCGGCCGAACAGCTCGACCTCGCGCTGCACCCCCTGCGCCGGCCGGGGCAGTCGCCGCACCGGGAGCCCCAGCGCCGTCGCCAGCAGCTGGTGCCCGAGGCAGACCCCCACCACCCCGCCGCGGTGGTGGGCGAGCAGCTCGGCCGCGAGCCGCCGCAGCGCGCCGATCCGCGGGTCGGCCGGGTCGGCGGGGTCGCCCGGTCCGGGGCCCAGGACGACCGGACCGCGATGCTCCCCGGCGCCGTCGGCGAGCTGCTCGGGCCCCACCACCCGCACCTCGCGCCCGGTGGCGCGCAGCACATGGGCCAGCATCGCGGTGAAGTCGTCCTCGGCGTCCACCACCAGCACCCCTTCCCGCGGCGCCGGGCCGCCCCGCCGCGCGGTGGCGCCGGGGCCGACGAGGGGATGCCGGGGGCGCAGCCGGAGCCAGAACGGCGCCAGGCCGGCGCGGCGGGCGTCCAGCGCCGCCTCCAGCGCGGAGAGCCCGGTGACGCCCCCCACCCGGACGTGCGTCCGCTGCGCGGTCGCCCCGTGGCCGAGCTGGAGCAGCGCCGCCTCCGTCATCCGGCGGCGGACGGAGACCGGGTCGCCCGGGGCGGGGCCCGCGACCTCGGCGGTGAGGGCGGAGTCGTGGTGCGCGTGCGGCTCGGCCGGGGACGGCAGCAGCAGGTATCCGGAGAGATCGACCCGGGTCGTGCCCTCGGCAGCGGTCGGCGCGAGGCTGCCGGGGGTCCCGACCGCCTCCACCAGTCCCGCGCTGACCCTCACGTCCACCGTGCGGCCGTCGGCCAGGCGCGGACCGGAGAGGACGAGGACGGTGGTGCCCCCGGTGTCGGCGTCGTGCGGCATCGGGCTCCTGCGGGTCGGTACGGCTCGGGTGGCGCGGCACTCGGCCGGCCGCCTCGCGGCGCCGGTCGGGCGGGCTGGTGCGAGGGTACGGGGCCGGGGCGGCCGCCCGGGCGCACGTCGGCGGCAGCGACCCAATAGTCGTACGAGCAGACCGCCGGGCGGCGCAGTGGCGGGCGCCGTGGCGAGCTCTTCGCTCCCCGCCGCCCCGCCCGTCACGGACCGGTGCCGGGCCGCCGGCTCGGCACCGGCGCGAGACTCGTCGGTGCCGTGGCGCCGGGCGGATCCGGCCGGCGCCCGACCGGTCTCCCACCCGTGCCACGCCGGTGCCACGGCGGTCGCGCGGGCCCGCTGTGGCACGCTGGGAGAGGTGGGGCGACCGGCCCCGGTTTACGGATTTCGTCTTACGGCGCGGAACGTGTAATCTCTTCCTCGCTCGCCCCAATAGCTCAGTCGGCAGAGCGTCTCCATGGTAAGGAGAAGGTCAACGGTTCGATTCCGTTTTGGGGCTCTGTGATGCGGTCTTCCGCATCCTGGCGGCGTAGCTCAGTCGGTAGAGCAAACGGCTCATAATCGTTGTGTCACCGGTTCAAGTCCGGTCGCCGCTACTCATCGGTAGCCGATGCTGGGTTCTACGCCCCGATCGGCTACTGTCCCTGTGTTGAACCGTCCCGTCCGTCAAGGAGCACTCACGTGGCTGCCACCGACGTCCGCCCGAAGATCACGCTGGCCTGCGTGGAGTGCAAGGAGCGGAACTACATCACCCGTAAGAACCGGCGGAACAATCCCGACCGGCTCGAGATGAAGAAGCACTGCCCGCGCTGCAACTCGCACACGGCGCACCGCGAGACGCGCTGACGCGCAACTCGTGACCCAGGCCGGCCGGTTTCGGCGGGGACGCCTCGGCGTCCCCCGTCACACCTCCGAGTCGGCAGCGGCGGGACGTCGTCCCGTCAGATCATCGAACAGCCCGACGGTTCCTCGCGTCCCGTCCGGTAGCTGTTGACCGTCGAGGCCGCTCCGTTCCGGGGCGGCCTCGCGTTCGTTCCCGGAGGTGTTCGTGCCCATGGCGCTCGACCAGTCCTACGTCGGACGCAGTTATCCGCCGAGTCGGCCGTACGAGGTCGCCCGCGAGAAGATCCGCGAGTTCGCCGAGGCGGTGGGGGACGACAATCCCGTCTACACCGACCCCGAGGCGGCGCGGGCGCTGGGCCATCCCGATGTTCCGGCACCGCCGACCTTCGTGTTCTCCATCACCTTCTCCGCCGCGGGGGACGTGATACGGGATCCGGAACTGGGACTGGACTACAGCCGGGTGGTGCACGGCGACCAGAAGTTCGTCTACTCGCGCCCGGTTCGCGCCGGGGACGTGCTGACGGTCACCTCGACGATCGTGGCGGTCCGCAGCATGGCCGGCAACGACATCCTCGACGTGCGGGGCGATGTGCACGCCGCCGACGGCGAGCACGTGGTGACCGCGTACACGAAGCTGGTGGCGCGGGCCACCGAGGAGGGATGAGCGCGATGGCCGCCAGTGTCGCGTACGCGGACGTCGAGGTGGGCACCGTCCTGCCGGCGCGGGAGTTCCCGGTGGACCGGGCCGCGCTGGTCCGGTACGCGGGTGCCTCCGGTGACTTCAACCCCATCCACTGGAACGAGCGGTTCGCCCGCGAGGTGGGCCTCCCCGACGTGATAGCGCACGGCATGTTCACCATGGCGGAGGCGATCCGCGTGGTGACGGACTGGACGGGCGACCCCGGCGCCGTGGTCGAGTACGGGGTGCGCTTCACCAAGCCGGTCGTGGTGCCGGACGACGACAAGGGCGCCGTGATCGAGGTGTCGGGCAAAGTCGCGGTGAAGCTCGACGACGAGGCGCGGACGGTGCGCGTCGACCTGACGGCCACCTCCGCCGGCCAGAAGGTGCTGGGCATGGCCCGCGCCGTCGTCCGGCTGGCCTGACCCGAGCGCGACGGGCGCGCTCCACGGCACCGGTGTGCCGCGGGGCGCGCCCGTCGTGGTGTGCGGGCGGTCACGGCGCAGGGGTTGACCATTGAGTGATTGATCAATAACTTCATTGCCATGGCAGAACGAAGCGGCCGGATGTCGGCCGAGGAGCGCCGGGAGGCCGTGGTGCGCGCCGCCCTCGCGGAGTTCGCGCGCGGCGGCTACGCCGGGACCTCGACCGCCGCCATCGCCCGGCGTGTCGGCGTCTCGCAGCCGTACCTGTTCCGGTTGTTCGCCGACAAGCGGGCCATCTTCCTCGCCGCCGCCGCGCGGTGCTGCGACCAGATCCGCG
Source organism: Streptomyces bohaiensis (assembly GCF_012033785.1). Classification (GTDB taxonomy): domain Bacteria; phylum Actinomycetota; class Actinomycetes; order Streptomycetales; family Streptomycetaceae; genus Streptomyces; species Streptomyces bohaiensis. The sequence continues at coordinate 7,964 of NZ_JAAVJC010000177.1, forward strand.
TCCGGCTGGCCGAGGCCTCCGAGGGGCTGCCCCCCGACGAGGCCGGTCGTGCGATGGCGGACGCGTACGCGCTGCTCACCGCCGACCGGGAGCAACTGCTCTTCCAGATGCAGATGTACGCCGCCGCCGGGGTCGCCGAGGAGGCCGGGGACCACGCGTTCGCCGACCGGCTCCGCCGGGCGTGGGGCGAGATCTGGGACCTCGTCCATCTGCGGCTCGGCGCCGAGGGCGACCGCACGGTGGACTTCATGGGGCAGGGGATGCTGATCAACGCGATGCTCGCGCTGAACCTGCCGACCGAGCACCGCGCCTGGGTCGCCTGCGGGCAGGCACCCGAAGCCGGCTGAGCGGTCCGCGCCGCCGTCCGGTGGCGCGGTGTCGGGTGGCGTCGCCCGCGGCGCCGACGGCGTCCGTCTCGTGCGCCCACGAAAGTTATTAATCAATCACTAACAAGTAGTCGCCGGTGCGCCGGCGACCGTGCCCAGGGAGACTCCGTGAACCCCGCCCCGCCCCCGGCAGCAGCGCCACCCGCCGCCCCCACCGGTCTTCCCGTCCGGGTCCTCGCGGTGACCGGCCTCGCGACCTTCATGGCCGCCCTCGACAACCTGGTCGTCACCACCGCGCTGCCGGTCATCCGGGACGACCTCGGCGGCAGCCTCACCGACCTGGAATGGATCGTCAACGCCTACACCCTGCCGTTCGCCTGCCTGCTGCTGCTGGCCGCGGCTCTCGGCGACCGCCTCGGCCGCCGCCGCGTCTTCACGGCAGGACTCCTCGTCTTCACCGCCGCCTCGGCCGGGGCCGCCGTCGCCGGTGACACCGGGACCCTGATCGCTGCCCGCGCCGTGCAGGGCGTCGGCGCGGCGGTGCTGCTCCCGCTCAGCCTCACCCTGCTCGCCGCAGCGGTCCCCGCCGAGCGGCGCGGCACGGCCTTCGGCGTCTGGGGAGCCGTCAACGGCACGGCGGTGGCCGCCGGCCCGCTCGTGGGCGGCGTCGTCACCGAGCACCTCTCCTGGCAGTGGATCTTCTGGCTCAACGTCCCGGTGGGGCTCCTGCTGCTGCCGCTCGTCCGCACCGGCCTCACCGAGAGCTTCGGCCGCCGCCGTCCCCTGGACCTCGCCGGCACTGCACTCGCCGGCGCCGGCGTGCTCGGCCTCGTCCTCGGGATCGTCCGGGGTCACGAGCACGGCTGGGCCACGCCCGGCAGCTGGGCGACGCTCACCGTCGGGGGCGTGCTGCTCGCGGCCTTCGTCCGCCGGGAGACCCGCACACCCCACCCGGTACTGCCCATGCGGCTCTTCCGCTCCCGCACCTTCAGCGCGCTGAACGCCGCCGGTCTGCTGATGTTCCTCGGCATGTTCGGCTCGATCTTCCTGCTCGCGCAGTTCTTCCAGATCGTCCAGGGGTACACCCCGACGGAGGCCGGGCTCCGCGTGCTGCCGTGGACCGCGATGCCGGTCGTCGTGGCCCCGCTGGCAGGACTCCTCACCGATCGCGTCGGCGGCCGGCCCGTCGTCGGAGGCGGCATGCTGCTGATGGCCGCGGGACTCGCCCTCTTCGCCCTGGTCGCCGATCCCGCGGCCCCCTACGCGGCGCTGGTTCCGGCCCTCGTCCTCAGCGGCGTCGGCATGGCGCTCTTCTTCGCACCCACCGGCGCGATGATCATGGGCTCGGTGCCCGTGCCGGACCAGGGCATCGCGTCGGGGGTCGCCAACTCGCTGCGCGAGGTCGGCGGCGCGCTCGGCATCGCCCTGCTGGCCTCGGTGTTCGCCGCTCGCGGCGGCTACGCCGACGGGCGGCAGTTCGTCGACGGGCTGGTGCCGGCGCTCTGGCTGGCGGTGGCGGCCCTGCTGGTCGCGGCGGTGCTGGTGCTGACCCTGGTCGACCGCGAGCCGGCCGGCGGCCCCCGCGGCACAGCGGGGAGGGACGGGGACGCCGCGCCCACCGCGGACGAG
>NZ_JAAVJC010000178.1 GCF_012033785.1 Streptomyces bohaiensis
GGGGGGGGGCCCGCCTCCGCCCCGCGCGGGGCGGAGGCGGCCCGGCGTGCGGGTGTCGGCGGAGGCCGGGCGGGGGAGTCTGGAGTGGGCGGGGCCCACGGGCCCCCGGCGGGAGCGGCGCCGCGGGCCGGTTCGCGCGGGCTGTGCCACGTTGACCTGCACGAACCCCGCACCGGCGCTACGATTTGAGTCACTTCGGGAGGTACCGATGAAGATGCTGATCAACGCACCGGACCGGGTCGTGGACGACGCGCTGCGCGGCATGGCGGCGGCCCACCCGGAGCTGTCGGTGGACGTCGAGAACCGGGTGGTGGTCCGCCGGGACGCGCCCGTCTCCGGGAAGGTGTCGCTGGTGTCCGGAGGCGGCTCGGGGCACGAGCCGCTGCACGCCGGCTTCGTGGGGCGCGGCATGCTGGACGCCGCCTGCCCCGGGGAGGTCTTCACCTCGCCCGTGCCCGACCAGGCGTTCCGTGCCGCGACCGCCACGGACAGCGGCGCGGGGGTGCTGTTCGTCGTCAAGAACTACACGGGCGACGTCCTGAACTTCGACATGGCGATGGAGCTCGCGGAGGACGAGGGGGTCCGGGCGGCCCGGGTGCTGGTGGAGGACGACGTCGCGGTGACCGACAGCCTCTTCACCGCGGGGCGGCGTGGCACCGGAGGCACGTTGTTCGTGGAGAGGCTGGCCGGGGCCGCCGCCGAGGAGGGGGCACCGCTGGAGACGGTGGAGGCGCTGGCCCGGCGTGTCGCGGGGGCGTGCCGCAGCTACGGGGTCGCCCTGAGCCCGTGCTCCACCCCGGCCAAGGGCGGACCGACGTTCGACCTGCCCGCCGACGAGCTGGAGCTCGGCATCGGCATCCACGGCGAGCCGGGCAGGGAGCGGCGGCCGATGATGACCGCGGCGGAGATCGCCGAGGTGACGGTGGACGCGCTGCTGGAGGACTTCGGCGCCCCGGCCGCCGGCCGCCCGTTCCTGGCTGTGGTCAACGGCATGGGCGCCACGCCCCTGCTGGAGTTGTACGGCTTCCACGCGGAGGTCCACCGCGTGCTCGCCGAGCGCGGCGTGACCCTCGCCCGTACGCTCGTCGGGAACTACGTGACGTCGCTGGACATGGCCGGCTGCTCGGTGACGCTGTGCGAGGCGGACGACGCGTTGCTGCGGCTCTGGGACACGCCGGTGAGCACGGCGGCGCTGCGCTGGGGCTGCTGACCGACGCGGGGCTGTCCGGCGTGCGTTCGCCGGTCGCCCCGCGGGGTACGGCACGGGTGCGGGTTCGGGTCGGATTCGACGGTGGTGGACGGGAGCGGACGAGTGGCGGAACTGGACACCGGTTTCTTCGTGCGGTGGCTGACGCGGACGGCGTCGGCGGTGGACCGGGAGGCGGACCGACTGACGGAGCTGGACGCCGTGATCGGGGACGCCGACCACGGCAGCAATCTGCGGCGGGGGTTCACCGCGGTGACCGCGGCACTGGCGGAGAAGCCGCCGCCGTCCCCCGGGGCGGCGCTCGGGCTGGCGGGCCGCACCCTGGTCTCCAAGGTCGGCGGCGCGTCCGGTCCGCTCTACGGAACGCTGCTGCGCCGCGCCGGCAAGGAACTGGGCGACGCGGCGACCGTCTCCCGGGACGACCTCGCCCGTGCGCTGACCGCCGGGGTCGAGGCGGTGAGCGCCCTGGGTGGTGCGGCAGAGGGTGACAAGACGATGCTGGACGCGCTGCTGCCGGCGGCCCGGGCTCTGCCGGAGTCCTTCACCGCCGCCCGCCGCGCGGCGACGGAGGGCGCGGTGGGCACGGTACCGCTGCGCGCGCGACGCGGCCGCGCCAGCTACCTGGGCGACCGCAGCATCGGCCACGAGGACCCCGGGGCGGCCTCGGCGCTGGTCCTGGTCGCCGCGCTGGAGCAGACCTGGGAGGCGGCCGATGAGTGACCCGGCGGGCAGCGGCGCGGTGGGCGTGGTGCTGGTGTCGCACAGTCGCGACGTGGCGGATGCCGTGGCGCGGCTCGCGGTGGCACTCAGCGGCGGGACCGGCGGACGGCTGGTCGCGGCGGCCGGTGGTGCCGGCGACGGCGGCATCGGCACCAGTTCGGAACTGATCGTCGCCGCTGCGAGACGGGTCGACCGGGGCGCCGGGGTCGTGGTCGTCGCGGACCTGGGGAGCGCCGTGCTGACGGTGCGCGCGCTGATCGTGGACGAGGAGGACGAGGACCCGGGCGGGTCGTCGGGCGAGGGGACCCTGCCGCCGGGGACGCGCCTGGTGGACGCGCCGTTCCTGGAGGGCGCGGTGGCCGCGGTGGTCACCGCGGGCGCGGGGGCTCCGCTGGATGACGTGGTGCGCGCGGCCGAGGACGCGTACACCTACCGCAAGCTCTAGCCGGCGCCGCGGTCGGCGGCATCGGTCGGAAACCTCCCGGCCGGGCCGTCAGGCGCCGACGGACGCGTCGGGCGCCGGGTCGGTGGCCGGCGGCTCCCCCGCGGGTGCGGCCGGTGCGGCGCCGTCGTCGTGCGGGCGGAACCACGCGGGGCCGCCGCCGGCCGCGGCCAGGGTGATCCGGCGCATCGCGTGGTCGGTCAGGCCGGGCGGCAGCGCGTCGAGGGCGAACCAGCCGACCTCCAGCGATTCGTCGTCGTTGACCCGGGCCTCACCACCCGTGGCCCGGCACCGCAGGGTCACGTCGACGAACTGGCAGCGGTCGCCGTTCGGGTAGCGCACCGGGTCGAGCGTCTCGACCAGCACCACGTGCTCCGGTTCGCAGTGGACGGCGGTCTCCTCCAGCACCTCCCGCGCCGCGGCCTGTGCCGGCTGCTCCCCCGGTTCCGGGATCCCCGCGATCAGGGCCCAGCGGCCGTTGTCCGCCCGGCGTCCCAGCAGCACGCGACCCTCCCCGTCGAACACCACCGCGCTGACGCCGGGCAGGAACAGCAGGTCGTGGCCGATGCTGCGCCGCAGGTCGCGGATGAAGCGGGGCGTGGTCATCTCACTCCTCGTCGGGGGTGCGGGCGGCGCTCGCTCAGCGCGTGCGGGGGACCCCGCGTCGGATCGGCTCGCGGCGTCGGATGCGGTCAGCCGCACCGCGCGGGGCGCTCTCCTACCGGGTGGTGTGCGAGCGTCTCCGGCGACACAGCAGCGGGCCGTAGCCGGCGTCGCGGGCCCGGCGCGGGGTCCCACACATGCTCTCAGGCCACGGGGCGGGGGCGGACCAGTCCGCGCCCCTCCCGGTAGCCGAGGAGCGCGGCGGGGGGCGGTGCGGGGTGCCCGGAGGCGAGGAAGACCGGTTCGGGGCCGGGCTCCGCCTCCGGTGCCGGATCGAGACCGAGCCGCCGGAGGACCTGGTGGGCGACGGCCGACGCGGAGCCATGGAGCCGCACGGCGGGTGCGCCGCCCTCGACCGCCAGTTCCTCGCGGATCCGCTCGCCGACCAGTTCGTAGTGGGTGCAGCCCAGGACCACGTCGGCGACGTCGGTCGGGGTGAGTGCGGCGGCCGCCTTCACCGCACGCGCCACGGCCCCCGGGTCGGCCTGTTCCACGGCGTCGGCGAGGCCGTGGCAGGGCACCTCCGTGGTGGCGACGCCTGCCGCGAAGCGGTCGATCAGGCCCCGCTGGTAGCCGCTGCCCGTGGTGGCCGGGGTGGCCCACACCGCCACGGGACCGCCGCCCGCGGCGGCCGGCTTGATCGCCGGCACGGTGCCGACGACGGGCACACGGGGTTCCAGCTCGGCGCGGAGCGCCTCCAGCGCGTGGACGGAGGCGGTGTTGCACGCGACGACCAGCGCGTCGGGGGCGGTCCTCGCCGCGGCCCGGGCGCAGGCCAGCGCCCGGCGGGTGATGTCCTCGGAGGTGCGCGGCCCCCAGGGCATGCCCTCGGGGTCGGCGGAGAGGACGAGGGAGGCGTCGGGACGCAGCCGCCGCAGCGCGGCTGCGGCGGGGAGCTGGCCGATGCCCGAGTCGATGAGCGCGATTCTCACCTGCTCAGGGTACGGGTCCCGGCCGGGAGGGCCGTGCCCGGTGGCGCCGGAACGGGCACGGCGCGGCGGGTGGCCGCGGGGCGGTCCCGCGCGGCGGCGGCGGGGCGGGAGCAGACGGGCGACGCCACGCCACATTGGCCGAAACGGCTCGGCGCAATCGGACAGAACGGGGTGATACGCCTCACCGGAAGCGCCGGTGATCTGACGTCAATCTCCCTGAAACGGGGCGGCAGTTCGGGCAAACCGGGATGTCCTGCGCGAGCCGCGACACGGCTGGGGGCAACCGCCGGAAATGAGCACCGGATCGCACTCCCCATCGGGCGCATCGTGGGCTTACCTTATGTCACATGACCTCCCCGCGCTCGTCCTACGGCGGCTCCTACTCGTCACCCTTCTTCGCGGACACCCCGATCTACGACAGCCTGGTGGCCGAGCGGGGGACCCCGCAGATAGCCCCGATCCGGGTCCCGTCCGCGTACGAACCCGGTCCCTCGGCGCTGCCCGCCCCGTCCGCGTTTCCGTCTCCCCACTCCCAGCCGATGCCGGCGCAGGCCGCGCTGCCGGCGGCGCTGCCCGCGCTGCCGTCCGGCTCCTCCGGCGGGCAGCAGTACCCCGGTCATGCGATGCGCCCCGCCGCGCAGGTCTCCTACCCCGCACCGGCGCCCGCGCCCTCCCGGCAGCAGTTCTCCCCTGCGCCCCAGGCCTTCTCCCCCGCACCGCAGGCGTTCACACCTGCCCCGCAGGCCTTTTCTCCCGCGCCCCAGGCGTTCACCCCGCCCACCGCTCCGCAGGCGCCCCACCAGCCCTCCTACGGCGGCGCACCGCAGCAGCCCCGGCCCGCCTACGGGCAGCAGCAGGCCGGGCAGCAGCAGGGCTACCCGGCCCAGCAGCAGCGTCAGCCGGCGCCGTCCTCCTACCCGCCGCCGCAGCAGCACGGGCAGCACCAGAACGGCGGCCAGCACGGGCAGCACCAGAACGGCGGCCAGCAGGGACAGATGCCCCGGCCGGCCGCCTACCCTGATCCCTACACGCCGCAGCAGCCGTACCAGTACCCGGGTTCGAACTACTGACGGGCGTCCCCGCTCGCGGGAACGAGGCCCCGGCGCAGCCGGGTCCGGGTCAGACCTCCACGTCCTCCAGCACGCCCAGAGCGTCGGGAACGAGAACGGCCGCGGAGAAGTAGAGGCTGACCAGGTAGGACATCACGGCCTGATCGTTGATGCCCATGAACCGCACGTTGAGGCTGGGTTCGATCTCCTCGGGGATGCCCCGCTGGTGCAGGCCGACCACACCCTGGTTCTCCTCGCCGGTGCGCATCGCCAGCACCGAGGTGGTGCCCGCGCGACTGACGGGGATCTTGTCGCAGGGCAGCAGCGGCACACCGCGCCAGGTGCGGACGGGACGGCCCTCCAGCTCCCCGGTCGGCGGCATCAGTCCGCGGTTGCTGCACTCACGGCCGATGGCGGCGATGGCCCGGGGGTGGGCCAGCAGGTACTGCGTCTTCCGCCGCCGCGCCAGCAGCCGATCGAGATCGTCCGGGGTCGGCGGGCCGCTGCCGGCGTGGAGCCGCTGCCGCGGGTCGACGTTGTGGAGCAGCCCGAACTCGCGGTTGTTGACCAGCTCGTGCTCCTGTCGTTCGCGGAGCGCCTCGACGGTGAGCCGCACCTGCTGCGCGACCTGGTCCATCGGTTCGTTGTAGAGGTCGGCGACCCGGGTGTGGACGCGGAGCACCGTCTGGGCGACGCTCAACTCGTACTCGCGCGGCGAGGTCTCGTAGTCCACGAAGGTGCCGGGGAGGTCCGGCTCGCCGTGGTGGCCGGAGGCGACGGCGACGTCGGCCTCGCCGCGGCGGTTCCGTGGCGCGGCGAGCTCGCGCAGGTGGGAGGCGAGCCGGTCGCGAAGCGCGGCGGAGCGCCCGGCGACCTCGCGGACCACCGACAGCGGCAGCGCAAGGACGGTGCAGCGGGTGAGCGCCCGCACCTCGTACGGCCAGTCGTTGTCCTCGGCGAGCGCGTGCTCACCGGTGAAGTCGCCGTCGGCGAGCACCCCGAGGTGAGTCTCGGCGCCGTACTCGCCGGCGGTGACGCGGGCCGCCTTGCCGTGCGCGAGGAGCAGGACCTCCTCCACGGCGGTGCCGTCGCCGGCAAGGGTGTCGCCCGGCGCGTACTCACGCTGCCGGCAGCCGTCGGCGAGGGAGCGCAGCGCCTCGTCGTCGGAGAGCCCGGCGAGCGGCGGCAACTCGGTGAGCTGCGCGGGGATCACCCGGTAGCCGCCGCCCTCCACGACGAACTCGACGCGCCCGGTGCCCAGGGTGTGGGCGAGGCGGCGGTTCACGCGGTAGGTGCCTCCGGAGACCTGGGTCCAGGGCAGGACCGTGAGCAGCCAGCGGGGCGTGACGCCCTGCATCTGCGGCTCGGTCTTGGTGGTGGACGCGAGGTTCCGGGCCGCGGCGACCTGCAGGCTGCTGGGGGGCGGCGGCGCGGCGGCCGCGCCGACGCCCGGGCCGGCCTGCGCGGGCACGGTGGGCGAGCCCGGCGGCGCGGGCGGTTGGACGGTCATGGCAGGAGTGGCCTTTCGGTCTTTGTCGGGTCGGTGGGCTGTCGGGGCCTACAGACCCGTTTCGACGTCCTCGAGGATGCCGAGGGCGTCGGGGACGAGAACGGCCGCGGAGTAGTAGGCGCTCACCAGGTAGGAGATGACGGCCTTGTCGCTGATCCCCATGAACCGCACGGAGAGGCCGGGCTGGTACTCGTCGGGGAGGCCGGTGCGGTGCAGGCCGATGACGCCCTGGTTCTCCCCGGTGCGCATCGCCAGCACCGAGGTGGTGCCCGCGCCGGTGACCGGGATCTTGTCGCAGGGCAGCAGCGGCACGCCTCGCCACGAGGGGACCGCGTGCCCGGCGTGGTCGACGGTCGTGGGGTAGAGGCCGCGCTTGCTGCACTCGCGGCCGAAGGCGGCGATCGCCCGGGGGTGCGCGAGCAGCACGCTCGGCTCCTTCCAGACGGTGGCCAGCAGTTCGTCGAGGTCGTCGGGGGTCGGCGCGCCCGCGCGGGTGTGGATGCGCTGCCGCAGGTCGGCGTTGTGGAGCAGGCCGAAGTCCCGGTTGTTGAGCATCTCGTGCTCCTGCCGCTCGCGGAGCGCCTCGACCGTGAGCCGGACCTGCTCGCCCACCTGGTCCATGGGCTCGTTGTAGAGGTCGGCGACGCGGGAGTGGACGCGGAGCACCGTCTGGGCGACGCTCAACTCGTACTCGCGCGGGGTCGTCTCGTAGTCCACGAAGGTGCCGGGCAGCGCCGGCTCGCCCTGGTGGCCGGAGGCGAGCTCGATCGAGGCCTCACCGGAGTCGTTGCGCTGGCCGGGGAGGGCGCTCTGCCGCGCGGCGAGATGCCCGCGCAGCGACTCGGCGCGGTCGGCCACCTCCTGGAAGCGCTCCCGGCTGAGGGTGAGCACGGTGCCGCTGGTCAGCGCCGTCAGCGAGTGCTCCCAGGTGCCCGAGGACTCCTCGGTCAGGGTGCGGTCGCCGTAGAAGTCGCCGTCGGCGAGCACCCGGACCTGGGTGTCGTTGTCGTAGGCGCCGGGAGCGGTCTCGCGGATCTTGCCGTGGGCGATCAGGTAGACGCGGTCCGCGTCGGAGCCCGCCGCGGCGAGGACCTCCCCGGCGGCGAAGTCGCGCTGCTCGCAGGAGTTCGCGAGCTGCTGCAGCACCTCGGCGTCGTCGTACCCGGCCAGGTCGGGGAGTTCGCCCAGCTCGGCCGGGATCACCCGGACCTCCGAGCCGGTGGATACGAACTCGACGCGCCCGTTGCCGAGGGTGTGGCTCAACCGCCGGTTGACGCGGAAGGTACCGCCGGACACCTGCACCCAGGGAAGGACCTTCAGCAGCCACCGGGAGGAGATCCCCTGCATCTGCGGCGGCGTCTTGGTGGTGGTCGCGAGGTTGCGCGCCGCCGCGGTCGCCAGGCTCAGCTGCGGCTGGGCCGCGGAGTTCTCGGATGCCGGTTCGACCGAGGTCGCCATAGGAAAGTACCGCCAATCTGCAAGCCGCTACTGCGCTTCACGGGGCATGCGTGACGAATGTAGCGACACGCTTCACAGCCGGGCAATCACTCAAAAGTGCGACCATGCGGGGATAGAATTCACGCGAATGCGGGTAGGCGCGGGCGCGTTTCACGGCGGACGGACCGCTCTCCGCGCCCGCCACCGGCGGATGCCGAGCGGGCCCGGTGCCGTGACGGATCCGTGGGGGCGGTGGGGAGGGCGGGGGTGGCGGTTGTGGCCCGTTCGCGTCGTGCCGTGTTGTCGGCGCGCGCTACGGTGTTCCTCCAGCACGCGCGCTCTCCCCGCCTGCCGCGCGGCTGCTGACGGTACCTATCGGCACGCGCAGTTTGGGGCACAACGGTCCATGGCAGAGGTCTCCGTCCAGGTGACACACACCGGTTCCTCGCGCTGGCGGCGCCGGACCGCGGTCTACCCCACCGTCACCGAGGCGCTGGCCGCCGCCGGGGACGGCGACGTCCTGGTTCTCTCCCCGGGCACCTACCGGGAGAACCTGGTGATCGACCAGGCGGTCACCGTGCGCGGCCCCGACCCCGATGTGGAGGGCCCCGCCCGGATCGCACCGGAGGAGGGCATACCGCTGGTGGTGCGGGGCTCCGCGTCGGTCTCCCGGCTCCGGGTGGAGGGCCGTGACATCACGGCGCCCGCGGTGCTGGTCGAGGCGAGCACACCGGAGCTGACGGCCCTGCGGGTGCACACCTCCTCGTCGTTCGGTGTGGAGGTCCGCGGCGGTGCCCGCCCCACCGTCCGCGACCTGACCGTGGACAACGCCTCCGGCGGCGGCGTCGACGTCGCCGACGGCGGGGGCGGCATCTTCGAGGACTGCCTGCTGCTGGCGACCGGCCGGCCCGGGGTGTCGGTACGGGGCCCCGCCCATCTGCGGCTGACCGGCTGCCGGGTGGAACGCGCGGACGGCGCCGGGCTGGCGGTCTCCGGGGAGGGCAGCGCGGTCGACGCCGCCGAGTGCGCCTTCACCGGCGTCAACGGTGCCGGGGTCCGGCTCTCCGAGCGCGCCACCGCGCATCTGACGGACTGCGTGGTCCGGCGGAGCACCGGCGACGGCGTCACCCTGGAGACGGACGCCGTGCTGTCGCTCTCCGACAGCGAGGTCACCGACATCCCGGAGAACGCGCTGGACCTGCGGTCGCGTTCGGTGCTGACACTGGTCCGCTCCCAGGTGCTGCGGTTCGGGCGCAACGGGGTCTCCGCCTGGGACCCGGGCACCCACGCCGACGCGCACCACTGCCGCATCGGCGGGTCGACCGGTGACTACCCGGCGGTGTGGGTCAGCGACGGGGCGACGACCGTGCTGGAGGCGACCCGGATCGAGGACGTGCCGGACGCCGTGTTCGTCCTGGACCGGGGGTCGCGGGCGGACGTCGTGGACAGCGAGATCGTCCGGATCCGCGGATCGGCCGTCTCGGTCAGCGGTGGCGCCGCGGTCCGGCTGGAGGCGTGCCGGGTGCGCGAGGCCGCGACCGGGGTGTGGTTCCGCGACCCGGGCACCGGCGGTTCGGTGACCGACTGCACGATCGACGACGTCACCACCGGGGTGATCGTCTCCAAGGACGCCGACCCCGAGATACGCGGGTGCACCGTGACCGCGCCGGCGGAGGCCGGGGTGTACGTCTCGGCGGGCGGCCGGGGCACCTTCACGGACTGCCGGGTGACGGGCGGCCGGGGGTACGGGTTCCACGTGACCGAGGGGTGCGACACGGCGCTGGAGCGCTGCCGGGCGGAGCGCTGCGCGCGGGGCGGCTACGTGATCGCGGACGGCGCGGCGCGGCGCACCGACTGCCGGGGCGACGAGCCGGTCGAGCCCGTGGTGCCGGCCCAGCCCGCAGCCCCGCCC
>NZ_JAAVJC010000179.1 GCF_012033785.1 Streptomyces bohaiensis
CCATCGGAACCGTCGGAACCACACCACGAGGGGGCGCGGGTGACCGCGGACGGCACGATCCTGCTCACCGGCGCGACCGGCTTCGTCGGCTCGGCGTCCCCCGAACCGCGGAGCGCACCATGGCCCCTTCGCTCGCCCTGCTGCTGGCCCTCGCCCTGTCGGCCGCCCTCCCGGCGCCCCGTGCCCTGGCCGCGGCCCGCTGGCCCGACCGCGACCCGGTGCTCGCCCTGCGGCTGTGGTGGTGCCTCATCGGGACGGTGATGCTCTGCTGCCTCTGCGCCCTGGCGCTCTGCACGGCGGCGGCGTTCCCCGCCGTGCACGCGCACCTCTTCGCCCCCGCGCCCGAGTCGGTCCTGCTCGCCTACGCCGCCGGCCCGTCCGCGCCCTGGGCCACCGCCCTCGCCGCGCTGCTGGCGGCGGGCGGTCTCTGGACGGCGCTGGTGGTCCTCCGGGAACTCCTGCGCGACCGCAGCGCGCGCCGCACCCACCGGCGTGCGTTGCGGGAGCGCGCGCCGCAGCTGCCGGACGGTCTCGCCGGCCCGGCCGCGACGGGCGAGACCCGGGGCGCGCTGCTCGTGCTGGAGGACTCCTACCCCGACGCCTGGTGGCTCCCCGGGCGCGACGCCCGACTGGTCGTCACCACCGGCGCGCTCCGGCTGCTCCGCCCCGAGGAGCTGGACGCCGTCCTCGCCCACGAGCGCGGTCACGCCCGCGCCCGCCACCACGCCCTGCTGCGGCTCGCCACCGCGCTGGGCGACGGCTTCCCCGGCGTCCCCGTCTTCGCCGACCTCCGGGCGCAGACCCACCGGCTGGTGGAGCTCTGCGCCGACGACGAGGCGTCGCACCGCTGCGGCCGCCTCACCGCCGCCGTCGCGCTCATCCGGCTCAACGAGCACCGGGGCGTCCTGAGCTGCTCCTCCAGCCGGGGGCTGATGACGCATCGGGTGACCCGGCTGCCGCAGCTGCTGGGCGCCGAGGACCGCCCCGAGGAGTTCGTCGCCCACCACCGGCTGGTGGCTCAGGCGGCGCGCCGCCACCCGGGACTGCGCCTGGTCCGCACCGGGGCGGTGCTGGAGGCGCTGATCCCCTCGGTGCTGGAGCAGAAGGTCACCACGCGCGAGGCGTACCGGTCCTGGCGGCGGCTGGTGAACCGGTTCGGCGAACGGGCCCCGGGCCCCGCCGGGGAGGGGGACGGCCCGATGCGGGTGATGCCCGACCGCGCGACCTGGCTGCGGGTCCCGTCGTGGGAGTGGCACCGCGCCGGGGTGGACGGCAAGCGCTCCGACACCGTGGTGCGCGCCGTGCGGGCCGCTCCGCGACTGGAGCAGGCGGCGGCGATGGAGCTGCCGGCGGCGATCGACCGGCTGTGCCTGGTCCCCGGGATCGGCCCGTGGACGGCGGCCGAGGTGCTGCAGCGCAGCAACGGGGCGGCGGACGCGGTGACCGTCGGGGACCTGCACCTGCCGGGGGTCGTGGGGTACGCGCTGGCCGGTGAGCGGGACGCCGACGACGCCCGGATGCTGGAGCTGCTGGCGCCCTACGCGGGCCAGCGCCACCGGGCGACGCGGTTCGTCATGCTGGCCGGCCGCATCCCGCCGCGCCGCGGGCCGCGCCGGGAGGCCGTGGACATCTCCCGCTGGTGACGGCGGTCGGCGCGGCCTCCGCGCCACTGCGGCGACCCGCCCCTGTCGAAGCGGCCGCCGCGCCCCTGTCGACGGACGGCGCGCGGTGCGGGGCGCGGGGTCGGTCAGCCGTCGGTCAGCCGTCGGTGTCGAGCCCGTCGGCGATGCGGCGCTCGCGCAGTTCCTTGATGGCGCGGCGGCGGGCCAGCCGGTGGGTGCGCCGGATCTGCGCCTCCTGGTAGCGGCGGCGGTCCCGCTCCGTCTCGGGCACGACCTGCGGCACCGGCCGCGGGCGGCCGTGCTCGTCCACGGCGGCGAACACCAGGTAGGCGGTGCCGACCTGGGTCGCGGGGGTGGACTCGTTCCAGCGCTCGGCGAGGACCCGGACGCCGACCTCCATGGAGCTGCGCCCGGTCCAGTTGACCTGGGCCCGGACGTGCACGAGGTCGCCGACCCGGACCGGCTCCAGGAAGACCATCTCGTCCATGGAGGCGGTCACGGCGGGTCCGCCGGAGTGACGGCCCGCGACGGCGCCCGCGGCGTCGTCGACGAGCTTCATGATCACGCCGCCGTGGACGGTGCCGAGCAGGTTGGTGTCGCTCGCGGTCATGATGTGGCTGAGCGTCGTGCGGGAGGCGGCCGTCGGTTTGGTGGCCGGACGGGCCGCCGCAGCTCCCGGGGCTTCCTCGCGGGAAGCGCCCGGGCCGCCGCCGGCGCCCTCGGCGCCGTTGCGGGCGGTGATCGGTTCGGTCATGCCGTCCACTCTAGGTGTGCCGTGCGGGCGGCACCGGCCCTGACCGGCGGTTTCGGCCCCGGCCCGGCGAGAGCCCGGTCACACCGGCCCGGGGCGGCCCGCGGCGCGGGGGCGTGCGGGGTGCGGTGGGCGCGGGGCGCATTGCATCAGCTCTGCCACAGATCCCGACCCCCTCTCCCCCGCCGCTGGGCGGGACGGCAGACTGACGACATGAATGACTGGCCCGAGGGATGGACCGAACAACCGCACCCCCGGCGCGGACGCGGCGGTCCCCCGCAGCCCGAGGGCGCTCGGGTCATGCCCCACGTCTCCCGCCAGGCGCCTCCCGGGCAGGGCGGCTACGGACAGGGGCCCGCCTACGGCGACCACCGCTACGACGGCTACGAGCAGTCGTACGCCCCGCCGCAGCGCGGCGGGGGCGGGTACGGCCCGCCGTCCCGGTACGACCACGACGACCACGACGACCACGACGCGTACCGGCCGCGGCCGAACTGGGGCCGGCGCATCAAGTGGACGGTGATCTCCCTGGTCATGGTGATGCTGGTGACCGGGGTGGGAACCTACCTGTGGGCCGACTCCAAGCTGCGCCGCGAGGTCGACCTCTCGGTGGTGGAGGAGCGGCCCGACAGCGGGAAGGGCACCAACTACCTCATCGTGGGCACCGACAGCCGCGAGGGGCTGACGGCCGAGGAGCGCGAGGACCTGCGCACCGGCCACGCCGAGGGCGCCCGGGCCGACACCATGATGGTCCTGCACACCGGCAGCAACGGGAACGCGCTGGTCAGCCTGCCGCGCGACTCCTGGGTGACCATTCCGGAGTTCACCGGTTCCAGCTCCGGCAACCGGATCCCCGCCTCGCAGAACAAGCTCAACGCGGCCTACGCCATGGAGGGCGCGGAGCTGCTGGTCCGCACGGTCGAGTACAACACCGGCCTGCGCATCGACAACTACGCGGAGATCGGCTTCGGCGGTTTCGCCTCGGTGGTGGACGCCCTCGGCGGCGTCGAGATGTGCTTCGAGGAGGCGGTGCAGGACAAGAACTCCGGCGCGGACTTCGCGGCGGGCTGCCAGGACCTCGACGGCGGGCAGTCGCTGGCGTTCGTGCGGCAGCGGTACCAGGAGGCCATGGGCGACCTCGGCCGCACCCAGAACCAGCAGAAGTTCCTGGGCGCCCTCGGCAACCAGGTCGCCTCGCCCGCCACGCTGCTGAACCCGTTCCGGCTGTACCCGACGATGGGTGCCAGCCTGGACTCGCTGATCGTCGACGAGGAGATGAGCGTCTTCGAACTCGGCCGGATGTTCCTGGCGCTGCGCGGCGTCCAGGGCGAGGGCGGCACCCAGATGAACGTGCCCGTCGCCGACCCCGGCTACGCGACCGACAAGGGCTCGGCGGTGCTCTGGGACAAAGAGGCCGCCGCCCAGCTGTTCGAGCAGCTCAAGAACGACGAGACGGTCACGGCCACCGACGGCTGACCAGCCGGGCACGACGGCGGGGCGGTCACCCGCGGGCGGCGACGGCCCGCCCCGCCGTCGTGCCGGTCACCCGCGGGCGGCGCCGACGCCGGCGGGACGCCGCACCGCGGTGAGCCGGCCGTCCGACAGTTCCAGGACCGCGTCGGCCAGCCGCAGGCTGTCGAAGGCGCCCGGTTCCGGTGCGAGCCGCCCCACGACCAGCACCGACCGCCCCTGGTCGCGCAGTCCGCAGACGACCTCCCAGAAGCGGCGGCGGGTCTCGCGGTCCAACTCCTGGCAGGGGTCGTCGAGGACGAGCAGCGCGGGGTCGTGCATCAGCGCCAGGGTGAGGTTGACCTTCTGCCGCGCGGTGGGGTCGAGCGAGGCCGCGTCCTCGTGCCGGAGGTGGCCGGCCCCGAGCTGGTCGAGCAGTTCCAGCGCGCGCCGGGTGTCCCGCAGCCGGTAGGTGGCCTGGAAGTACCGCAGGTGCTCGTCGACGGTCAGCAACTCGTTGAGCACCGCCTGCTGCGGGCAGAAGCCGGCGGCGGTGGCGCGGTCGACCCGGCCGCGGTCCGCCGGGAGCCGGCCGGCCGCGATCCGGGCCAGCGTGGTGCGGCCCGCGCCGCGGCTGCCCGCCGGGTCGGGGGCGGTGCGCTGCGGACCGGTCCTCCCCGGACTGTCCGCGGCGGCGGTGACGCACACCAGCGCACCGGCCGGCACCTCCAGCGTGGCGCCGCGCAGCACCTCCCGCCTGCCGTACGCCTTGTGCACCCCGGTGAGTCGCAGCCCGATCCCGTCGTCCACCCGTCCCCCTCTCCACCGTCGTGGCCCGGTGCCCGTGCGAGCCCGCCCGGGCCGCCTGCCCCGCCGCACGGTTCAACGACCGGAGCGGGGCCAGGACACCGGCTCGGACCATCGCTTTCCGGACGAACACGCCTGACGGGCAACGGGGTTGGAGGGGCCCATGGGTCTGCTGCGGTGGGGTGCGGTCCGGGGCTCAGCGCAGCAGGGAGTAGCCGACCGCGCCGATGACCGCGCCCTGCGCCCCGCCGGCGACGACCTGCGCCAGGGTGTGGTCACGCAGCGCCACCCGGGACCAGCCCGTCAGGAAGGGCAGCAGCGCCGTCGCCAGCAGCGCCTGCCCGAAGGTGACGATCAGCACCGCGGTCGCGCCGGCGGCGACGGCGGTGTGGACCGAGATCTTCCACCACAGGGTGACGGCGACGGTCGTCGCCCCGCCGGCCAGCATCGCGACGACGAGCGCGGCGAGATCGCGCGGCGCCCCCGGGAGCGACCACAGCAGCACCACCGCGACCGCGACGCAGCCCACGCCCACCAGCAGCGGGACGGTGCGCTGCTCACGGTCGGTGATGTGCCAGTCGGCCCACCAGCCGCGGGCCACGCCGAAGAGGACGAACCCGTACGGCAGGACGCAGCACAGCACCACCGTGAGCAGCGCCCATCCCAGCCCGGAGACGGAGCCGGTGGCGTGCAGGCCGACCGCGCACACCACGATCAGCAGCAGCACCCCCGGCGAACACGCCTCGGTGACCCAGCGCGCGAGCCGCGGCTCCCGCCACGGCGCGGCGGTGGCGAGGGGCGCCGGGCGGGCGGGGGGCGGCGGTTCGGCTGACGGAGTGGACACGGCGACGCCTCTCCCCTCGCTTCGGCGCGAGGGCGACGGGGACGGGGTTCACGGCGCGCGACGGCCGTGGCGCCCCGGGGGGGCGACCGCTTCGGCCGCGTGGCGGGCGCCTCGGCCGGACACCGGGACGACCGTACCCGCGGCCCGGGGGCGCGCCTCCGTCACCCGCACGCCCGCGCCGCGCACTCCCCCACTCGGCGCAACGGGGCCGGTGACAGCCGGGGGAAGCGCGCCCCTTTCGCGCGCCCCTGCTCCCCCGCACCTGCCGCGCGGCGCCCGGGGCCGCGTCCGTGCCCCGTACCGCCCCCCGCG
Source organism: Streptomyces bohaiensis (assembly GCF_012033785.1). Classification (GTDB taxonomy): domain Bacteria; phylum Actinomycetota; class Actinomycetes; order Streptomycetales; family Streptomycetaceae; genus Streptomyces; species Streptomyces bohaiensis. Next base: position 5,786 of record NZ_JAAVJC010000179.1, read on the forward strand.
TGCCGCACGGCGCGAGCACAGCGCACCCCCGCGCCGCGCCTTCCCCCCAGCGAGCCCCGCCGACCTGCGGTTCCGCGGGTCCACCTCGGGTATCCCCGGGAGGACGCGCCACGGCAGGGGGACCGTGGCGCCGTCCGCCGCCCCGGGCGCGCCACCTCCCCCGACCGAGATCGGACTCACGCAGCGGGAGGTCCCGAGATGACCGCAGCCTCGTACCTGACCGGCCCGGCGCTCGACGCCGGCTTCCTCGACCGCCTGCCGGAGCTCGTCTCGGCGCTCTCGCCCCGGTTCGCCGGGCTGCCCGAGGCCGGCCGCACCTGGGTGGTGCACGGCAGCGCCCCGCTGGGACGGGCCCGGCCCGGCAGCGACATCGACGTGCTGCTGCTGCTCCCCGGACCGGCGGGCACCCCCACGCCCCACCGCCGGACGCTGCGCTGGGGCACCACTGGGGTCACCGTCCACGTGCTCACCTCCGGGGACCTGTCCGACGACGGTGCCGCACGCCGCTTCGGCGGCTACTTCTCGCTGCGGCTGTTCACACCGTTCGTCGCGGACGGGGCGATACCCGCGCCGGCCCTGGCGACGGCGACCGCCAGGTTCCTCGGACCGCTGGCGCGCGCCGTCACGGTCCGGGGGGTGCCCGGCCCCTGGAACAGCGACCAGATGCTCGCCCACGGCTATCTGGCCCTCCTCGACCTGTACCCCGACTACGCCGGCCACCTGGCGGCGTCGACGGCCGACCGGGACCGGTGGCGCGCGCTCTGGGCGCACCAGCGGGACGTCTACGTGGCGGCGCTGCTGCGCACCGGCCACGTCGCGCCGGTGGAGGGCGGCCGATGGCGCTACACCGGCCTCTCGCCGGTGACCGACCCGCTGCGCGAACGGGCCCGCTGCGCGGCCCGGTTCTGGGCACTGGGCGCGGCCTGCCACGGCGCCGGCGCCGGGTTCCCCGACGCGTACTTCCGCTCCGTGGACGAGCGGGCAACCCGGCGGGAGCAGGCGGCGGCGGTCTTCCTCGTCCACGACATCGCGGCGAGCGGCCGCTGCCCGTGACCCGCCCGCCCCGCGGCGGCCGGTGGGGCGCATGGTCGGCGCCTCGGTCCCCGCCCGGGCCCTGCACCGGCTGCCGGGCGCGGGCGGCGGGCCGACGTGGTGTGCGCCGGGGTGGGCTTCGGCTGCCCCGGCACCGGTCGCGGCGCAGCGCCGTCACCCCGCGCGCCGCCGCGCGCCACCGCTGCGGAGGGTCGGTCCGGATGCGGGATGCCGGCACCGGGACGGGCCCGGGCCCGGGCCCGGGCCGGGGCGACCATCGGTCGCGATCGGCGCCGACGGGAGCGCCGGCACGGGCCCCTCAGGAGTGCGCCCGGCGCGTGCTGCATCCGATGGTGGACGGCACACGCCCTCCGATGGGTTGATATGCGGCATTTGAGACGCAGGGGTTCGCAAGCCGGTTCTACGCTGAACGCAGCCGAGCTACCACCGGACGATGCGACGGGGGAGACATGGCAGCGCACAGCGACGAGACCGCCCGGGAGGGCGGCGCCCGGGACGAGGGGTTGTGGGACGGCGGCGGGCAACACCCCGCCGCGGAACCGGAGAACGGCAGCGCTCCGGGGGACACCGGCGGCATCAACGTCTCCGCCCTCAGCGGCGCCATCAACGTCGGCAGCCAGAGCAACGTCTACATCGGCCACGACGTCTCGGCCGCCGCCGGGAGGACCCCACCGCAGCCCGGGAGCGAGGGCCGCCGCAACCTGGCAGAGCAGCGGCAGCGGTTCTTCTTCGACTTCCTCGACCACGCGCTGCGGCAGGCGGAGTGGACCTTCCGACTGAGCGTCTGGTTCATGTCGGGCGGCGCGGCCGTCCTGCTGGCCGGCGGTGTCCTCGCGCTGGTCCACGCGCGCTCCGCCGACCTCAGCTACCTGCCGGTGGTCACCAGCCTGACCGGCACGCTGATCACGGTCGGTGGCGGCGCTCTCGCGGTGCAGGCGCGCCGGGCCCGCGCCCATGTGACGGAGCAGGCCGACCGGCTGGACGCGAAGATCGACCTGGACCACAAGCTGGACATGGCCATCGCGCTGATCGAACGCGTCAACGACCCCGGTGCCCGCGACCGGTTGCACGCCGCGGCGGCCATCCGGGCACTGGACATGCAGTCCAGCCCGGAAGTGATGGTGGACCGGCTGCTCCCCGGTCAGGCGGACCGCCGCCGGGAACTGGACGACCCGGGCGGCGGTTCGGGCGACGGTTCGGGCGGGCCGCCGATCCCCTGACACCCCGGAACGGTGCGTCCCCGGCACCCCGCCGGTAGGCTGCGCGCAGCGTCGCGTGCCGGTGGCGGACCGCGTCAGGCATGGAGGCGCCGAACCGGAGAGAGGGTCCCATGACCTTGTCCCCGTTCCCCACCCGTGGGTGAGGGAGAACGGACCAGGCTGATCGCCTGGAACATCGAGATGCAGCGCGTCCACGCACGGCTGCGCGAGGCACTGCCGGTCGTTGAGGAGTCCCTCGCCGACGACCCTCCCGGAACGACGGCCGGGGTGCGTGACCTGCTGGTGTACTGCCGCGGCTTCTGCGGTGCCCTCAGCGGGCACCACCGCGGCGAGGACACCACGCTGTTCCCGGAGCTGTCCGCACGGCACCCGCAGTTGCGGGAGCCCCTGGCCAAGCCGGCGCAGGACCACACCATGATCGAGCACCTGCTGGCCCGATGCGAGCAGGCGGCGCGCAGCTCGGCCCCCGGCCGGAGCTGGCTCGTCACCTGGCGGGCGTCTCGGCGGTGATGGAGTCCCACTTCCGCTACGAGGAGCGCAGGTTGCTGGGCGTCCTCGCCGCGTTGGAGTGGGACGCCGACCCGGGGGAGGTGTTCGGCCCGCTGTGAGCGAGGGCGGTCACCGGCCGCCCGGTGCCGGCCACGCGAGGGCGGGGCCGGCGCCGGGCGGACCGATGGTGCGGGTCAGCGACGCCCGTAGGAGCCGGACGGGCCGAAGAGCTCGATCTCGGCGATGGCCACCTGCTTGTCGGGGTCGGCGCCGTAGGCGGAGACGATGGTGAAGCGGATGCTCCGGACATCGTGGGCCCGGAACGGCACCTGCTGAGGCCCGGCGCCCTTGCTCAACTCGATCTCCCGCGAGAACGACGAGTCGTCCATGGCCGTCACCAGCACCTCCATCCTGCGCGGTTGGGCCGAGTTGCCCAGGTCGCCGGCGCGCGTCGACTCGCCGGGGGTGATCACCAGGTCCAGGACGCTGGTCGCCCTGTCGAAGTCGACCTGGAGCCACTCGTCCTTGCCCGCGCCCGACACCCCTGGCCCCCACCAGCTGTCGCTGACCAGGTCGAAAGCGTGCTCCGGCGGGTTCCCGTCGTACGACCGGGAGGCGCCGACCTGGTCGTGGGTGACAGGGATGCGGACGGCGAAGTGGTCCTGGGTGGCGCTGATCGCGGCCGGGAGCTTGAAGAGGCCGGTGACGACGAGCAGGCCGATCGCGCCGAAGGCGATCCAGCGCACCAGCGAGGCACAGGTGCGACGGATCCGGGGGCGTTCCCCCGCCCAGTGCAGCCGCTTGTCGTCCCGGCCGAACAGCCGCCGCCACCACGGGAGCGGAGCGGGGTCGTCGTCCCGGTCGACGGTGTCCAGGCTCATGGCGCAGCGCGCGCAGTAGTACCGGTCGGGCCGGTTGGGCGTGCCGCACCAGCCGCAGGGGTCACCCCCCTCGATGCCGGGCTCCGCGCCCGGCCCCTTGCTCCGCAGCGGCATCGGCGCGGGCTTGCCGGGCAGCGCGGGTCGGACGCCCTCGTGGACCGGGGCGGGGGGTTCCGCCACCGGGATCAGGAGGTTGCGGGCGCGGTCGGCCATCTCCTCGGGCGGACCGCCGTGTTCGGGCGGAGCGGCGGCCGGGCGGGCGGGGTGGGCGGGGTGGGAGTCGCTGTCGGCTCCGGGACGGCGCACCGGGACTGTCGTCGCGGTGGTGGCGGGGTGCGGGTGACGTCGACGTCCCCGATGCGCAGCGCGCCGCCGGAGGACTCCTCCAGCCCGGCGACGGTCCGCAGCAGGGTGGTCTTGCCGCACCCGGAGGGGCCGAGCAGC
>NZ_JAAVJC010000017.1 GCF_012033785.1 Streptomyces bohaiensis
CCCCGCTGCGGCGCCCGGGCGCCGCAGCGGGGTGGGCCGTCAGCCGGCGGGGACGCCCGCGGTGGGCGCGGGGTACGTACCGGGAGGGTCGGTGCCCAGCAGGTGGTCCAGCAGGGTCATGCCGGCCTGCATGTCGACCTTCTCGTCCAATAGCCATTGGGTGGACAACCCGTCCATTGCCGCCAGCAGCAGCGAGGCGGCGGTGTCGAGCGGAATGTCCTCGCGGACGGCGCCGATGGCCCGCCCGTGTTCGAGGACCACCCGGATCTGGCCGCGCAGCCGGGCGTAGCGGTCGACGAAGTAGGCGCGGGCGTCCTCGTTGTCCGACTCCAGCGCGCGGGCCAGCATGCTGTTGAAGAGCGCCATCAGCCCGGGGACGCGGGTGATGAAGTCGGCGCTGCTCAGTGCGGCGGTGAGGCTGTCGTCCACCGCCAGGTCGGTCTCGGCGCGCCGGTCGGCCTCGCGCAGCACTTCGACGAAGAGCTGTTCGCGGGAGCCGAAGTAGCGGCTCACCGCCGCGTGCGTGAGGCCGACGGACTCGGCGATCGCGCGCAGCGAGGTGTGTTCGTAGCCGCGCTCGTTGAACACCTCGACGGTCTTGTCGAGGATCTGCCGGCGTCGCTCGATGCCCTTGCGGTAGGGGCCTCGCTTGGTTCGGGGCGCGGCCTGCTCACCGGTGTCGTTCACGGGTGTCACCACCTTCTGCTCGGGGTCGGCGCGACCCCCGATCCTAGGGGCCGCGCGGCCGGCCGGCCCGCTATCCGGGCCGTGCGCGCGGTGCTCTCCGGCGTGATCGACGGAGGGGCGCGGTGGGGCTGCGGGGCGGCGCGGCATCGCCATCGTAGCGAAAAGTTCCGCGCGGAACTTTTGGTGTACGGTGGTGCTGCGCGCCGCCGAACGGACGGTGCCCACCCCCCGTCGTGCCGAGATCGAGGAGACCCATGTCCGGTGACCACCGCCACCGCGCGACCGTCAGCACCCGGGACAGCGACGCCGACACCGACGCCGACACCGGGCGCGGGTCCGCACACGCCGCCACCGCCCGGTGGCGGGACGCCGTCGTCTACCAGGTCTATCCGCGCAGCTTCGCCGACGGGAACGGCGACGGCACCGGTGACCTGCGCGGCGTCCTCCACCGGCTGGACCACCTCGTCGAACTCGGTGTCGACGCCGTCTGGTTCAGCCCCTTCTACCCCTCGGCGCTCTCCGACGGCGGCTACGACGTGGACGACCACCGCGCCGTCGACCCGACGCTCGGCACCCTCGACGAGTTCGACGAGGTCGTTCGCCGCCTCGCCGCCGCCGGGATCGACGTCGTCGTCGACATCGTCGCCAACCACAGCTCCGACCGGCACCCGCGCTTCGTCGAGGCCCTCGCCGCCGGGCGGGGCTCCCGGGCCCGCGAGCGCTACGTCTTTCGCGACGGGCGGGGCGAGCGAGGAGAGCTCCCGCCGACGGACTGGCCGGCCTTCTTCGGCGGCCCCGCGTGGACCCGGGTCGACGACGGCCAGTGGTACCTCCACCTCTTCACCCCCCACCAGCCCGACTGGAACTGGAACGACCCCGAGGTGCGCGCCGACTTCCTGCACACCCTGCGGTTCTGGGCCGACCGCGGCGTCGCCGGGTTCCGCGTCGACGCGGCGATGTGCCTGACCAAGGACCTCAGCGAACCGCTGCCGCCCTGGGACGAGGTGTACGCCGGCTTCCCCGCGCTGGTCGGCGGCGGGGGCGACGGCCCTCTCTCGGACGGGCGCAACCCGCTCTACGACCGCGACGACGTCCAGGACGTGTACGCCGAGTGGCGGAGGCTCTTCGACAGCTACGACCCGCCCCGGTTCGCCGTCGCGGAGGCCTGGGTCGACCCCCACCGCCGCGCCCGCTACACCGACCCCGGAAGCCTCGGGCAGATCTTCACCCTCGACCTGCTCATGACCCCTTGGGGAGCCGCGGAGTTCGGCGACGCGATCCGCCGCACCCTGGACCGGGCCGCGGCCGACGGCTCGGCCGCGACCTGGGTGCTGTCCAACCACGACGTGCCCCGCCACGCGACGCGGCTCGCCCCCGGGACCCCCGCCGGCACGCTCGACCAGGCGCCGCCTCCCGGACCGGGACTCGACCGGGCCCGCGCGGCGACGCTGCTGCTGCTCGCGCTGCCCGGCAGCGCCTACCTCTACCAGGGCGAGGAGCTCGGCCTCCCGGAGGTGGCACTGCCCGGCGAGGTCGGCCAGGACCCCGTCGCCGGCAACGACGACTCCGCGGTCCCCACCCGGGACGGCTGCCGTGTCCCGCTGCCCTGGGAAGAGCACGCTCCCTGGTTCGGCTTCAGCGACCACGGCTCGCACCTCCCCCAGCCCTCCTGGTTCGGGGAGTTGGCCGCGGCGGCACAGGCCGACGACCCCTCCTCGACGCTGTCGCTGTACCGGCGGGCCCTGCGCCTCCGGCGCCGACTGCGCACCCGCGGCCCGGTGACCTGGCTCGACTCCCCCGAGCAGGTGCTCGCCTTCGCCCACCCCTCCGGATGGGTCTGCGTCACCAACTTCGGCGACACCCCCGTGGGGCTGCCGGCCGGCGACGTCGTCCTGACCAGCCGTCCGGCGGCGGACGGCCTGCTCCCCGGCGACGCCACCGCCTGGCTCCGCCGCCCGGCCGCCGGCTGACACCACCCGCCCCGACCCCGACCGGCACCCGCCCCACGCCGGTCCCGCCCGAACGCGCCCTCGACCGGCGCCCCGCCCGGCACGCCCCGGAGCGGGCCGTGCCTCGGACGCGGCGGGCACCACCGCACGTCACCCCCGACCGACCCCACGAAAGAGGCCTCCCATGGCTTGGCACCTGTTCCGACTCGGCCGATGGTCGTTCGTCCACCGCAGGATCACGGTGGTCGTCTGGCTGCTGCTCCTCGTCCTCGCCGGTGTCGGCGCGGCCACCCTCTCCGGGAAGACCACCGACAGCTTCACCCTGCAGGGCATGGAGTCGACCGACGCCTTCGAGTTGGTCGAGGAGCGCTCCCCGGGAGCGGGCGCCGACGGCGCCACCGCCCGCATCGTCTTCCAGGCACCGGAGGGCGAGTCGCTGACCGACCCCGCCAACCGGGCGGCGGTCGGGGAGGCGCTCGCCCTGGTCGAGACCGCGAACGTGGACCACGTCGCCGACCCCTTCACCACCGGCACCGTCTCGGAGGACGGCACCGTCGCCTACGCCGCGGTGAACTACAGCACCCCGCCGGGTGAGGTCGACGCCGCCGACCACGACGCGCTGGACGCGGTGAAGGAGAGCGCGGACGCCGCCGGGATCACCGCGGTGGTCGGCGGTGACGCCGCCGGCGCCGACCTGCACGACGACCTCGCCGAGGTCATCGGTATCGGTGTCGCCTTCGTGGTCCTCGCCGTCACCCTCGGTTCGCTGGTCGCCGCCGGCATGCCGCTGGTCACCGCCGTCATCGGCGTGGGCATCGGCGCGGCGAGCATCGCGGCGCTCAGCGGCTTCGCCGAGCTGAACTCGGTCACCCCGGCGCTCGGCACCATGCTCGGACTCGCGGTCGGTATCGACTACGCCCTGTTCATCCTCTCCCGGTACCAGCACGAGGTCAGGGCGGGACGCCCGCTGGCGGAGGCCGCCGGGGCCTCGGTCGGCACCGCCGGCTCCGCCGTCGTCTTCGCCGGACTGACCGTGATCATCGCCCTGCTGGGCCTGGCGATCACCGGCATCGACTTCCTGGTGCAGATGGGCGTCGCGGCGGCCGCGATGGTGGCACTCGCGGTGCTGATCTCCCTGACGCTGCTGCCCGCCTTCCTCGGGTTCGCCGGCCGCCGCGTGGTCCGGGAGCGGAAGCGCACCGCCGAGGACGGCCAGGCCGACCGCCAGGACCCGGCGACGACCGGCGCCGGCGGCCGCCGCTGGGCGAAGGCCGTCAGCAAGCACCGGATCGTGGCGCTCGTCGGCGGCGTCGCCGTCGCCGCCGTGCTCTCCCTGCCGCTGGGCAGCATGCAGCTCGCCATCCTCGACAACGGGGTCGCCCCCGCCGGGAGCGACAGCCGCGTCGCCCACGACCTGATCGCCGACAACTTCGGCGAGGGCATGAACGGGCCGCTGCTGGTGGTGGTCGACACCGCGGGCGCCGACGACAAGCTGGGCGCCGTCGACGCGGTGCACGCGACGCTGGCCGCCTCGGACGGGGAGATCAGCGCCTTGGTCCCGCCGCTCGCCGACGACTCCGCGGAGGCCAGGGCAGCGCTGGCCGGGCAGCTCGACGCCGTCGACCTCGCCGACTTCACCATCATCCCCGAGGGCGGCCCCTCCGCCCCCGGCACCAAGGACCTCGTCGACTCGCTCCGCGCCGACCTCGCCGACCTGCCCGACCTGACCGGAGCGACGGCCATGGTGACCGGCCAGACCGCCGTGGGCGTCGACATCTCCCAGGAACTCGCGGACGTCTTCCCCCTCTACCTGCTGGTGGTCGTCGGCCTCGCCTTCGTCCTGCTGGTCCTGGTCTTCCGCTCGGTCCTCGTGCCCCTCAAGGCAGCCCTGGGCTTCCTGCTCTCCGTCGGCGTGGCGCTCGGCTGCACCGTCGCCGTCTTCCAGTGGGGCTGGCTGAACGGCCTGATCGGCCTGGACGCCACCTCGCCCGTGCTGTTCATCCTGCCGCTGCTGCTGACCGGTGTGCTGTTCGGCCTGGCCATGGACTACGAGGTCTTCCTCGTGACCCGGATGCGCGAGGCGTACGTCCACGGCACCGAGGCCCGGCAGGCCGTGGTCGACGGGTTCGCCCACAGCGGGCGCGTGGTGACCGCCGCCGCCCTCATCATGTTCGGTGTCTTCGCCGGGTTCGCGCTGGGGGACGACTCCATCATCAAGACCATCGGCTTCGCCCTCGCCGTGGGTGTCCTCGCCGATGCCTTCCTGGTCCGGATGCTCATCGTCCCCGCCGTCATGGCGATCGTCGGCAAGCACATCTGGTGGCTGCCGCGGTGGCTCGACCGCGCCCTGCCGAACCTCGACGTCGAGGGCGAGGCCCTGGCCGGCAAGCTCGGCCCGCCGCCCGGGAGCCCGACCGCGGCGGTGGCCGCCGCCGAAGCCGCTCCCGAGGCCGGGGCCGGGGCCGTCGGCTCCTCGCCGGCCGCCACCCGGCACCCGGTGAGCTGACCCCGGCACCGCCCGGCCCCCGCCGACGACTCGGAGCCCCCTCCCCCACCGGGAGGGGGCTCCGCCCGTTCCGGCGGCTCACTGCCCGGGGCTGTCGATGAGGTCCCGCGCGCCCTGACGGAGCAGGTCGGCGCAGACCCGGCTCCCCAGTTTCGCGGGGTCCTCACTCATCGCGCCACGGGCGCGGGCGTGCACAACCGTGGAGCCGTCCCGGCTGAAGACCATGCCCCTCAGATCCAGCCGCCCGTCGGCGGTGGTGACGCAGTAACCGGCGATGGGGCTGTTGCAGTGGCCCCGCAGGCCGTACAGCAGGGACCGCTCCGCGGTGGCCTCGGCACGTGTCGCGGGGTCGTCGACGGCGCGGAGCAGATCGCGCGTCGGCCGGTCGTCCCGGCGGCACTCCACCACAAGCACCCCGGCTCCCACCGCCGGCGGCATCTCGTCGACCCCGAAGTCACGGACGATCCGGTCCGCCAGCCCCAGTCGCTCCAGCCCCGCCCGGCCGAGGACCATGGCGTCCGCCGACTGCCCTTCCCGGGTTCCGTCGAGTTTCCGCAGCCGCGTGTCGATCGCGCCCCGCACCTGCACCACGGTCAGGTGCGGCCAGCGAGCCAGGATCTGCGCGCGGCGACGCACGGCGGCCGTCGCCACCACCGCCCCGGGAGGCAGATCCTCCGGAGTGGTGACGGGCGCCCCCTCCGGGACCAGGAGCGCGTCGCGCGCGTCCGCGCGAGGGAGCATCGCCGCGAAGACGAGGCCGTCCGGCAACGGCACATCACCGGGCACGTCCTTGAGGCAGTGGACCGCGATGTCGACCTCGCCGCGTTGCAGCTGCCGGTCGATCGCTTTCACGAACAGGCCCTTGCCCCCGAGCGACGCCAGGTCGCCGTGCCAGGTGTCCGCCTCGGTGGTGGTCGGCACCAGCTCGGTGCGCACCCCGGGGGCGGTGGCTGCGAGCAGCGCGGCGACCTGCTCGGCCTGGGCGACGGCCAACGCCGAAGCCCGGGTTCCGATCCGCAGCGCGCGATCGGTCGGACGGGTGACAGTCACCGGAGGTCGATCCCTTCGGGGTCCTCGCACCGTGGCGGGCCGGGTCGCAGAGCACGCACGTGGAGCGTGCCCTCGGTGCGGCCGCTGTCGGGTGGGGCCGGCAGGATCTCCGCCCGCGTCCGGACGAAACCCGCCGCGCGCAGGAGGCCGATCCACGTGCCGGGTTCGTGGTCCCATCGGCGGACGACGGCCGGGTCCTCGTCCGGTCCCCGCTGGATGAGCGATGCCTGCGCGCCGTAGCAGCCCTCGACAGCGGGCCGTTGGGAGAAGACCAGACGTCCGCCCGGCACGAGAGCGGACCGGATCGCCGGGAGCAGGATCGCCGGGTCGGAGAAGTAGACGGCGCCGAAGACGGAGTAGACGGCCGCGTAGGTGCCCGGTGACGCCCGCAGGTGCGTGAGGGCGTCCACGAGGTGCAACTCCACCCCTGGGTGGTCTGGCCAGCGCTCACGCGCCTTGGCCAACTGCCGGGTGGACACGTCCACACCGACGGTGCCGACGCCCAGGCTTGCAAGATGGGCGGCATTGCCCCCGCTGCCGCACCCGAGGTCGAGCGCCCTGTCGCCGGGCCGGAGCCCGAGAAGTTCGACGCCCGGCCCGTGGTCCGGGTACTGCGTCCAGTTGAACCAGGTCCGCGCGCCGGACCCGTTGGTCGGTCGGCGTTCCGGGGAGCACGCCGCGTACGCGTCCCACGCGGCGGAGGCGGTCTCGATCACAGGCCCATCGTGCACGGCACACCACCGCCCGGCGCCGGAATCCGTCGCGGGATCACCCGTGCGTGGCGCCCCTTCCCTCCTCCCGGTGGTCTCGGCGTGCCCGACCGGGGGCGACGGCGCGGCCGGGGCAGCGTTGAGGGCGCAACGCCCGGCGGGGCCCACCGCGCCCTCAACGGGTCTCCCGTCCCGACAGCCTGCCCGTCCGGAACGGGGACCGTGCCCCGCCGTCCTTCCGCTCGGGACGCATCGTCGACCGAGCGGAAGGAGGATCAACGCCCAGGGCGGCGCCCGTTGAGCACCGAGCGCGGCACCTCAGGGCCGGATCGGCCGTCTCGGCGGCAACCCGGTGCGCTTGGCCACCGCCGCTCGGCCAGTACCTTCCAGGATTCCCACCCAGGTTCCGCTGCCCGCCTCCCACACCCCGACTTCGATGCTCGGAGCGCCGCCGATCCAGTAGCCGTACTCGTCCAGCAGAGCGAGCACTCTCCGCTCGAACTCCGTCGACCGGGCCGGGTCCTTCTGCGGACCGTAGTAGGGGTCGCCCTTCACGCCGCTGCCCTCCTGCTGCGCACCACATCGGTGATATGCCGTGCGCGGAAGCCCAGTTCGACGAGCGAGGCCAACTCGTGCGCGGCGTCGGGGAGGACATGTCCGAGGGCGATGAGTCGTACGGTCCCGCGGGACGGTGAGTCCCACACCCGTCCGTCCACGGCGAGCCCGGGAGCTGCGATGTCCGCGCCGGCCAGCGCAGCAGCGAGGCGGTCGGTGGCCGTGCGCGCCTCGGCCAGCGCACCCGCCGAAATCGCTCCGTCGCCGGTGAGTTCGGCCAGTGGCACCCGGTTCTCCCGTCCGCCGCCGACCGGCCTGATCCACGCGTGACCGCGATCGACCTGCCGCACCTGGCACATGGCGCCGGTGGGCAGGTGCACCACGACCGCGCCCACGTCCATCGCCGTCATGCCGACCACCCGGCCAACGGGCTGCCGTTGAGCGCGGAGTTACTGCCTGTGCTCCTCCAACAGGTGGCTTGTCCCCGCGCGGATCGTCCGCCGCCCTCCCACAGCGGAGACGTCATCATCCTCAGCCACTTCAAACGGTTGTCCATCACAGCGCTCCTCACAGTCGTGAGCTCCGCCCCCGCGCCGCGACCGCCGCGAGGGCTTCACTTTCCGTGTGGATAGTGGATGCACACAGCTACCCTGGAGAAGGTTTTGATGTCCCGTCCATGGACGTGGGACGGGGGGGACGGAGGCACGCAATGCCCGCACGCGCCAGGGACTTGAACCCCGACCTGTCCGCCAGGCACCTCTTCGGTGCTGAGCTGCGGATGTTGCGCGAGCAGCGGGGGTACACGCTGGAGTCGCTCGCCTCTTCGCTGAAGCGCAGCAAGTCGGCCATCTCCCGCTACGAGACAGCTGAGTCGATGATCCCGCCGGACCTCCCCGGCGCCCTCGACGTACTCCTGGAGGCCAACGGCCTCTTCACCAAGCTCTACCGCTTGGCACGGAAAGAGATCCACCCCGACCAGTTCCGCCGACGCATGGAGCTGGAGGACAGAGCAGTTCATTTCGGGGAGTACACCGGGCAGATCGTATCGGGCTTGGTGCAGACACCCGCCTACGCGGAGGCGCAGTTTCGCGCCGCTGATCCGTGTGCGGAGGACAGCCGGATCGCAGACCTCGTCACAGCACGCATGACTCGGCAGCTACGGTGGGCGCCTCACGGACCAGGACGGCTTGCATTGCTCCTTGATGAGGCTGTCATACGCCGCCAGGTCGGATCCCGAGCGGTGATGCGGGAACAGCTGAGCATTCTCTGCGAGCTGGCCCTCACCCCGAGGACCACAATCCAGGTGCTTCCCTTCTCGCACGGTGTGCACGCCTTGATGGGCGGCACGCTCACCTTGCTGGTTCTTGAGGACGGCACCCGAGTGGCCTACGAGGAGTCGATCTCGACGGGCACACTCGTGGAGGACAACGAAGGGGTCCTGATGCGCCAGTGGCACTACGATTTGCTGAGGGCTTCCGCCCTGTCACCCGAGCAGTCGCGCGGGATGATGCGAGAGGCAATGAGGAGTTTCGAATGAGCATCACCAGCTCAGAGCAGTGGGTGAAGAGCAGCTATAGCGGCAACGGCGGCGGCAACTGCGTGGAGTGGCAGCCCTCGGCAATCAGCTCCGGGGTCGTCCCCCTCCGTGACAGCAAAGACACCGCGCTTCCCGCACTCACCGTTCCAACCACGGCGTGGGTAGCCTTCATCCAGCACCTCAAGGCCTGACCCCACCCCGCGAGCACTAGCGCGACAGAGCCCCCTCCCGCCGCAGCGGCAGGGGGCTCCCCATATCCGAGCGGTACAAAGGTCGTCCGTTGGCCAGCGAAGCCGTGCCCTTAGCGCGCCCGCACCGCTACGTTCTTCTCTGAACAGTGGACGTCCCGAGCATGCGCGCGGGACGTCCGAGGACCTCACGAGGAGGCACCAGTGAACGCCATCCCCTCCCCCTGGGTGAAGAGCAGCTACAGCGGCAACGGCGGAGCCAACTGCGTGGGGTGGCGCCCCTCGGCGATCAGCTCCGGGGCCGTCCCCCTCCGTGACAGCAAGGACACCGCCCTCCCCGCACTCACCGTGCCCCCGGCCGCGTGGGCAGCGTTCGTCCAGCACCTCAAGGCCTGACCCCACCCGCACGCACAGCGCGACCGAGCCCCCTTCCGCAACAGCGGCAGGGGGCTCCGGTGTTGGCCGACGGGACCGTGGTCCGCACTTGTCGGCTACCGCTACGTTCATCTCAAAGCAGCGGCTCTCAGTCCCGAGCATTTGCCCGGGACGTCCGAGAACGTCACGAGGAGGCACCAGTGAACGCCATCCCCTCCCCCTGGGTGAAGAGCAGCTACAGCGGCAACGGCGGCGACAACTGCGTGGAGTGGCAGCCCTCGGCGATCAGCTCCGGGGCCGTCCCTGTCCGTGACAGCAAGGACACCACCCTCCCCGCACTCACCGTGCCAACCACCGCGTGGGCAGCCTTCGTCCAGCACCTCAAAGCCTGACCCCACCGCACGCACAGCGCCACAGAGCCCCCTCCCGCAACGGCGGCAGGGGGCTCCCGTTCGACCGCCCGGCCGCAACGGATGTCGCGGTCGGGCGGCGTCGCTACTTCTTGACCGTCAGCGGCAGGAGCTTCTTGCCGGTGGGGCCGATCTGGATGCTGGTGTCCATCTGAGGACACACCCCGCAGTCGAAGCAGGGGGTCCAGCGGCAGTCCTCGACCTCGGTCTCGTCGAGGGCGTCCTGCCAGTCCTCCCACAGCCAGTCCTTGTCGAGGCCGGAGTCGAGGTGGTCCCAGGGCAGGACCTCCTCGTAGGACCGCTCGCGGGTGGTGTACCAGGCGACGTCCACGCCCTGCTGCGGCAGGGTCTTGGCGGCGGCCTCCATCCACAGGTCGTACGAGAAGTACTCGCGCCAGCCGTCGAAGCGGCCGCCGGCCTCGAAGACGGCGCGGATGACGGAGCCGATGCGGCGGTCGCCGCGGGAGAGCATGCCCTCGACGATGCCGGGCTTGCCGTCGTGGTACCGGAAGCCGATGTTGCGGCCGTACTTCTTGTCGCCGCGGATGCGGTCCCGCAGCTTCTCCAGCCGGGCGTCGGTCTCCTCGGCGGAGAGCTGCGGCGCCCACTGGAACGGGGTGTGCGGCTTGGGGACGAAGCCGCCGATGGAGACGGTGCAGCGGATGTCGTTGGAGTTGGCCACCTCGCGGCCCTTGGCGATGACGCGGGTCGCCATCTCACCGATCTGGAGGACGTCCTCGTCGGTCTCGGTCGGCAGCCCGCACATGAAGTACAGCTTCACCTGGCGCCACCCGTTGCCGTAGGCGGTGGCGACGGTGCGGATCAGGTCCTCCTCGGAGACCATCTTGTTGATGACCTTCCGGATGCGTTCGCTGCCGCCCTCGGGGGCGAACGTCAGACCGGACCGGCGCCCGTTGCGGGTGAGTTCGTTGGCCAGGTCGATGTTGAAGGCGTCGACCCGGGTCGAGGGCAGCGACAGCCCGACGTTGTCGTCGGTGTAGCGGTCCGCGAGCCCCTTGGCGACGTCGGCGATCTCACTGTGGTCGGCGGAGGAGAGCGAGAGCAGCCCGACCTCCTCGAAGCCGGTGGCCTTCAGCCCCTTGTCGACCATCTCGCCGATGCCGGTGATGGAGCGCTCGCGCACCGGCCGGGTGATCATGCCGGCCTGGCAGAAGCGGCAGCCGCGGGTGCAGCCGCGGAAGATCTCCACCGACATCCGCTCGTGGACGGTCTCGGCCAGCGGCACCAGCGGCTGCTTGGGGTACGGCCACTCGTCGAGGTCCATGACGGTGTGCTTGGACACCCGCCACGGCACGCCCGACCGGTTGGGCACGACGCGGGCGATGCGGCCGTCGGGCAGATACTCCACGTCGTAGAAGCGCGGGACGTACACGCCGCCGGTGCGGGCGAGGCGGAACAGCAGTTCCTCACGTCCGCCGGGGCGGCCGGCCGCCTTCCACTCGCGGGTGATGTCGGTGATCTCCAGGACGGCCTGCTCGCCGTCGCCGATCACCGCGCAGTCGATGTAGTCCGCGATCGGCTCCGGGTTGAACGCGGCGTGCCCGCCGGCGACCACCACCGGGTGGTCCTCCGTGCGGTCGGCGGCCTCCAGCGGCACCCCCGCCAGCTCCAGCGCGTTCAGCAGGTTGGTGTACCCCAGCTCGGTGGAGAAGGAGACGCCGAAGACGTCGAACGCGCCGACCGGCCGGTGGGCGTCCACGGTGAACTGCGGGACGCCGTTCTCCCGCATCAGCTTCTCCAGGTCCGGCCAGACGCTGTAGGTCCGCTCGGCCAGCACCCCGTCGCGCTCGTTGAGCACCTCGTAGAGGATCATGACGCCCTGGTTGGGCAGGCCGACCTCGTACGCGTCCGGGTACATCAGCGCCCACCGCACGTCACAGGCGTCCCAGTCCTTGACGGTCGAGTTCAGCTCGCCGCCGACGTACTGGATCGGCTTCTGGACGTGCGGGAGGAGGGCCTCCAGGCGCGGGAAGACCGATTCGACTGGCATGGGTGACAACTCCGGGGGTGTCGGTCGCGCTGTACGGTCGGGCCGCGCCGCCGGGCGGCGGCGTGGGCCGCGGACAAGGGGATCGGCCGTTCAGCGTACTGCGTCGCGCCGGTGCCCCGCACCGCGCGGCGGTACGGGGCACCGGGACGGGCCGGGTCAGGCGGAGGCGGACAGTGCCCGTTTCATGCGGATCGACTGGAGCAGGCCGATGGCGATCCAGGTCGCGAACATCGACGTGCCGCCGTACGAGAGGAACGGCAGCGGGATGCCGGCGACCGGCATGATGCCCATCGCCATGCCGATGTTCTCGAACGACTGGAAGGCGAACCAGGCGACGATGCCGGTGGCGATGACCGTGCCGTACAGCTCCGTCGCACCGCGCGCGATGCGCAGCGCCCGCCAGAGGACGACCCCCAGCAGCACGATGATCGCCCCCGCGCCGAGGAAGCCCAGCTCCTCACCGGCGACGGTGAAGATGAAGTCGGTGTGCTGCTCGGGGACGAACTGTCCGGTGGTCTGGGTGCCCTGGAAGAGCCCCTTGCCGTCGAGCCCGCCGGAGCCGATCGCGATCCGCGCCTGGTTGGTGTTGTAGCCGACCCCCGAGGGGTCCCGGCTGGGGTCGGCGAAGGCGGCGAACCGGTCGATCTGGTACTGGTCGAGGAGACCGAGGAACCAGACCGCCAGCGCCGCGGCCACCCCGGCGGCGACCAGGCCCAGCGTCCAGCCGATGCGGGCGCCGGAGCCGAAGAGGATGCCGAGGATGATCGCCGCGATCACCATGGCCATGCCGGTGTCGTCCACCAGCACGATGCACAGCGGCACCGCCGCGATGGCGAGCGCCTGGAGCATGGTCTTGCCGCCGGGGTACGGGTTGTCCCCGGCGTCGACCCGGGCGGCCAGTATGACCGCCATGCCCATGATGACGGCGACCTTGGCGAACTCGCCGGGCTGGATCGTGTAGTCACCGATCGCGAGCCAGGCCCGCTGTCCGTTGATCTCGGTGCCCAGCGGAGTGAACACCAGCAGCATCAGGACGAGGGTGAGCACGTAGAACACCGGGACGAAGCCGCGCAGCCGGTGGTGGCCGAGCCACATGACGCCCACCGCGAGCGCGACACCGATGGCGAGGTTGACGACCTGCCGCAGGAGGAAGTACTGCGGATCCCCTCCTGTTATGCCGGTGCGCGTCCGGGTGGCGGACCACACCAGCAGGCAGCCCAGCACGGAGAGGGCGCCGGCGGCGCCCATCAGGACCCAGTCGACCCGCCGCAGCAGCGAGTCCCGGGCGGTCAGCCGCATCCAGGCCGGCTGCTGGCCGGTGCGCCGGGCGCCCACGTAGGTGTGGATGCTCACCGCCTCACCCCTCGTCCGCGATGATGGTGCCGTTCTCGTCGATCTCCGGGAGGCTGCGCATCGGCTCGGGCAGCAGCGCCTTGCCGCGGTCGACGGAGCCGTCCTCCGCGACACCGTAGATCGCCTCGTAGATGCGGCGGACCGCCACGCCGGAGGCGCCGGAGCCGGTACCGGCCTGGTCGATGGTCATGACGACGGTGTAGTCCTCGGAGAACGTCGTCAGCCACGACCGGGACTGCTTGTTGTCGGTGGTCGCGGTACCGGTCTTGGCGTACAGCGGGATCTCGTCCAGCGGCCAGCCGCCGAACCGCCAGGAGGCGGTACCGGTGGAGACGACGTCGGCGGTCGCGGCCTTCAGCTGCCGTATGGTCTGCTCGCTGGCCGGCAGCTTCCCGGTCTCGACGGGCTCGATCTCCTCGACCAGGGAACCGTCGGCGCCGATGACGGCCTTGCCGACGGTCGGCTGGTACATGGTGCCGCCGTTGGCGATCGCGGCGTATATCACCGCCATCTGCAACGGGGTGACCAGGACGTCGCCCTGGCCGATGGAGAAGTTGACGGCGTCGCCGGCGCGGAGCTTCCAGCCCTCCTCGCAGTTCTCCCGGGCGAGGCGGTGCGCGAAGTCCTGCTTGTCGGACTTGGCCATCTCGCACCAGGAGTCCTTGTTGGCCTCCCAGTACGACCGCTTCCACTCGCGGTCCGGGACGCGGCCGGGGACCTCGGAGGGGAGGTCGATGCCGGTGGTGGCGCCGAGACCGAAGCCGAGCGCCGTGTCGTACAGGTAGTCGTTGGCGTCCTCCTTCGGGTTCGGCCCGCCGTCCTTCTGCCACTCCTGGTGGGCCAGGCGGTAGAAGACGGTGTTGCAGGAGACCTCCAGGGCACGGCCGAGGGTGATGGGCCCGTAGCCGGTGGACTCGAAGTTCCGGAAGGTCTGGCTGCCGATGCTGTAGGAGGACGAGCAGTCGTACCGGCCGTCGAAGGGGTAGCCGGCGTTGACGGCGCCCGCCGAGGTGACGACCTTGAAGGTCGAGCCGGCCGGGGACTGCCCCTGGATGGCGCGGTTGAGCAGCGGGAAGTTGGAGTCCTCGCCGGTCAGTTCCTGGTAGTCGCCGCCGGAGATGCCGCCGACCCAGACGTTGGGGTCGTAGTCGGGGGCGGAGGCCATGGCGACGATACGGCCGGTGTCGTTCTCCATGACGATGGCGGCGCCCGAGTCCGCCTCGTAGGTGCGGCCGGTGATCTCGTCGGTCTGGGTGCGGGCGTCCTTCATGGCCTGGGCGAGTTCCTTCTCGACCACGGCCTGGACGCGGGCGTCGATGCTGGTGACGACGTTGGCGCCGGCGACGGCCTCGTCGTTGTCGGCCTCGCCGATGACGCGGCCGAACTTGTCGACCTCGTAGCGGGTGATGCCGGCGCTGCCGCGCAGGAAGGAGTCGTAGGTGCGCTCCAGCCCGGAGCGGCCGATCTGGTCCGACCGCAGCAGCGGGGAGGCGGTGTCATTGGCCTCCTGCACCTCGTCGTCGGTGACGGGCGAGAGGTAGCCGAGGACCTGCGAGGTGGCTGCGCCGTCGGGCGCGGTGTAGCGCCGCACGGCGGTCGGTTCCGCGCTGATGCCGGGGAACGCCTCGGCCCGCTCGCGGATCTGGAGCGCCTGCTCGGTGGTGGCCTCGTCGGTCACGGGGATCGGCTGGTAGGGGGAGCCGTTCCAGCAGGGCTGCGGGGTCTGCGCGTCGCAGAGGCGGACCTTGTTGGCGACCTCCTCCTCCGACATGCCGAGCAGTTCGGCGAGGTCGGCGAGGACCTCCTTGCCGCCGTCCCGCTGCCGCATCAGCTCGGTGCGGTCCGCGGAGACGACGAGGCGGGTCTCGTTGTCGGCCAGCGGGACGCCGCGCGCGTCGAGGATGGAGCCGCGGACCGCGGGCTGCACGACCTGCTGGACGTGGTTGCCGGCGGCTGCTTCCTGGTACTCGTGGCCGTTGCGGATCTGGAGGTACCAGAGCCGGCCGCCGAGGGTGAGGAGCAGCGAGAGGACCAGTATCTGGATGACGACGAGCCGGATGGTGATGCGGGAGGTGCGGCCCGTCTCCGGGATGTTGCTCACAGCCGCTTGACCCCCTTGATCCGTCCGGCCTTCGGGCGGCCGCCCATGGTGACGCGGGAGGCTCGGCCCTTGCGCCCCAGCAGCGGGGACCACGGCTTGGTGCTGCCGCCGGGGCGTTTGAAGAGCGACGCGCGGGAGGGCTGGGCCCAGCTGTTGATCGTGTCGTTGCCGCCGGCGGAGCCGGAGACGGACTCGGCGGCGAGCGGGTCGTCCTCCAGCTTGCGCGCCAGCGCCATGACCAGCGGCACGGCGAACGGTGCCAGCAGCAGGTCGTAGAGGGTGGCGGTGACGACAAGGGTGATCAGGCCGCCGAGGGCGACGGCGGTGTCGCCGACGAGGGTGCCGACCCCCGCGTAGAGCAGGGTGGAGGCGACGGCGCCCGCTCCGACGACGATCATCGGGACGGTCGCGGAGCGGTGGGGGCCGGTCTCGGGGCGGGTCAGTCCCGCCGCGTAACCGATGACGCAGAGGACGAGGGCGTAGCGGCCCACCGCGTGGTCGGCCGGGGGCGCGATGTCCGCGAGCAGGCCGGCGCCGAACCCGGCGAGGGCCCCGCCGACGTGGCCGTAGACCAGGGCGAGGCCGAGGACGGTGAGCAGCAGCAGGTCGGGGACGGCGCCGGGGAGCTGGAGGCGCGCCAGGACGGTGACCTGGAGCACGAGCGCCACGATCACCAGCACGGTGGTGAGGAGGGTGCGGGTCAGGCGCATGGTCAGTCAGCTCCCACGATGGCGTCGGGGTCGGTGCCCGTGCCGGGGCCGGTGCCCTGGCCGGTGTCGTTCCCGCCGGACTCCGTGCCGGTGCCGGGGTCGCCGTCGGCCGTACCGCCGTCGGTCCCCTCGGTGCCGTCGGTGCCGTCGGTGCCGGTCCCGTCCTCGCCCTCGTCGTTGTCGTCGGCCTCGTCGTTGTCGTCGGCGCCCTCGGCGGGCTTCTCCTCGCGGGCGTCCTCGGGGCGCTCGGGGAGCACGGAGTCGCGGGGGTTGTCGCGCGGGGGTTCGACGACGACGCCGACCAGGTCGAGCTGGGTGAAGGCGACGTAGGGGCGGATGCGGACGGTGCGGGTGAGGTCGCCGGAGGCGGCCTCGACGCTGGTGACCTCGCCGACCGGGACGCCGGGGACGAAGGGCTTGCCGTCGGCGGAGCCGAAGGTGACGAGCCGGTCGCCCGCCTTCACCTTGGCGCGGTGGTTGAGGAGCTGGACGTCGATGCTGTCGTCGCCGCGGCCGTTGGCGAACCCGAGTTCGTCGCTGCCCTCCATGCGGGTGCCGACGGTGAAGTTGGGGTCGCTGGCCAGCAGGACGGTCGCGGTGCCGGGACCGACCGTGGTGACGCGCCCGACGAGGCCGTCGCCGTTGAGGACGGTCATGTCGCGGCGGATGCCGTCGTCACGGCCGGCGTCGATGGTGATCGTCCAGGAGAAACCCTGGGCGGGGCCCATGGCGATGACCTGGGCGCCGACGATGCGGTACTGGCCCGCGCCGGCGGTGCCGAGCATCTCGTCGAGCTGCCTTATGCGGGAGTCCCGGTGCTCGGAGCTGCCGAGCTCCTGGCGGAGTTCGGCGTTCTCCCTCTCCAGCTCGCTGATGCGGTCGTGACGACGTCCGGAGTCGCGGACGGCGCCGATGGCGTTCCCGACCGGGTCGACGGCCCGGGCGAGCCCGGTCTCGACCGGCCCGAACACCGTGGCGGCGACCTCGCGCGGCCCGTCCAGCGGCGATTCCTCCCCGCTGCGGAGGTCCATCGTGATCAGTGCGAAGGCGATGGCGACCAGAAGCAGGAGCAGGAGCCTGCTCTCCTTGGTGTCCCTCACGTGCGGAGGCCGTGCCTTTCTGCGTCGTGCGGTGGTCCACCCGCCGGTGGGCCCGCCGGGCGGCGTGCGCTGCCCGGCCGCAGCCGGCGGGGCGGTGCCGCGCGGTGGGGCCCGGGGGGCGTCACCGTCGGGGCTGGGCGTCCAGTACCTGCTGCAGCGCCTCGAACTCCTCGACGCACTTGCCGGAACCGAGGGCGACGGAGTCGAGCGGGTCCTCGGCGATGTGGATGGGCATGCCGGTCTCCTGGCGGAGGCGTTCGTCGAGGCCGCGGAGCATGGCGCCGCCGCCGGTGAGGACGATGCCGCGGTCCATGATGTCGCCGGAGAGCTCGGGCGGGCACTTGTCGAGGGTGGTCTTGACGGCGTCCACGATGGAGTTGACGGGCTCCTCCATCGCCTTGCGGACCTCGCCGGAGGAGATCACGACGGTCTTCGGCAGCCCGCTGACGAGGTCGCGGCCGCGGATCTCGGTGTGCTCGTCCTGCTCGGTGTCGTAGGCGGAGCCGATGGTGATCTTGATGTTCTCGGCGGAGCGCTCGCCCAGCAGGAGGCTGTACTCCTTCTTGATGTGCTGGATGATCGCGTTGTCCAGCTCGTCGCCGGCGACGCGGATGGACTGGGCCGTGACGATGCCGCCGAGCGAGATCACCGCGACCTCGGTGGTGCCGCCGCCGATGTCGACGACCATGTTGCCGGTCGCCTCGTGCACCGGGAGGCCGGAGCCGATGGCGGCGGCCATGGGCTCCTCGATGATGTGGACCTGGCGCGCGCCCGCCTGCGTCGACGCCTCGATGACGGCGCGTCGTTCGACCCCGGTGATGCCCGAGGGAACGCAGACCACGACGCGGGGGCGGGCGAGGTAGCGGCGCTTGTGGATTTTCAGGATGAAGTAGCGGAGCATCCGCTCGGTGATCTCGAAATCGGCGATCACCCCGTCCTTGAGGGGACGCACGGCGACGATGTTGCCGGGGGTCCGGCCGATCATCTTCTTCGCCTCGGATCCGACGGCGAGAATGCCACCGGTGTTGGTGTTGATGGCGACGACGGAAGGCTCGTTCAGCACGATGCCACGGCCTCTGACGTACACCAGCGTATTGGCCGTTCCGAGATCGACTGCCATGTCTCGACCCATGAAAGACATATTGCTCATGAGGATACGTCTGGCCTTCCAGCTGGAGCGTTGGGTGCGTGGAGGTCGGCAGGATGCGATGTCGCCGCCGCCCGCGAACTACGCGGTGGGCACGCGTCACATCGTATCCCCGGCCGGTCGGGCACAGGGCGCCGGTGCGCCTTGAGTCGCCATTGTCAACGGAACCCGGCCCGTCCACCGTCATGGTGACGTCGTGTTCGGGTGAAGACTTGCCCGTTCGACTCTACATACCCCGATGGCGGAGCGCATTGGAGCGACAAGCGCGGTGCGGGTAATTCTCGCCGGGTGCGACGGGGCCCGCGGACCACCGGTCCGGCCGGGCGTGTCGCGCGGCGGCGGGTGGCCGGATGCCGCGGGCCGGGTGGGGCCCGCGGCTATCCGTGATTCGGTTCGCCGGTTCGCCGGTGCCACGCGGAATGCACCGTGACGGCGGCGCCGGTCGGGATGTCCGGTCCTGACACGCGGTCGGACGGAACAGTCCGGAATTAGCTCAGACCGGGGAAGAAAATCTTCATCTCGCGTTCGGCGGACGCCTCGGAGTCCGACGCGTGGATGAGGTTCTCGCGGACGATGGTGCCGAAGTCGCCGCGGATCGAGCCGGGGGTCGCGGCGATCGGGTCGGTCGGGCCGGAGAGCGTCCGCACGCCCTCGATGACGCGCTCGCCCTCGACGATCATCGCGATCGACGGGCCGGAGACCATGAACTCCATCAGCGGCTCGTAGAACGGCCGGCCCTCGTGCTCGGCGTAGTGGCGCGCCAGCGTCTCGCGGTCCAGCGTCCGCATCTCCAGCGCGGTGATGCTCCAACCCGCCTTCGCCTCGATCCGGCCGATGATCTCGCCGACCAGCCCGCGGCGGACGGCGTCCGGCTTGAGGAGAACGAGGGTGCGCTGGGTCATGGATGGGCTCCAACCGGGGTGCGGTGCGGGACAGGTGAAGGCCCGGGATGCCCGGCGCGGGCGGCCGCGCGGCATCGACCGGTGAGCCCGCACGATACCCGCACCGCGGCCCGCGCCCCCAGTCGGCCCCGGGTAGGGCCGCCACCCGGACCGGCGCCCGGATCGTCGCCGCGCGCCCCGGGGGCGCCTCGGACCGGTCGGCGACCGCCGTCCCGCCGGCCCGGTGCGGCGCCCCGCGGCGCGCCGCCGTCAGGCCTGCGCGGCGTGCGCCGCCTTCAGCTCGTCGACCCGCCGCCCGAAGTGGACCGAGGCCCACCACAGGCCGGCGAAGCACGCGCCGAGGAAGAACATCATGGGGACGAGGAAACCGCTGAGCACCAGGCCGACCTGGAGCGCCCAGCCCATCGCCACTCCCCCGGGGCGCGTCACGAAGCCGCAGAGCAGCACGCACAGCGCCATGACGACGCCGCACACCGCCCACAGCGTCCCGGCCGGGACGTCCGTCATCCGGTAGGCGACCAGTCCGACGAGGCCGACGAGCAGGGTCTCGGAGATGAGCGTCGCGGAACACAGGGTGCGCATCAGCGGTCCCTTCGCAGCAGCACGCGGGCCTCGCCCACGGTGATCACGGAGCCGGTCACCAGCACACCCGCTCCGCCGTACTCGGCGGACTCCTCGGCGAGGGTGATCGCGGCCTCGATGGCGTCGTCGAGCCGGGGCTCCACCTGGACGCGGTCCTCACCGAAGACCTCGACCGCGACGGCCGCCAGTTCGTCGGGGTCCATGGCGCGGTGCGTCGAGTTGCCGGTGACCACGACCTCGGCCAGCACCGGCTCCAGGGCTTCCAGCACTCCGCGCACGTCCTTGCCGGCGCTGGTGGAGACCACCCCGATGAGGCGGCTGAAGTCGAATGCCTCACCGATGGCGGCGGCCGTGACGGCGGCGCCCGCCGGGTTGTGCGCCGCGTCCAGGATGACGCTGGGGCTGGTGCGGACCAGCTCCAACCGTCCGGGCGAGGTGACCTGCGCGAACGCCTCGCGCACCAGGTCCTGGTCGAGCGTCCGGTGGTGGGTGGCGCCGATGCCGAAGAACGCCTCCACCGCCGCCAGCGCCACCACGGCGTTGTGCGCCATGTGCTCGCCATGCAGCGGCAGGAAGACGTTGGGGTACTCGCCGCCGAGGCCGCGCAGCGTCAGCAGCTGGCCGCCGACCGCGACCTCCCGGGAGACGACGCCGAACTCCAGCCCCTCGCGGGCCACGGTGGCGTCCCGCTCCCCGGCGCGACGCAGCATGACCGCTGCGGCGTCGAGCGGCTGCTGCGCGAGGACGACGGTGGCGTCCTGCTTGATGATCCCGGACTTCTCGCCGGCGATGGCCTCCTCGGTGGTGCCGAGGCGGTCGGTGTGGTCCAGCGAGATGGGGGTGACCACGGCCACCTGGCCGTCGACGACGTTGGTGCAGTCCCACTCGCCGCCCATGCCGACCTCGACGACGGCGACGTCGACCGGGGCGTCGGCGAACGCGGCGAACGCCATCGCGGTGAGCACCTCGAAGAAGGAGAGGCGGTGTTCCTGCCGGGCGTCGACCAGCTCGACGAAGGGCAGCAGGTCGCGGTAGGTCTCGATGAACCGCTCGGGGTCGATCGGGCGCCGGTCCAGGCTGATCCGCTCGGTGATCGACTGCACGTGCGGGCTGCTGAACCGGCCGGTCCGCAGTTCGAAGGCGCCGAGCAGCGTCTCGATCATGCGAGCGGTGGTGGTCTTGCCGTTGGTGCCGGTGATGTGGATCGCCGGGTAGGAGCGCTGCGGATCACCGAGGACGTCCATCAGCTCCCGGATGCGGACCAGGGACGGGTCCAGCTTGGTCTCGGGCCACCGCCCCGCCAGCTCCGCCTCGACCTCGGCCAGCGCGCGGTCGGTCTCCGGGTCCTCGGGACGTCCGGGGACGTCGTCCTCGGCGGAGGGCGGGCCGGACAGGGCACGCAGCGTCCGGCTCCCGGCCTCGATGACGGCCAGGTCGGGATCTCGGACGGTCTCCTCCTCGACGATCTCCGCGAACGGGTCGCCGCCCGGGGTGTCGGGGGCGTGGTCGTCGGGGCTGTCGGGGCCGAAGTCGTCGGGGGTGTCGCTCACGGGGCTCAAGTCTACGGAAGGGCGGCGGCCCGCGGTGCGCCACCCGCACGTGCCGGGCCGGCGGGGTGGACGCGGAACGCCCGGTCCCGCTCCCCGAGGGGAGCCGAACCGGGCGTCGCGGGCGCGCCTGCGGCCGGTCAGCCGCGGGGCAGCCGCTCCAGCTGGCCGGTCAGCCGGGTGATGTCCGCCTCGGCGGTGGCCTGGCGGGCGCGGATCTTCTCCACGACCGGGGCCGGTGCCTTGGCGAGGAACCCCTCGTTGCCGAGCTTCGCGGTGGTCTGCTTCAGCTCCTTCTCGGCAGCGGCGAGGTCCTTCTGGAGCCGCTTGCGCTCGGCCTCGACGTCGATGACGCCGGACAGGTCGAGCGCGACCGTGGCACCGGCGACCGGCAGCGTGGCGGTCGCCTCGAAGGCGTCACCGGCGGGCTGGAGCCGCAGCAGGGCGCGCATGGCCTCCTCGTGGCCGGCGAGGCCGGTCCCGTCCAGCTCCAGCCGGGCCGGGACCCGCTGCCCGGGCTGGAGGCCCTGGTCGGCGCGGAACCGGCGGATCTCGGTGACCACCCGGCGGACGGTGGCGAGCTCCGCCTCGGCCGCCGCGTCGCGGAAGCCGGTGTCCTCGGGCCAGGCCGCGACCACGACCGACTCCCGGCCGGTGAGGGTGGTCCACAGCTCCTCGGTGACGAACGGCACGATCGGGTGCAGCAGCCGCAGCGTGCGGTCCAGCACCTCGCCCAGGACGCGGCGGGAGACGTCGGCGGGCTCGCCGCCGGCGGCGAAGACCGTCTTGCTCAGCTCCACGTACCAGTCGAAGACCTCGTCCCACGCGAAGTGGAAGAGGAGGTCGCTGACCTTGGCGAACTGGTAGTCCTCGTAGCCGGCGTCGGCCTCGGCGACCACCGCGTCGAGTCGGGAGAGGATCCACCGGTCGGTGGCCGACATCCGCTCGGCCGCGGGCAGCGGGCCGTCGACGGTGGCGCCGTTGATCAGCGCGAACCGGGTGGCGTTCCACAGCTTGTTGGCGAAGTTCCGCGAGGCCTGGACCCAGTCCTCGCCGATCGGCACATCCGCGCCGGGGTTGGCGCCGCGGGCGAGGGTGAAACGGACGGCGTCCGCGCCGTAGCGGTCCATCCAGTCCAGCGGGTCGACGACGTTCCCGAACGACTTCGACATCTTCTTGCCGTGCTCGTCGCGGACGAGACCGGTGAGGGCGATCGTCCGGAACGGCGGGGTGCCGTCGAGGGCGTAGAGGCCGAACATCATCATCCGGGCGACCCAGAAGAAGATGATGTCGTGGCCGGTCAGCAGGGTGTCGGTCGGGTAGAACTTCTTGAGGTCCGAGGTCTGCTCGGGCCAACCGAGAGTGGAGAACGGCCACAGGCCGGAGGAGAACCAGGTGTCCAGGACGTCGCTGTCCTGGGTCCAGCCCTCGCCGGTCGGCGGCTCCTCGTCGGGGCCGACGCAGACCGTCTCGCCGTTCGGGCCGTACCAGACGGGGATGCGGTGGCCCCACCACAACTGCCGCGAGATGCACCAGTCGTGCATGTTGTCGACCCAGTCGAAGTAGCGCTTGGCCATCTCCGGCGGGTGGATCGCGACGCGGCCGTCGCGGACGGCGTCGCCGGCCTCCTGCGCCAGCGGGCCGACCTTGACCCACCACTGCATGGACAGCCGCGGCTCGACGGTGGTCTGGCAGCGGGAGCAGTGGCCGACCGCGTGCAGGTAGGGCCGCTTCTCGGCGACGATCCGCCCCTGCTCGCGCAGCGCGCTGACGATGGTCGAGCGGGCCTCGAACCGGTCCAACCCCTCGAACGGGCCGGGCACGGTGATGACGCCGCGCTCGTCCATGACCGTCAGGGACGGCAGGTCGTGGCGCCGGCCGATGGCGAAGTCGTTCGGGTCGTGCGCCGGGGTCACCTTGACGGCGCCGGTGCCGAACTCGGGGTCGACGTGCTCGTCGGCGACGACGGGGATGGTCCGGTCCGTCAGCGGGAGCTTGATCTGCCGTCCGATGAGGTGCCGGTAGCGCTCGTCCTCGGGGTGGACCGCGACCGCCGTGTCGCCGAGCATCGTCTCGGCGCGGGTGGTCGCGACGACCAGCCGGTCCTCGCCCTCGCCGTAGGCGATGGAGACCAGTTCACCCGCGTCCTCCTGGTAGTCCACCTCGATGTCCGAGATGGCCGTCAGGCAGCGCGGGCACCAGTTGATGATCCGCTCGGCGCGGTAGATCAGCCCGTCGTCGTGGAGGCGCTTGAAGATGGTGCCGACGGCACGCGAGAGGCCCTCGTCCATGGTGAACCGCTCGCGCGACCAGTCGACGCCGTCGCCGAGCCGCCGCATCTGGCCGAGGATGCGGCCGCCGTACTCCTCCTTCCACTGCCAGACGCGGTCCGTGAACTCCTCACGGCCGAGGTCCTGCCGGGAGCGGCCCTCCTCGGCGAGCTGCTGCTCGACCTTGTTCTGGGTGGCGATGCCGGCGTGGTCCATGCCGGGCAGCCACAGCGCCTCGAACCCCTGCATCCGCTTGCGGCGGGTCAGGGCGTCCATGAGGGTGTGCTGGAAGGCGTGGCCCAGGTGGAGGCTACCGGTGACGTTGGGCGGCGGGATGACGATCGTGTAGGGCGGCTTGTCGCTGGTGGCGTCCGCCTCGAAGTAACCGCGCTCTACCCAGCGGTCGTACAGCTTCCCCTCTACCTCGGCCGGCGCGTACTGCGTCGGGAGATCGGCGGGGGCGCGCTGGGGCCCGGGTCCGGGCTGCTGAGTGTTGTCGGTCACGGGCGTCAGTGTATCGGCGGCAATGTCCCGGGTTCGAATCGGTTTCGGGCCCGGATGTACAGGGCAGCGCCGGGTCCGCCAGGATGGGCGGAGCTATCGACGCACACGCTCTTCGAGGGGAAGAAGATGAGCCACAACCAGCCGGGGCCGTACGGGCAACCCCAGCAGCCCGGGCAGCCCGGCCCGTACGGCGCTCCGCCGCCGCAGGGCGGGGCGCCCGGCGGCCCAAACCCGTACGCGCAGCCCGGCGGCCAGGGCTACGGCTACCCCCAGCAGCCCCCGCAGCAGTCGGGCCCCTACGGCTACCCCCAGCAGCAGCCCCCGCAGCCGCCGCACGGCACCGGCGGCTACGCGCAGCCGCAGCCCCCGCAGCACGGCCAGTACCCCGGACAGCAGGTGCCGCAGCAGTACCCGCCGCAGCAGCAGCCCTACGGCGGGCAGCCCCCCTACGGCCAGCAGCCGCCGCAGCCGCCCCAGGGCGGGGGACGCAGCAAGCGGAAGGTGCTGTTCGCCGTCGGCGCGGGGATCGGCGCCGTGGTGATCGGCGGCGCGCTGTACACCGTTCTCAGCGGCGGTGACACCCCTCTCGCGGCCGACGACGGCACCCGGTACGAACTCGCGCTCCCCCAGACGAGCGGCAGCTTCCAGCTCATGGCCGAGGGCACCGACGAGGGTGTCGAGCCCGACGACGACGCACTCGCCGAGGCCGGCGTGGAGTTCAGCGGCTCCGTCAACGGCAGCTTCACCGACGCCGACATCGACGCCCCCGAGGAACTGCTGATGACCGGTGGGCGCGGTCTGCTGTTCGCCGGCATGTGGGGCGAGGTGCACCGGCCGCAGCAGACCGTCGACGGCCTCTTCCATGAGCTGACGGCGGGCCTGGCGGAGAGCAACAGCCCGGAGTCGACCATCGAGCTCATCGGGACGGCCGAGTCGTTCGGGGACGACGAGGTGGTGCTCAAGTGCCAGCAGGCCACCGAGACCAACAACGACGAGGAGCTCGGGACGCTGGAGTACACCACCACCGTCTGCGTGTGGGCCGACTACTCCACGGTGGGCGCCGCCTACCTGCTGAACAGCCCCACCTTCCCCACCGACGTCGACCCGGAGACCCTCACCCCGGACGACATCGACTACGCGGACGCGGTGCCGACGGCCGAGGCCGCCGAGATCACCCTCCAGCTCCGTGAGGACACCCGGGTCGAACGCTGACCGGGCGGTGCGCTCACCGACACGGCCGAGGGGCCGTCAGGCGGTGCGCTCGCGCGGGGTGCGGTCCTGGTTGCCGCGCTGCTTGGCGAGGCGGGAGCGGGGCACCAGCGTCGGGTTGACGTTGGAGCGCACGACCTCCTCGGTGATGACGACCTGGCCCACGTCCTCCCGGGACGGCACCTCGTACATCACCGACTGGAGGACTTCCTCCATGATCGCGCGCAGTCCGCGGGCGCCCGTGCCCCGCAGGATCGCCTGGTCGGCGATGGCCTCCAGCGCGAGCCGGTCGAACTCCAGCTCCACGCCGTCGATCTCGAAGAGCCGCTGGTACTGCTTGACGATCGCGTTGCGCGGCTCGGTGAGGATGCGGAGCAGTGCCTCGCGGTCCAGGTTGTGCACCGAGGTGATCACGGGGAGCCGGCCGATGAACTCCGGGATCATGCCGTACTTGACGAGGTCCTCGGGGAGCGCGTCGGAGAGCAGCTCCGAGGAGTCCGTGTCGCGCTTGGAGCGGATGTCCGCGCCGAAGCCGATGCCGCGCGAGCCGGAACGGGCCCGGATGATCTCGTCGAGCCCCGCGAAGGCGCCACCGACGATGAACAGCACGTTGGAGGTGTCGATCTGGAGGAACTCCTGGTGCGGGTGCTTCCGCCCGCCCTGCGGCGGCACCGCGGCGGTGGTGCCCTCCAGGATCTTCAGCAGCGCCTGCTGCACGCCCTCGCCGGAGACGTCACGCGTGATCGACGGGTTCTCGCTCTTGCGGGCGACCTTGTCGATCTCGTCGATGTAGATGATCCCCTGCTCGGCCTTCTTGATGTCGTAGTCGGCCGCCTGGATCAGCTTGAGCAGGATGTTCTCGACGTCCTCACCCACGTACCCGGCCTCGGTGAGGGCGGTGGCGTCGGTGATCGCGAACGGCACGTTCAGCATGCGGGCCAGGGTCTGCGCCAGCAGCGTCTTGCCGGAGCCGGTCGGGCCGAGCAGCAGGATGTTGGACTTCGCCAGCTCGATGTCCTCGTCCCGGGAGCCGGAGTCCTGCTCGCTGGCGCGGACCCGCTTGTAGTGGTTGTACACGGCCACGGACAGCGCCTTCTTGGCGTCGTCCTGGCCGACCACGTAGCTCTCGAGGAACTCGTAGATCTCCCGCGGCTTGGGGAGCTCGCTCAGTTCCGCGTCGGGCGACTCGGCGAGCTCCTCCTCGATGATCTCGTTGCAGAGATCGATGCACTCGTCGCAGATGTAGACCCCCGGGCCCGCGATGAGCTTCTTCACCTGCTTCTGACTCTTGCCGCAGAACGAGCACTTGAGCAGATCGCCGCCGTCACCGATGCGTGCCACGAGGTGCGTCCCCTTCGCCTGCGCAGCGCCCCGGGGGACGCTGCCTGGTGCTAGTTCGCCATGTCTTGCCCTGACGACGGTACCCCGTCGCCCTGCCGGTAGGCCCCCCTTGTCGGGAATCCTCCACCGAGGAACCC
This sequence comes from Streptomyces bohaiensis, assembly GCF_012033785.1. GTDB lineage: Bacteria > Actinomycetota > Actinomycetes > Streptomycetales > Streptomycetaceae > Streptomyces > Streptomyces bohaiensis. Next base: position 26,882 of record NZ_JAAVJC010000017.1, read on the forward strand.
CTGTCCAAGGCGGGCCTACCGGGGAAATCCGCCGTGGTTCCTCAGTCGGTCGAGGAACGCGTGGTGACGATCTGGTCGATCAGACCGTAGTCCTTGGCGCCCTCGGCGGTCAGGATCTTGTCCCGCTCGATGTCGTCGCGGATCTGGTCGATCGGCTTGGTGGAGTGCGTGGAGAGCATCTCCTCCAGCTGGATCCGCATGCGCTGGATCTCGTTGGCGGCGATCTCCAGGTCGGAGACCTGACCGCGGCCGGTCTCGCTGTAGGGCTGGTGGATCATGATGCGCGCGTTCGGGAGCGCCATGCGCTTGCCGGCGGTGCCCGCCGCCAGCAGCACCGCGGCGGCCGAGGCGGCCTGGCCCATGCAGACGGTCTGGATGTCCGGCTTCACGAACTGCATGGTGTCGTAGATCGCGGTCAGCGCCGTGAACGACCCACCGGGGCTGTTGATGTAGATCTGGATGTCGCGGTCCGGGTCCATCGACTCCAGGCACAGCAGCTGCGCCATGACGTCGTTGGCCGAGGCGTCGTCGATCTGCACCCCGAGGAAGATCACCCGCTCCTCGAAGAGCTTGGCGTAGGGGTCGTACTCGCGGACACCCTGCGAGGTGCGCTCGACGAAGCGGGGCACGACGTAGCGTGCCTCGGCGGGGGTCCGGTCGTACAGGCCGGAGCCGGGGAAGGCGGGTGACTGTGCCATCGTCTGTGTCTCCAGGTGAGGTGCGGGCTGCGGGGGAAGCCGGGGGACGGCCCCGGCCGGTGCCGTGAAGGGGCGGGGTGCGCCGTCAGGCGCCGGTGCCACCGCTGCCGGGGATGTCCGCGGCGTCGGAGATCACCGCGTCCACCAGGCCGTACTCACGCGCCTCGTCGGCCGTGAACCAGCGGTCGCGGTCGGCGTCGCGCGTCCACTGCTCGACGCTCTGGCCGGTGTGGTGCGCGGAGAGCTCCGCCATCTTCTTCTTGGTACGCAGCAGCCACTCGGCGTGGATCTTGATGTCCGAGGCGGAGCCGGCGAGGCCGGCGGACGGCTGGTGGATCAGGATCTCGGCGTTCGGCAGCGCGAAGCGCTTGCCGGGGGTGCCGGCGCTCAGCAGGAACTGGCCCATGGAGGCGGCCATGCCCATGGCGATCGTCACCACGTCGTTCTTGATGAACTGCATCGTGTCGTAGATCGCCATCCCGGCGGTGATGGAACCGCCCGGGCTGTTGATGTACAGGTTGATGTCCTTCTCCGGGTCCGCGGCGAGAAGGAGCAGCTGCGCGGTGATCCGGTTGGCGATGTCGTCGTCCACGGGCTGGCCGAGGAAGATGATCCGCTCGTTGAGCAGCCGGTTGTAGACCTGGTCGCCGAGACCGCCGTTCATAGCGTCGGCGGCGGCGGAAGGCATCGGAAGCGTCACGTATTCCACCTGCTCATTCGTTGCACGGCCGCGTCGTCACTCGACCGTCATTCGGCATCTGCATTGTTCTTACGGACCTTAACGCGCTGCCCCCGCCGACCCGTCCCGGCCAGGTAACTGTTCGCTGTGAGCGCAGGGTGGCGGTGCGCGCAGGGCGGCCGCGCGGCCCGGGGACGGAACGGGGCCGGACGCTCGTAGCGTCCGGCCCCGTTCCGGCTGTCGCGGGGGCGCCGTGGCGGCGCCGGCCGCCGCGACGTCAGCTGGTGCTCTTGGCCTCGCCGGCCTCGTCCTTGTCGCCCTCGGCGGCGGGCGCCTCGGTGGACTCGGTCTCGGTGACGGCCTCGACGGTCTCGGCCGTCTCGTCCTCGTCGTCCAGCTCGACGGGCTCACCGTTGGTGTCGACGACCTTGACGGACTCGACCACGGTGGCCAGCGCCTTGCCGCGGCTGACCTCGCCGACCAGCATCGGCACCTGGCCGCCCTCGACGACCGCCTTGGCGAACTGGTCGGGGCTCATGCCGGAGGACTGCGCACGGCGCATGAGGTGCTCGGTGAGCTCCTCCTGGCTGACGCTGAGCTGCTCGCGCTTGGCGATCTCGTCCAGCACGAACTGGGTGCGGATGCCCTTCTCCGCCTGCTCCTTGAGCTCGGCGTCGAACTCCTCGGCCGTCTTCTCCTGCATCTTCAGGTAGGCGTCGAAGTCCATGCCGAGCTGGCCCAGCTGGTGGTTGACCAGGTTGTGGCGACGGGTCTCGACCTCGTCCTGGAGCAGCTTCTCGGGGATCGGCACCTCGACGAGCTCCAGGAGCTCCTCCAGCACCTTCTCCTGCGCGCTGGTGGCCTGCTCGTACTGCTTCTGGCGGCCGAGGCGCTCGCGGCTGTCCTCGCGCAGCTCGTCCAGGGTGTCGAACTGGCTGGCCAGCTGGGCGAACTCGTCGTCCAGCTCGGGCAGCTCGCGGGCGGAGACGGTCTCGACGCGGACGGTCACCTGGGCCTCGCGCCCGGCGGCGGAACCGCCCTTGAGCTCGCTGGCGAAGGTGGCCTCGGCGCCGGCCTCCAGGCCGGTGACGGCCTCGTCGATGCCGTCCAGCAGCCGACCGGAGCCGATGGTGTAGTCGACGCCCTTGGCGACGCCGTCGTCGAGCAGCTCGCCGTCGACGCGGGCCTCCAGGTCGAGCTTGACGACGTCGCCCTCGGCGGCGGCGCGCTCGACGACCGAGGTGGTGGCGAAGCGGTCGCGGAGCTGGTCGAGGGCCTCGGCGACGTCCTCGTCGCTGACCTCGACGGCGTCCACGGTGACCTCGATACCGGAGTAGTCCGGGATCTCCAGCTCGGGCCGGATGTCGACCTCGGCGGTGAAGGCCAGCAGCTCGCCGTCCTTCAGCTCGGTGATGTCGACCTCGGGCTGACCGAGCGGGCTCAGCTCACCCTCGTTGACGGCATCCTGGTAGATCTTCGGGAGGGCGTCGTTGACGGCCTCCTCCAGCACCGCACCGCGGCCGACCCGCTGGTCGATGACCCGCGCCGGGACCTTGCCCTTGCGGAAACCCGGAATGCTGAGCTGCTGGTTGATCTTCTTGTACGCCGCGTCGAGGCTGGGCTTGAGCTCCTCGAAGGGCACCTCGACAGTGAGCCGAACCCGGGTCGGGTTCAGGGTCTCCACGGCGCTCTTCACGGTCGGTCTCCTTGGGGCAGACAGCTATCGGAAAATCTTGGGGCGCCCCGTATACGGCATGGAATGCGGACACGACACAGGCACGCGCGAACTCATCGTACGTGGTCGGGGTGGCCGGATTCGAACCGACGACCTTCCGCTCCCAAAGCGGACGCGCTACCAAGCTGCGCCACACCCCGTAATGGCTCACGATGCGAGACGTAGCGTACAGGTACGCCGGGAGCCCCACGTACCGGGCACGGCGCACGCCGGACCGCCGCGCGCCCGGCTCGGTGCCGGCAGGGCGCCCGTGATCGGGGGCGGGCACGCGCTGATACGATGCTCACCGCGTCCCCGGTTCGACACCTCGTGTGCGACGCCGGGCGCCGTACGCGGGTGTAGCTCAATGGTAGAGCCCTGGTCTTCCAAACCAGCTACGCGGGTTCGATTCCCGTCACCCGCTCCACATCACCGGCCCGGTCCCTCGTCGAGGGGCCGGGCCGCGGTGGTTCAGGGCCCGCTGGAGTCGACGGGATCGTCGACCGGGCCGACGGAGCTGATGGAGTCGTCCACCGCGCCGATCGAGTTGCCGATCGACTCCAGGAAGTCCCGTATGGGATCGGCGGCACCCGTGGAGGCGAGGGAGAAGCCGAAGAGGATGGCCACGATGGCCGGTCCCCACTTGACGGACCCGCCGCGAATCATCACGACGAGGACCACGCCCAGCAGCAGTGCGAGCGAGAACGAGATAACCACTACAGATCACACCCTCGGAAGGAACGCCGTTCACCGCTTGGGGGCTTCCCCGCGTCGGAGCGTCCCAAGCACGCACCATCGTGCCACCTCAACCCGCGCCCCGTGGGCGGCCGGTGACAGACGGTCGGCTGATCTGCGTCACATCCGGACGGGCCGCACACACGATGCGTTGCCGTTATCGATCAGTTATCACCGGGCGTGATCGAGGAGGTAAATTCACCAACCCCGAACACCCCTCCGGGTCAGCACCCCCACCCGCGCGGGCCGAGATGACACAACTCACCGCGACACGCGACGACACCCTGGGGTTTGGCCGGATATATGCCACGCAAACCGGTCAATAATGGTCATTGATCAATCATCTCAGTGCGTCTCTTCGCACAATGCGAGCATCTTCTAACCACAGTCTTCAAATGCTTCACGGGCTTCGGAGTCGTCGAATGTGCCGCGCGCCCGCGGGCGGCTATTGTGCCGACGATGTTGCACGTTCGTGATCACACGGTCCTGACGGCGGACCGCCCGACACCGGTCCCCGAGACCGGGGCGCCGGGCGCAGAGCGAGGGCGCGCCGGCCGCGCCCGGGAGCCGGCGGCTCCGCCGACGGCGAAACCGCGGGCCGCGCGCGACCCGTACTTCGACAACGTCAAGTACCTCGCGATCGTGCTGGTCGCCATGGGGCACGCCTGGACGCCACTGATGGACAGCTCACGCGCCGCCTCGGCGCTGTACATGTTCGTCTACACGTTCCACATGCCGGCGTTCATCGTGGTGGCGGGCTACTTCTCGCGGAGCTTCACCGGCCGCCCCGACCAGCTGCGCCGGCTGGTCACCGGCATCGGGGTGCCGTACCTGGTCTTCGAGGTGGCGTACATCGCCTTCCACCGCCAGGTGCACGGGGGCGACCACCCCTGGAGCCTGCTCGACCCGTACTACGTCACGTGGTTCCTGCTCGCGCTGTTCGTGTGGCGGCTGACGGCGCCGTTCTGGCGGATCATCAGGTACCCCGTGCCGGTGGCCCTCGGGATCGCCGCCCTCGCCTCGGTCTCCCCGGAACTCGGGGACGACTTCAACATCCAGCGCGTCCTCCAGTTCCTCCCGTTCTTCGTGCTCGGGCTGACCCTCCGGCGGGAACACTTCGAGCGTCTGCGGCGCCCGGACGTCCGGCTGATGGCGGTTCCCGCCCTCGTCGGCGGTCTCCTCGTCGCCTACTGGGCCGTCCCGCGTATGAGTGCGCGCTGGTTCTACCGGACCAACTCCGCCCAGGAGATGGGCCACCTGTGGTGGACGGGCCCGGCCATGACGCTGGCCCTCTTCGGCGCGGGGCTGGTGCTGACCGCCGCCTTCCTGGCCTGGGTCCCCGCACACGCCACCTGGTACACCGCGCTGGGCGCAGGCACCCTCTACGGGTACCTGCTCCACGGCTTCCTCGCCAAGGGCTCGCGGTGGTGGGGCTGGTACGAAGCCGAGTGGATCTCCACGCCGCTCGGCCAGGTGACCGTCACCGCGCTCGCCGCCGCCGTCGTCACGGTGCTCTGCACCGCGCCGGTCCGCCGGCTGTTCCGGCCCGCGGTGGAACCCGCGATGAACTGGGCGTTCCGGTCGACCGGCAGCGACGGGGGCCGCGGTCGGCCGGTCGGGGCGCACCGAGGGACCGACCACCGGGCGACGGGGGCCGGCACGGACGGCCGGCCACCGGGCGCGGCCACCGCCCCCGCGCAGCGCCGCGACGGGGACGCCCCTGGGTGAGCGCGCCGCGCGCCGGACGGGGCCGTTCCCGGGCTCCCGTGGGCATGGGGCGGAGGTGCCGAACGGGGCCGGATAGCGCCGCTGCGCGCCCCGGCGGGGTGGCGGTCCCCGCCCGGGTGTGGGATACGGGGCCGCGCCACCGGGTCGGTCCGGGTGGCGCGGAGCGCGGGGTCAGCCCCAGGGGGCGGCGGGGCCCGTCCCCGGGTCCCCGAACCCGAGCGTCGGCGGGGTCACGTGCGGTGCGAGGTGCGGCGACATCGGCCCGAAGGCGATCGGTGCCCGAATGTCACCCCGGCTGAGCCCGTTGGCCTCCATCGCGACGTCGCCACTCCCGTAGCTCGCGGTCACCTCCGTGGCGCCGACGTCGGACCTGTCGGCGGCGCCCCGCATCCCGGTGAGGCAGTCCACCGTCTGCGCGGTGAACCGGGTCAGCGCGTCCCCGACCGGGCTGCCGGCCACCGAGCCCACGCCGAGCCCGCCGCACGAGCCCGCGGCCTCGTTGAGGTCGGACACGCACACCTTCGCCCCGGCGTCCAGCCGGGACGAGGCGCGGGCGTACTCGGCCAACCGGTTGCGCACACCCTCCGGTGTGATGTCCCACTCCATCGGCTTCCTTCCCCGTTCTTCCCCGTTGTCCCGACGTCGCCGTCCCGCGGCGACGTGGTCTCACCGGTGCATCACGCACGCACCGACCGCTGCGGTTCCCCCAGCCGCCCCAGCCGTCCAGCACCCGCCGGTGCCCCGATGGCGCGGCGGGGGCGCGGCTCTAAGGTCGCGCCGGGGAATGCTCTGGTCCTGTCACAGAGCCCGGGACACGGTTGTCCGGGCGTTCCGCGGCCTGTTACACAGATCTCCGAAGCGAAGACGAGCCCGCCGAGGCCGAGGACCGGCCGATCGGCGGGCACGCCCGGTGGCACGCGCCGCCACCGCGGCGCGGGGCCGGTGCGACAGGGGGCCACGGCTGTGGCAGCACGGTCGTGGGTGGGGCCGCTCAGGAGGACGGTACGGAGCATCCCGCAGCCCGCATCATCGCGGTCGGGAGCCACCCAGGATGCCCGTCAGCAGCGCCGTGGGCGCGGAGTCGGGGCGGAGAACGTGTGGTCGATGCGGGTGGTCGACGCGGGCGCCCCTCGCCTCCGACCCGGTGGCGCTCGGCTCCGTCGACGCACGGCCCGACGTGCCGACGGATGCGGACTTCGGGGCGAACCGGACGGAGAACAACGCCAATGACCAGGGATGGTGACGCATGAACCAGCACACACGCCCCCTCCGCCGTCGCGCGGCAGTATGCGCGACCGCCGTCGTCCTGGCGATCTCCGGATGCGGCACGAACTCCGCTGCCCGCGGCGACGCCCCCGCCGACACGGCCGCGGAACGGTCCCTCTCCGATGCGGCGCGGGAGGTGGCCGAGGTGTCGCGGGCGCTCGCCCGGGCGGGTGGGCTGGACCAGGGCTCGCTGCGGATGGACAACTCTCCCCGCCGGGCCCCGTGCCCTGTCGGCGGTGACGACCCCGACCTGTTCACCGTGGAGCACGTGTGGTCGATCACCGGCGTTCCGGAGCAGGACCTGGAGTCGGCGCTCGACCGCGTACATGACCACGTCCGTGAGGAGGGGTGGTCTGTCCTGCTGTACGGGCCCAACAGCAGCCCGGCAGAGGCCCTCGAGCTACGAGCCGAGCGCCCGGACCGTGGGCACTTCGTCGATGCGCTCTTCCTGGATGCACGGAATGCGTTCAACAGCCGCACCGAATCCGGCATTGCAGTCACCGTGTTCACCACCTGCTATCGCGATGCGGCCCCGCACAGCTGACGCCGGTCAGCGGCAGGACATCGGTCCCTTGCGGGGCGGTCGCCGGCACCGCGGTGAGACCCACAGCGGCTGGACGACGCGCTGCGGCCTCGCGCCCTCCCACGACCCGACCTGCTGTCCCACGTCCCCTCGGACCCGGATGCTCATCCCGTCGTCGGCAGACCGCAGGAGGTCACCCGTGAGTAGCCCCGCTGGTTCTTTCGGGGCGCGGGCCGTCGTCGTCCTCGCCTCGTTCCTCGTCCTCGGCTGCGGAATCCCCGAGGCCGAGGAGCACACCGGCTCGTCCGGTGGTCAGCCACCACGACTCGACCCTGCCGGAGTGGTCAGGGAGGTCACAGACGTCTCCGACCACATGATGCGACTGCTGGAGCTGCCGGAGGCGAACGTCGAACGTCCACTTCCGCCGGAACGCAGCTTCTGTCCCGACGGCGACGGCAGCGAGCTCGCCACGGTGACCGACCTCTGGCGCGCCACCCAGGTCCCGGAAGAGGACATGGAGGCTGCGATGGACCGACTCCATCGAGCACTGTCCGACGAAGGCTGGACCGTCGTGATGTTCGAACCCAACAGCAGCGACGCGCAGAGCCTCGAACTGCGCGTGGAGAAGGAAGCAGAAGAGCTCTTCGCCTACGCCCGATTCGCCGACGCACGCACGGGGAGGTTGGCCGAGGGCCAGAAGTCCGAGATCAGCGTGTCGGTCTTCACCCGCTGTTTCGAGGACACCTCGAAGAACTGAGGAGGACACGGCGACGAGTCCGGCCCGGGAATGCTCTGGTCCTGTCACAGAGCCCGGGACACGGTTGTCCGGGCGTTCCGCGGCCTGTTACACAGATCTCCGGAGTGAAGACGAGCCCGCCGAGGCCGAGGACCGGCCGATCGGCGGGCACGCCCGGTGGCACGCGCCGCCACCGCGGCGCGGGGCCGGTGCGACAGGGGGGCGGTATGGCGCTGATCAGGACCACGGAGATCCCGGTGTTCTCGGGCAACCTGGAGACCTTGCAGGAGGCGACTCGCCGGTTGGGCAAGGACGCCGACGACATCTACGACTCCGGGGACAGCCTGCACCTGACCTTCCAGAGAATCGGCAACCACTACAGCGCGCCCGAGACCGCAGACCTGCTGGCCACCACCGTGCCGGTGCGGGAGAACGGCGAGTCGGTCCGCCAGAGCGTGGCACGCGTGGCTCTCGCGGTCGACGACTACGCACGCGACGCCCAGACCATCAGCGCCCGGCTCGACGCGCTGCGCACCCGGGCGGCGGAGATCCCCTCCGTCCCCGAGGACGACCCCGACTTCGCACGCCACGAACAGGAGAGCGAGGAGATCCGGGGCGATGTCGCGGCGCTGGTCGCCGACTTCGCGCGCATGGAGGAGGAGACCGTCCGGACGATCAACTCCGCCCTCCCCTACGGCCAGGACCACGGCATGCCGGGCCCGTGGGCCCCCGGCTACCAGCCGCCGTGGCTTTTCCTGGCACCCTCGCCGCCGCTGCCGTGCTTCACCTCTCCCGAGGCGGCGAACCGGTGGTGGCAGGGGCTCAGCGCGCAGGAGCAAGAGCGCTGGATCCAGGGCAACCCCGCGGGCATCGGTGCTCTCGACGGCATCCCCGTGGTCGACCGGGACCGCGCCAACCGCATCGTCTTCGACCGCTGGTGGGAGCGCGAACGCCCCGACCTGGCACTCCGGGAGCACCTGGCGCAGCAGCCCGACCGGTACGTGCGCGTTCAGCGAAGCGAGCGCGTCTACGAGGACGGGTACGTCGACGTGGAGACCCGGGAGTGGAAGCGGTGGGACGAGGAGCGGAAGCTCCTCATGGGGCCCGTCGACATCCACGACCGCATCAACCGGCTCGGGCACTACGGCCACTCAGACCTGCCGCAGCCTTTTCTCCTGCACTTCGATCCATCCGGGCGCGGACAGGTAGCAGTTGCCAACGGCAACCCGGACACGGCGGACCATACTGCGGTCTTTGTACCGGGGACCGGTTCCGACATCACGGAGTTCGGTAACAACATGGATCGCACCCTGGACCTGTGGGAGACCTCCGACACTCTGGCTACCCCGGGGGAGGAGGTCTCGACGATCATGTGGATCGGCTACGAGGCGCCCGAAACTCTGCCCGAAGCCCGGAAAGGTGAGTACGCCGAGCGTGGCGGCAGCCAACTCAATGATTTCCTCGACGGGATCGCGAGCTCACGAACGGCTGGCCCCGGCAACACCACAGTCATCGGTCACAGCTACGGCAGCACGGTTGTCGGTGAGGCCACTCAGGAGGAGGGGAGGGGCGAGACGATCTCGGCAGACAACATCATCGCGGTCGGGAGTCCTGGCATGACGGTCAGTCATGCCAGGGAACTCGGTGTCGGCGCGGAGAACGTATGGTCGATGCAGGCTCCGCTCACCTCCGACCCGGTGACACTCGGCCGCGTCTTCCACGGAAAGACGGACAGCTTCTTCGACGCATGGCCCAACGTTCCGTCGGACGCGGATTTTGGGGCGAACCGGATGAAGACCGATGCAAGCGACCACAGCGACTACTGGAATTCCGAGCTGAACCTGCGTAACCAGGCATTCGTGGTCGTCGGAGTCCCAGGGATGGTGACGCATGAATGAACACACACGCTCCCTCCGCCAGCGCGTGGCAGTATGCACTGCCGCCATCGCCCTAGCAATCTCTGGATGCGGTATGAACTCTGACAACTCCCCTGCCCGCGTCGACGGCTCCGCTGACGCGGCCACAGAGCGGTCCCACTCCGATGTTGTGCGGGAGGTAACCGAGGTGTCGCGAGCACTAGCCCGAGCGACCGGGCTGGACGAGGGCTCGCTACAGATGGACAACTCGCCCCGTCGGACCCGGTGCCCTGCCGGGGGCAACGATCCCGACCTGTACACAGTGAGGCACGTGTGGTCGATCGGCGGCGTTTCGGAGCAAGACTTGGAAGCGGCACTGGACCGAGTGCACGACCACGCCCGCGAGGAGGGGTGGTCCGTGCTGATGTATGGCCCCAACAGCAGCCCGGCAGAGGCCCTCGAACTGCGGGCCGAGCGTCCGGGCCGCGGCCTCTTCCTCGACGCACTGTTCCTGGATGCACGGAACGAGTCCAACAGCCGCACGGAATCCGGCGTTGCGGTCACAGTGTTCACCATCTGCTACCGCGATGCGGTAGAGCGCAGCTGACGCTGGTCAGCGGGACGGCATCGCCCCGAGTCTCTATGAGGCCGTCTGCGACGAGGCGGAGCAGGTCGATATCCCCGCAGTCGCAGTCGCCGAGCACGACGGAGTATCGGTCAGCTCCGCCTTCGAGGTCGAGGCCGACAGTGGTGAGGTCTTCCCGGACGGCGCGGGGGTTGGCCCCGCCTCCGCCGAACGCCTGGGGCGGGGCGGGGCGGGGCGGGGCGGGCAGCAGGATGCAGGCGCCCTTCCACCGGGACCAGGTGGCCGAGGGCGGGCGCTGGTTCCACGGCGAGACGAACAGCGGCTGGAAGACGCGCTGGGGCTTCGCGCCCTACTACGACATCGACGTCGTCCCGAACGTACCGTCCGACGAGGACTTCGGAGCACGGCGGTTGACGAACGACTCCGAGGACCACAGTGGCTACTGGAAGACCGAGATGACCCTCAAGAACCAGGCCGCGGTGATCGTCGGACAACCGGAGCGCGCCTCTTATGAGTAAGCCGTTTTCGCATCGTTGGGCGGTCGTTTCCGCCGCTGTGACAGCAGGGATCCTGATGAACGGATGTGCCGGGATGAGTGACGCCAAGGACGAGACTCCCGCGGTCGAGTACCCGGTCAGGTCCGTGGAGGACGTGCGCGAGGAGGCCCGCGCTGCGGCGGTGCATCTCGACGAGCTCATGGCGGCCTCGACCGAGCCTCCGACCGTTCCCTCTCGCAGGCAGGCTTGCTCGGCCGAGTACGACCGGGTGGACCTGTTCTCCGCCCGGGCCTCGTGGTCTCTCCGAGGTGTCCCGGACGGCGACATGGAGGCGGGCATGACCCGGATGCGGGACGGCCTGGAGGCGGAAGGCTGGGCAATCGTGATGTTCGAGCCGAACAGCAGCCCCGTGGGGGCACTCGAACTGCGGGCGGAGAACGCCGCCAAGGGACTGTTCGCGCGGGCGGAGTTCGCCGACGCACGCACCGGCCGGTTGCCCGGAGGGCAGGAGTCGGACGTACAGGTGACGGTGTTCACCGAGTGCTACACCGACCCCGACGCCCGGTAGGAGAGACCGCGCCGTCACGGTGTCGCGGCACCCCGGCTGAGCTCGTCGGGAGGCACCGTGGCGAACGCCTGGCGGGCACGCCCGGTGGCACGCGCCGCCACCGCAACGCGGGGCCGGTGCGACAGGGGGCACTCGCTGGTTCGGCGGCGGGACGAACAACGGCTGCATGACCCTGCTGGGCTCGCGTCGTGCTGCGACGTCGGTCTCGTGCCCCACGTGCCCTCGGACGAGGGCTAAGGGCTCGCAGGTCGGCCGACGACTCGGTCGGCCGCAGTGGCCACTGGGACGCTGAACCGAACCGTGAGAACCAGCCGCGGTCGTCATCGGGCGGCCGGAAAGGGCACCGTATGAGTAGCCACCGTCACTTCCGTCCGACACTCGCCGTCGCGGCCTTGCTCACGGCCCTCCTCGCCGGCGGATGTGGTCCGACGGACGACCCGGCGCCCAAGACGTCGACCGACGCCCCGGCACCGGAGACGTCGACCGAATTTCCCGTACGCCCCGTCGAAGAGGTCCGGGAGGAAGTGCGGGCGCTCGCCGGCCGGCTGGAAGGGCTGGTCGCGCCCTCGCTGGACCGGCAGGAGATCAGCGCCTACAAGACGGCCTGTTCCATGGACTACGGGCGGTCGGACCTCTTCTCGGCGAGCGCCTCGGCCCGTCTGGAGGGGGCGCCCGAGGACGAGTTGGAGTCCGGAATGACAAGGGTTAGGGACGACCTGGAGGAATCGGGCTGGGAGATCCTCATGTTCGAGCCCAACAGCAGCCCTGTACAGGCGTGGGAGCTGCGGGCGGAGAAGGTGGACGAGGGGTTGTTCCTGCGCGCCCTCTTCACGGACGCCCGCACCGGACGGCTGCCGGCGGGCGAGGAGTCGGACGTGTACCTCAACGTCTTCACGCAGTGCTGGACCGACCCCGAGGCCGGGGACTGAGGCCCGAAACTCTCACCGAACCCGAACCCGAACCCGAACCCGAACCCGAACCGCGACGCCGCGTCGTCACGCGTCGTCCGCCTCGCCCGGCGAGGGGCGGCCCTCAGGGGCCGCCCCTCGCTCGTGCGGTCAGCGCACCGCGGTCTGGACGAGCTGGTAGGGGGCGCCGCGGCGGACGAGGACGCCGCGACCGGGCGGCAGGGCGCTGGGATACAGCTTGGGAAAGACCTGGCCCTCCTGCCGGTCGCCCGTCATCAGCAGGGTGGTGCTGCCGTTCTCCTTCAGTGACTGGAGGAACGGTTCGAAGAACCCCCGGGAGATGCCGGCCATGCGGCGGGCGACGACGAAGTGCAGACCGATGTCGGGCGCGGAGGGGATGAACGGCAGGAACGGCTGCAACGGCCGCTGATTGGCGGTGGCGAGCACGTCGTAGTCGTCGATGAGCACGACGATGCGGGGGCCCGTGAAGGTTCCGGGCTCCATGGCCTCCGGCGCGAGGTCGGAGTCGGGCATCCGCTCCTGGAGCTTGCCGGCGATACCGGCGGCCAGGCGTCCGGCGAGGTCGGCGTTGTGGGCGTACCCGCCGCGGTACCGCTCGGGCACCGCGGTGCGCAGCCCGCGGCGCGGGTCCAGCACGGCGAAGACCAGTTCCTCGTCCGAGTACCGCTCCATGAGGCCGTCGGCGACGAGCCGGAGCAGGTTGGTCTTGCCGCACTCGCTGTCGCCGAGCACGACGAGGTGCTGGTCGCCGCCGCCCTCCAGGTCGAGCCCGACGGTGGTGAGGTCCTCCCGGACGGCGATGGGGATGGTCCGGCCGCCGTCGAACGCCGGTAGCGAGGACGCGGGGAGCCGGGGCGGCAGCACGCGGACCGCGCGGACGGGCTCGCCGGTCCAGGCGTCGCGCACGCGGCGGACCGCCTCCTCCAGCCCGCCGGCGTTCTCCTGGTCGGTGGTGCCGTCGATGCGGGGCAGCGCCACGTGGCCGAAGAGCTGCGCGTCGGTGAGCGCGCGGCCGGGGGTGCCGGTGGGGACGGCCTCCATGAGCTTGCGGTCGATGCCGCTGTCGTGCGGGTCGTTGAGCCGGAGTTCGAGTCGGCTGCCGAAGGAGGACTGGGCGTTGATGCGGACGTCGTTCCACCGGAGCATTCCGGCGACGACGTGGATGCCGTAGCCGCCGCCGCGGCGCAGCAGGTCGCCGATGGGGCCGTCGAGGTGGTCGAACTCCTCGCGGATGGCGCCGTAGCCGTCGATGACCAGCACGATCTCGGTGGAGCCGAGTGCGGGGAGGCGGCCGGCGGCGCGGGCGCGGCGGAGGGAGTCGACGGAGTCGATGGCGTGGTCGCGGAAGAGCAGCTCGCGTTCGGCGAGCATCGTGCGGAGTTCGTCGACGGTGCGGGTGACGCGCTCGCGGTCGGTGCGGGTGGCGATGCCGCCGACGTGGGGCAGGTCCTCCAGCGGGCGGAGGCCGCCGCCGACGAGGTCGAGCCCGTAGACGGCGACGTCGCGGGGGCTGTGGGTGAGCGCGAGGGAGAGGACGAGGGTGCGCAGCAGGGTGGTCTTGCCGGACTGGGGTCCGCCGATGACGGCCTGGTGGCCGCCGGCGACGGTGAGGTCGAGGACCCACTGTCCCTGCCACTGCTCGCCCGGGTCGTCCAGCAGCCCGACGGGCACCCGGAGGGGGCCGAGCGGTGCGCCGCCCAGCCGGAGGCCGTCCGGGGTGGTGGTGGTCCCGCCGCCGACGCGGTCGAGGGTGGTGGCGTCGGGCAGCGGCGGGAGCCAGATCTGGCGGACGGGGTCGGCGGCGGTGCTGAGCGCGTCGACGACGGTGGACAGCAGGGTGGGTGCGTCCTTGGTGTCGCGTTCGGGCGGGGCCTGCCGGGCGTCGGGGTCGCGCTCGGCGGCGGGTGCGGCGGGCAGGTTGCGGGCGGGGAAGACGGTGACGGTCGGGGCGGCCGCCTCGGCGGGGGCGCGGCGGACAGGGCCCTGGTGGGCGCCGGAGACGTAGGCGGCCTTGAAGCGCTCGTAGACGCTGGTGTCGACCTTGAGGTAGCCGAAGCCGGGGACGGGCGGGAGTTCGAAGGCGTCCTTGCTGTCGAGGACGGTGCGGCTCTCCTCGGCGGAGAAGGTGCGCAGGCCCAGGCGGTAGGAGAGGTAGGTCTCCAGGCCGCGGAGCTTGCCCGCCTCGATGCGCTGGCTGGACAGCAGCAGGTGGACGCCGATGGAGCGGCCGATGCGGCCGATGGAGAGGAAGAGGTCGATGAAGTCGGGCTTGGCGGTGAGCAGTTCACCGAACTCATCGATGACGACGAAGAGATGGGGCAGCGGGTCGAGGTCGGGCCGGGAGCTGCGGCGGGCGGCGTTGTAATCGCCGACGTTGGCGAAGTGGCCGGCGTCCTTGAGGACCTGCTGGCGGCGCTTGACCTCTCCCGCGAGGCTGGCGTGGACCCGTTCGACGAGGCCGGGGACGCTCTCCAGGTTGGTGATGACGCCGGCGACGTGGGGCAGCGACTCGAAGGGGGCGAAGGTCGCGCCGCCCTTGTAGTCGACGAGGACCACCGCGAGGTCCTCGGGTGCGTGGGTGGCGACGAGGGCCAGCAGCAGGGTGCGAAGCAGTTCGCTCTTGCCGGAGCCGGTGGCGCCGACGCACAACCCGTGGGGTCCCATGCCGAGTTCGGCGGACTCCTTGATGTCGAGCATGACGGGCTCGTGGAGGTCGCCGACCCCGATGGGGACGCGGAGGAAGTCGCGCTCCCCCCGCGGCGCCCAGAGCCGGGTCGCGTCGAGGGCTGCGGGGTCCTCGATGCCGAGGAGTTCGGGGAAGTTCACGGGGGCGCTCAGCGGGGTGTCCCCGGAGTCGGACTCGGGGGACAGCCGCAGCGGCGCGAGCACGCGCGCGAGGCTCTCCGACTGCTGCGGCGGGCAGGCGTCGAGGGTGCCGTGGAGCCGGGCGGGGGTCGGTTGCCGCAGGTCCTCGATGGTGATCCGGTCGCCGTCCACGAGGATGCGGACGCTGACGTCGCCGGGTTCGTCCACGCGGCGGGTGACCGGGTGGAGGACGGTGACGCCGAGTTCGACGAGGGAGACGGTCTCGTCGGTGCGCGGGAGTTCGGTGGCCGGGCCGTCGGGGGTGTCGAGGACGACCAGCAGCCGGCTGATGTTGTCGAGCGCGGCCTTGTTGCCGAGGCCGCGGCGGATCTCGGTGACCCGGGCGGCGCGGGTGCGGAGTTCGGCGGCAATGACGGTGGCGAGCTCGCCGGGGTCGGTGGCGATGCGGCGGGCCGGTCCCGCGGCGTCGGTCGCCTCGGGGTCCAGCGCGTGCGGGAGCCACTTGGCCCATTCGTAGTGGCCGAGGCTGTCGGCGGGGGTGCAGAGCGCGAGGCCGAGGTCGTCGGGGGCGTGGGAGACGGCGGCCTGGGTGAGGAGGGCCCGCAGCACGCGGAGGGTGTCCTTGCGGGTGCCGACGACGGAGACGTTCCCGACCCGGTCGAGCGGGACGGTCAGCGGCATGTCGGGTGTGGTGCCGAACCGTTCGCGGAGTTCGCCGGCCTCGTTGCGCATGAAGGGGTCGACCGGGGTGATGGCGTTGCTCTGGCTGTGGTCGATCTCCAGCACGCGCTGCGGCACCGGGCCGGCGCCGAGGCGCAGGTGCAGGAAGTCCGGGTCGCGGCGGCGGCGTTCCCAGAGGCGGGCCTGGTCGGCCACCAGGTCGACCAGCGCCGCGGGCGGCGGGTGGGCGGCGCGTGCGGTGGCGCGGCGGCGCACGTCCTCCTCCGCCAACTCCTCGCGCAGGTCCTCCAGGTACTCCAGGTAGCGCTCCCGCTGCACGCGGCGGCGCCGACGGGCCTTGCCGCGCTGGGAGAAGAACATGGCGGTGGCGCCGACGACGGCGGCGACCAGGACGAACACCCCGATGATCGCGAAACGGCTGCTGCGCATCACGGTCATCATCACCATGGAGCCCATGACGCCGACCATCGGCAGCATGGCTGCCAGCGGCGACATGGTGTCGCCTTCCGGCAGGTTGGGCGGGGCCTCGATGCCGCGCCGGCCGGGTTCGGCGAGCGGCGGGACGGTGCGGGCCGGTCGGTGGACCATCTGCGGGCTGTTGAGAGGGGTCAGCGGCGAGCGGCGGGGCGGTCCCAGCCGTCCGGTCGGTGGCGCGTCGGCGGGGCGCTGCGGCGGCTCGGTGGGAGCGGGGGCGACACCGAGGACGCGTCGCAGCGCGGCGGGGAGGCGGATGGCGAGCGTGGCGCGGGACGGCTGCGCGTCGGCTTCGGTGTCGGGTGCCGCGGGGCGCGCGGGCTCGGCG
>NZ_JAAVJC010000180.1 GCF_012033785.1 Streptomyces bohaiensis
GCGCACGGGGTGCGGGTGGTCGGGGTCGAGCCCGAGGGCAGCCGCGCCCTGGCGGCGGCGCTGGCCGCCGGCCGGCCGGTGGACGTCACCGTCGACTCGGTGGCCGCCGACTCGCTGGGCGCGCGGCGGATCGCGGTGGAGGCGCTCCGCTGGGCGCAGCGGGACCACGCCCGGGCGGTGACGGTGCCGGACGCGGCGATCACGACGGCGCGGCGGCGGTTGTGGGAGGAGCACCGTCTGGTCGTCGAGCACGGGGCGGCGACCGCGGTCGCCGCGCTGGACAGCGGGGCGTACCGCCCGGAGCCGGCGGAGCGGGTGTGCGTGGTGGTGTGCGGCGCCAACACCGACCCGGCCGACCTGGGAGAGCGGGGGTGAGACCCCGCGTCGGATCGGCTCGCGGCGTCGGATGCGGTCAGCTGCACGGCGGAGGGGCGCCCTCGTACCGGGTGGTGTTCGGGCGTCCTTCGACAACGCGGCAGACGGCCGTGGCCGGCGTCACGGGCCCGGCGTGGGGTCGCACACCCGCTCTGAGGACGCGGCCCGGCCGGCGGCCCGCTCACCGCGGGGCGCAGGTGAGATCGGTGGCGGGCAGCCGGCCGGTCGCCAGGTAGGCGTTGACGGCGTCGTCGACGCAGCGGTTGCCGAGCACACCGAAGACACCGTGCTGGCTGGAGTCCTCCAGGGTGATCAGCCGGGCGTCGGGGCGGCGCTCGCGCACCGCGCGGGCGTGGTCGTAGGAGGTGCGCGGGTCCGCGGTCGCGGCGACCAGCAGCACAGGGGTGGCGTCGTCCACGTCGGTCAGCGGTTCCCGTGGCTCGGGCCAGTGGGCACACGGTGTGGTGTTGCCCGCGACGGGGCCGGCGAACGGGTGGCGCGCGCTCTCGGCGCGGAGCGCCAGGTACCGGGCGAGGGTGGTCCGGGTGTCCACGGCGTCGCCGCAGAGCACCGCGGTCTGGGCGCTGCCGAAGGCGGAGTGGTCGGCGGTGAGGAGGAGTCGGAGCCGCCGGTCGAGGTCCGCATGGGCCGTGACCCGCTCGCCGTCGGCGGCGCGCGCGAGCAGCCCCGTGGTGCGGGCGAGGCTGTCCCGGGCGGCGTCGGTGTCGGTGCCCAGGGAGCTCAGGTGGAGCACGGGGAGAGTGTGGTGGTCGAGGCGGTGGTCGCCGACGCGCAGCGGGCGCGCGGCGGCGGCACCGACGAGCCGCGAGACCTCCCGGAGCACGGCGTCGGCGTCCCGGCCGAGCCGGTAGGTGGCGTGGCGGTCGGCCGTCCACGCGGCCCACTCCCGCAGCGCCGCCTCGTTGGCGGCGGTGGTGTCCGCGAGGGGGTGGGCGCCGTAGCGGTCGGGGTCGATCACGCCGTCGAGGACGGTGCGGCCGAGCCGGTCGGGGAAGAGCTGGCCGTAGACCTGCCCGAGGTAGCTGCCGTAGGAGTAGCCCAGGTAGTGCAGTCGGCGGGCGCCGAGCGCTGCGCGGAGGTGGTCGATGTCGCCGGCGGTCTGCCGGGTGGTGAGGAACGGCAGCAGTGGGCCCGCGGTCTCGTGGCAGGCGTGGGCCAGTTCGCGCTGCGCGGCCGAGGCGGTCAGGAAGTCGAGCAGCCCCGTGCCGGCGGAGCGGATGGCGGAGCCGGTCGGCCAGCCGCAGTCGACCGGGGTGGAGCGGCCGATGCCGCGCGGGTCCATGCCGATGAGGTCGTAGCGGCCGGCGGTCTCCCCCAGCGCCGCGGCGGCGTCGAGCGGGAGGTGCAGTCCGCGGCCGCCGGGGCCGCCCCCGTTGACGAGCAGGGGGCCCAGGCCGCCGTCGGGCGCCGTTGCGGCCAGCCGGGAGACGGCGACGGTCAGGGTGGGGCCGCCGGGGTCGGCGTGGTCGACGGGGACGGTGAGCTCGGCGCAGCGCACTCCGGCGGCGTCGAGCCGGGCGCCGTGCGTGTCCTGCGGGTCCCGGGCGCAGGCGCCCCAGCGCGGCTCGGCCGGGGCGGTCCGCACCGCTCCGGGGACGGCGGGGTCCTGGAGCGCGGGGGCCGTCGGGGCTGCGACGGCGGGCGCCGCGGCGGTCAGCGCGGTGGTGGCCGCGAGCGCGACGAGAACGGCGCGGCGGAACGGGCGGTGCATGGGGCGACCGTAGTGAACTGCCGCGCGCCGTCGGGCACCTGGGGTGCCCGACGGTACGCGCGAGAGGTGGGTCGGGAGACCCTCAGAAGACGGCCTCGGTCTCCTCCATGCGGTGCTCGGGCACGGTCTTCAGCTCGGCGGTGGCGCTGGCCAGCGGCGCCATGACGATCTCGGTGCCCCGCAGCGCGGTCATGTGCCCGAAGTCGCCGCGGTGGGCGGCCTCCACCGCGTGCCAGCCGAAGCGGGTGGCGAGCACCCGGTCGTAGGCGGTGGGGGTGCCGCCGCGCTGAACGTGGCCGAGGATGACCGGACGGGCCTCCGTGCCCAGGCGGTGCTCCAGCTCGACGGCGAGCTGGTTGCCGATGCCGGTGAACCGCTCGTGGCCGTACTGGTCGATCTCGCCGCGGCGGTAGACCATCGACCCGGGCTTCGGCCGGGCGCCCTCGGCGACGCAGATGACGGCGAACTTCTTGCCCCGGGCGAACCGCTCCTCGACCATGGCGCAGAGCTTGTCGATCTCGAACGGCCGCTCGGGGATGCAGATGCCGTGGGCGCCGCCGGCCATGCCGGACTCCAGCGCGATCCATCCGGCGTGGCGGCCCATGACCTCGACGACCATGACGCGCTGGTGGGACTCGGCGGTGGTCTTGAGGCGGTCGATCGCCTCGGTCGCGACGCCGACGGCGGTGTCGAAGCCGAAGGTGCGGTCGGTCGCCGAGATGTCGTTGTCGATGGTCTTCGGGACGCCGACGACGGGGATGCCGGCGTCGGAGAGCATCCGGGCGGCGGTCAGGGTGCCCTCGCCGCCGATGGGGATCAGGGCGTCGAGCGACAGTTCGCGGCGCAGCTGCTCGGCGTTGTCGCACGCCTCCCGCAGCCGGTCGCGCTCCAGCCGGCTGGAGCCGAGGACGGTGCCGCCGCGCGCCAGGATGCCGCTGACGGCGTTGATGTCGAGGGAGCGGTAGCGGCCTTCGAGGAGGCCCTTGAAGCCGTCCTCGAACCCGATGACCTCATCCTTCCGGTCCACGACGGCCCGGTGGACCACCGACCGGATCACCGCGTTGAGGCCGGGGCAGTCACCGCCCGCGGTGAGCACACCAATACGCATGAGGGACCATCTCCTGCTTCGCAACGGGATCGCTTCAGGTGCTGAATCGGCCGCGCCCTCGGGGCCGGGCCGATTGTTTCATGTGTTGACGGCAGGGCCGCGACGTGTGTCCGTCAGGCGACCGCTGTTCACCGCCGCGTCATCCGCAGACCGTACCGTCGTCCGCCGGGCACGGTGCCGTGGTGCCGCCTGCCCGGGGTACCGGCGGGCGGTCCGTGCCCCCTCCCGCCGCTGGACGTGACGCTCGCCGCACCGGGACGGCCATCGCGCGTGGAACGGAAGGCTCCGGGTACGGTCGGTCAGCGGGACCAGCGGATCGGGCTACCTCTCGAACGGGCGGTCGACCCGCTGCCCGCCGCCCCGCCCTCCGGCCGGGCGGGCGACGCAGGACTGTGGAGGAGTGCGCACGTGACGCGCAGCGTGTACGTGACCGGGATCGGCCGCGGCGACGGCCGACAGGTGGTCGAGCTGGGGATGATGGAACTGCTGACCCGGCTGGTCGACCGGGTCGGGGTGTTCCGGCCGTTGGCCCACGACGACCGGGACCCGGTGATGGAGCTGCTGCGCAGCCGCTACCGGCTGGCGCGCTCCACCGCCGAGGCCACCGGGATGACCTACGAGCGGGCCGCCGCGCTCCAGGCGGCGCGGGGCACCGACGAGCTGGTCTCGGCACTGGTCGACCGGTTCCACGCGGTCGCGCGGGAGTCGGAGGCCGTGCTGATCCTGGGCACCGACTACGCCGACACCGGACTGCCGGCGGAGCTGGCGCTCAACGCCCGGCTCGCCAACGAGTTCGGCGCCGCCGTCCTCCCCGTGGTCGCCGGGCGCGACCGCGACGCCGCCACCGTCGTCGCCGAGGTCCGCAACGCGCACCACGCCTACACCTCGCTGGGGTGCGAGGTGCTCGCCACCGTCGCCAACCGCGTCCGCGCCGAGGACGCGGGCGAGGCCGCCGGCGAACTGGAGCGCCACCTGCCCGAGCCGGTGTTCGTCCTCCCCGAGGAGCCGGCGCTCGCCGCCCCCACCGTCTCGCAGGTCGCGCGGGCCGTCGGCGCGGAGGTGCTGCTGGGCGACCAGACCGGGCTCGCCCGCGACGTGCGGGGCTTCGTCTTCGGCGGTGCCATGCTGCCGGCGTTCCTCCCCGCGCTGACCGAGGGCAGCCTCGTCGTGACCCCCGGGGACCGCGCCGACCTCGTGATCGGCGCGCTCGCCGCGCACGCCGCCGGCTCCCCGCCCGTCGCCGGCGTGCTGCTCACCCTCGACCAGCGGCCCGGCGACGAGACCATGGCGCTGGCCCACCGGTTGGCGCCGGGCACCCCCGTCCTCGCCGTGCCGGGCGGCTCGTTCCCGACCGCCGCCGCGCTGCTGGGACTGGAGGGCAAGCTCACCGCGGCCAGTCCCCGCAAGGCCGAGATCGCCCTCGGCCTCTTCGAGTCCCACGTCGACACCACGGCGTTGAGCGGCCGCCTCTCCGTGGTCCGCAGCGACCGCGTCACCCCGATGATGTTCGAGCACGAGCTGATCGAGCGGGCCCGCGCCGACCGCCGCCACGTCGTGCTGCCCGAGGGCACCGAGGAGCGGGTGCTGCGCGCCGCGGAGGTGCTGCTGCGCCGCAACGTCTGCAACCTGACGCTGCTGGGCGAGGAGGGCGCGATCCGCCGCCGCGCAGCCGAACTCGGCATCGACCTGCGGCTGCTGGCCGCCGACGAGCCCGCCGGTGACTCCGCCGCCGCCCACGCCCGGGTGGTGGATCCCGAGCGCTCCCCGCTGCGGGAGCGGTTCGCCGAGGTCTACGCGAAGCTCCGGGCGCACAAGGGCGTCGACTTCGACCTGGCGCACGACACCGTCCGCGATGTCTCCTACTTCGGCACGCTGATGGTCCGGGAGGGACTCGCCGACGGCATGGTCTCCGGCGCGGCGCACTCCACCGCCGCGACCATCCGGCCCGCGTTCGAGGTGATCCGCACCAGCCCGGACGCCGACATCGTCTCCTCGGTGTTCTTCATGTGCCTCGCCGACCGGGTGCTGGTCTACGGCGACTGCGCGGTCAACCCCGACCCCGACGCCACCCAGCTGGCCGACATCGCGGTCCAGGCCGCGGTGACCGCCGCGCAGTTCGGGGTGGAGCCGCGGGTCGCGATGCTCTCGTACTCCACCGGCACCTCCGGTTCCGGCGCCGACGTGGACAAGGTCCGCGAGGCGACCGAGCTGGTGCGCTCCCGCCGGCCGGAGCTGCTGGTGGAGGGGCCGATCCAGTACGACGCCGCCGTGGAGCCCTCGGTGGCCGCCACCAAGCTGCCCGAGTCGCAGGTCGCGGGCCGCGCCACCGTGCTGGTCTTCCCCGACCTCAACACCGGCAACAACACCTACAAGGCGGTGCAGCGCTCCGCGGGCGCGGTCGCCGTCGGCCCCGTCCTCCAGGGGCTGCGGCGCCCGGTCAACGACCTGTCCCGCGGCGCGCTGGTGCAGGACATCGTCAACACCGTGGCGATCACCGCCATCCAGGCCCAGCAGCAGGCCCGGTCCGCGACCGCGGCGGGCGACACCCAGGACCAGCAGAAGCGGAGCGGCGACGCATGACCCCCCAGCCCGAGGAGCGGCAGCAGAGCGGCACCGCGCCGGCGGACCGGGGGCACGGCCCCGACGCCACCTGCGTCCTGGTGCTCAACTCCGGTTCCTCCTCCGTGAAGTACCAGCTGATCGACATGGCGGACGGCAGCCGCCCGGCGGCCGGCATCGTCGAACGGATCGGCGAGGACGCCTCGTCGCTGCGCCACGTCCCGCAGGACGGTGAACCCCGGGAGACCGTCCGCCGGTTCGCCGACCACGGCGAGGCGCTGAGCGCGGTCGCGGCGGAACTCGCCGCCGACGGCCTCGGTCTGGACTCGCCGCGGTTGGCGGCCGTCGGCCACCGCGTGGTCCACGGCGGGCAGCGGTTCACCGAGCCCACCGTCGTCGACGACGAGGTGCTGGCGGAGGTGGAACGGCTGGTGCCGCTGGCGCCGCTGCACAACCCGGCCAACCTCACGGGCATCCGCACCGCCCGCGAGCTCAACCCGGAGCTGCCGCAGGTCGCCGTCTTCGACACCGCGTTCCACACCACGATCCCCGAGTACGCCGCGCGGTACGCCATCGACGTGGAGACCGCGGACGCCCACCGGGTGCGCCGGTACGGCTTCCACGGCACCTCGCACGCCTACGTCTCGCGCCGTACCGCTCAGCTGCTGGGCCGCGACCCCGCCGACGTCAACGTGATCGTGCTCCACCTCGGCAACGGCGCCTCGGCATCGGCGGTCGCCGGCGGTCGCTGCGTGGAGACCTCCATGGGGCTGACGCCGCTGGAGGGACTGGTCATGGGCACCCGGTCGGGCGACCTGGATCCTGCGGTCGTGCTGCATCTGCACCGGGTCGCCGGCATGGACATGGACGCCGTCGACGACCTGCTCAACAAGCGGTCCGGACTGGTCGGGCTCTGCGGCGACAACGACATGCGGGAGATCCGCCGGCGCATCGACGCCGGGGAGGACGACGGCCGCGGCGGCGCGGACGCCCGGCGGGCCCAGCTGGCGTTCGACGTCTACGTCCACCGGCTGCGCAAGTACCTCGGCGCCTACGTGGCGGTGCTGGGCCGGGTGGACGCGGTGGCCTTCACCGCCGGGGTCGGGGAGAACTCCGCCGAGGTCCGTGCCGCGGCCGTCGCCGGACTGGAGGTGCTGGGGCTGGAGATCTGCCCCGAGCGCAACGCGGCACGGTCGCGCGAGGCCAGGCTGGTCTCGCCGGAGTACGCTCGGACGGCCGTGGCCGTCGTCCCGACCGACGAGGAGCTGGAGATCGCCGCCCAGGCCTACCGCCTGGTCACCGGCTGAGTCCCGGACGGCCGGGGCGGGCACCACCGCCCCGGCCGCGGACGCCGCACCGCGCGGTCGGAGGCGCGAACCGGACCCACGATTATTCCGCTGCTGAACAAACCGTTAGGATCGCTGGCATGCGCCGTTCCAAAATCGTCTGCACCCTGGGTCCCGCCGTAGATTCCTACGAGCAGCTGAAGAACCTGATCGAAGCGGGGATGAACGTCGCCCGCTTCAACATGAGCCATGGCACCCAGGCCGAGCACGAGGAGCGCTACGAGCGCCTGCGCAAGGCCGCCGACGAGACCGGCCGCGCCGTGGGTGTCCTCGCCGACCTCCAGGGTCCCAAGATCCGCCTGGAGACCTTCGCCGACGGCCCCGTGGAGCTGGAGCGCGGCGACACCTTCACCATCACCACCGAGGACGTCGCCGGCGACCGCAGCATCTGCGGCACCACCTACAAGGGGCTGCCGGGCGACGTCGCCAAGGGCGAGTCGATCCTCATCAACGACGGCAACGTCCACCTCCAGGTCACCGAGGTGTCCGGGCCGCGGGTCCACACCATCGTCATCGAGGGCGGTGTCGTCTCCGACCACAAGGGCATCAACCTGCCCGGCGTCGCCGTCAACGTCCCGGCGCTCTCCGGGAAGGACGTCGAGGACCTGGAGTTCGCGCTCCGCATGGGCTGCGACATGGTCGCGCTCTCCTTCGTGCGCAACGCCGACGACGTCCGCGACGTCCACGAGGTCATGGACCGCGTGGGCCGCCGCGTCCCGGTGATCGCCAAGGTGGAGAAGCCGCAGGCCGTCGAGAACATGGAGGAGGTCGTCCTCGCGTTCGACGGTGTGATGGTGGCCCGGGGCGACCTCGCGGTGGAGTACCCGCTGGAGAAGGTCCCGATGGTGCAGAAGCGCCTCATCGAGCTCTGCCGCCGCAACGCCAAGCCGGTGATCGTCGCGACCCAGATGATGGAGTCGATGATCACCAACTCGCGCCCCACCCGCGCGGAGGCGTCCGACGTCGCCAACGCCATCCTCGACGGCGCGGACGCGGTCATGCTCTCGGCGGAGTCCTCGGTCGGCCAGTACCCGATCGAGACCGTCAACACCATGTCGAAGATCGTGATCGCCGCCGAGGAGGAGCTGCTCAGCCGCGGTCTCCAGCCGCTGGTCCCGGGCAAGAAGCCGCGGACCCAGGGCGGCGCCGTGGCCCGCGCCGCCTGCGAGATGGCGGACTTCCTCGACGGGCGCGCCCTGGTGGCGTTCACCAAGTCCGGTGACACCGCGCGGCGGCTCTCGCGCTACCGCGCCTCGCAGCCGATCCTCGCCTTCACCACCGACGCCGCCACCCGCAACCAGCTCACGCTGAGCTGGGGCGTGGAGACCTTCGTCGCGCCGCACGTCGACCACACCGACGAGATGGTGCGGCTGGTCGACGCGGAGCTGCTGCGGCTCAACCGGTTCCACGAGGGCGACCTGATGATCATGACCGCCGGTTCGCCCCCCGGTGTCGTCGGCACCACCAACATGGTGCGCATCCTGCGTCTGGGAAGCGACAGCTGACCCTGCGCCACCGTGCCGGCCCCCGGCACGCCACGGACGCCCGGCCCGGCCACCCCGGACCGGGCGTCCGTCGTGTGCGGGCACCCGCGGCCGTTCCCCCTCAGGCCCCGTGCGGCGCACCGCACGGGGCCTGAGGGCGTCGCGCCGGCCGCCCGGGCGACGCGCACCTTTGCGCGGCTCCCTTCCGGTGGGCCACCCGAGGCGGGCGGGCCCGGGGCACCAGCCGCCAAGGGGCTCAGTCGTCCTGGGTCATGTACTGCCGCATCCCGGGGACGGTCAGCGTGCCGCCGAACTGGCCGGCCTGGGTGACCCTGACATCGGTGAAGTACGCCTCGCCGAGGTCGAGCAGCGGCTCGTGCCGCGGGTCGAAGACCACCGGGATCAGCCCGAAGAGGTTGCCCTCCAGCCGCTCGGTGTACATGGTCACCGTGGTCTCGCGGAACGTGGAGGTGGAACCGTCCGCAGCACGCACATGATGGCGGAGTCCCCCCGCGCCGCGCACGATCTGGTGCAGGTCGCCGACATCCACCGTGGCGGCGGTGAACTTCAGGGCCTGCTTCACCACGCCGCCGCTGGTCCGCACGTTGACCACGCCGTGGTACTCCAGGCCGCGCAGCGTCAGGTGGCTCGCCTCCAACCGCCAGGGCGCGTCGGGCAGCACCTGCGCGGTCGCCTCGTCGGTGCCGGGGACGTCCCGCTCCTCGGGACAGGGGTACGGCACCCGGCCCGCGGCGTCCGGTGCGAACGGGTCCTCGGCATCGGGCACGTCGCCCGGGACCTCGTCCGGCGCCGGCCCGGCCTCCTGTGCCGCGACGGAGTCGGACGTGTCGGCCGTCCCGGTGTCGTCGGCCGTCCCGGTGTCGTCGGTGGCACCGGTCTCGTCGGTGGCACCGGTCTGGTCGCCGGTCCCGGTGTCGTCGCTGGTCCCGGTGTCGTCGGTCGTGGCGTCGTCCTCACGCTCCGCGTCGGCCTCGGCGGCGCTCGCGGACCCGGCGCCGCTGCCGTCCGCCCGCTCGCCGGGGCTGTCGTCCCCGCCCGCACCTGGAAACGGACCCTCGTCGCCCCCGTCGGCGGCATCCGCCGGGCCGCTCGCCGCCCCCCGGCGGTCCGTGCCGCTCTCCCCCACCGTGCCGTCCTCGCCCGCCTCGGGGGCGGGGGCGGCGCCCCGCACGGCCTCCCCCGTCGCTGCGC
>NZ_JAAVJC010000181.1 GCF_012033785.1 Streptomyces bohaiensis
CGGCCCCGGCGCGGTCTACCTGGTGAGCGATGAGGTGGAGGCGGCGCACCGGCGGGTGGTCGCGGCCAGGGGGAAGGTGCGGGCGGTCCGGAGCCCGGCGTTCACGGGGCCGGGCGCGCGGCACCCGGCCGGTGGTGCGGGCCCGCCCCGCGCGGGGCGGGGCGGGCCGCTCGCCGTCGGACTCAGCCGGCGGTGAGCTCCGCCATCCAGCGCTCGACATCCTCGGAACGGCGCGGCAGCATGCCGGAGAGGTTCCGGCAGCCGTCCTCGGTGACGATGAAGTCGTCCTCGATGCGCACGCCGATGCCGCGGTACTCCTCGGGCACGGTCAGGTCGTCGGCCTGGAAGTACAGGCCCGGCTCCACCGTCAGGCACATGCCCGGCTCCAGCGTGCCGTCGGCGTAGCTCTCCCGGCGGGCGGTGGCGCAGTCGTGGACGTCCAGGCCCAGCATGTGACCGGTGCCGTGGAGCGTCCAGCGGCGCTGCAGACCGAGCTCCAGCACCCGCTCGACCGGGCCCTCGACCAGGCCCCACTCGACCAGCCGCTCGGTCAGCACGCGCTGCGCGGCCTGGTGGAAGTCGCGGTACTTGGCGCCCGGGCGCACGGCGGCGATGCCGGCCTCCTGCGCGTCGTACACGGCGTCGTAGATCTTCCGCTGCAGCTCGGTGAACCGGCCGTTCACCGGGAGCGTCCGGGTGACGTCCGCCGTGTACAGCTCGCGGGTCTCGACGCCGGCGTCGAGCAGCAGCAGGTCACCGTCGTTGACGGAACCGTCGTTGCGCACCCAGTGCAGGGTCGTCGCGTTCGGCCCGGAGGCGCAGATCGAGCCGTAGCCCACGTCGTTGCCCTCGACCCGCGCCCGCAGGAAGAACGTGCCCTCGATGTACCGCTCCGAGGTGGCCTGGGCCCGGTCGAGGACCTTCACCACGTCCTCGAAGCCGCGGGCGGTCGCCTCGCAGGCGAAGGTCAGCTCGGCGATCTCGAACGCGTCCTTGACCAGCCGCATCTCCGACAGGAACGTCTGGAGCTCCGCGTCCCGCTCGGCGGTGACCTTGTCGGTGAGCGCGGCCTCCACGGTGGTGTCGTAGGAGCGCACGACGCGGACCGGCCCGCGGGCCTCGGCCAGCAGGGCGGGAACCGTGCGGACGTCGGCGCACGGCATCCCGTAGCGGCGCTCGGCCTCGGTGAGGCTCTGGCGGCGGCCGACCCACAGCTCGCCCTGGGCGGAGAGCCAGAACTCGCCGTTCTCCCGGTCGGAGCGGGGCAGCAGGTACAGCGTGGCGTCGTGGCCGTCGTCGGTCGGCTCCAGCACCAGCACGCCGTTCTCGGTCTGGTCGCCGGTCAGGTACGCGTACTCGACGGAGGCGCGGAACGGGTACTCGGTGTCGTTGGACCGCGTCTTCAGCCGCCCGGCGGGGACCACCAGCCGCTCGCCCGGGAACCGCGCCGACAGGGCGGCGCGACGGCGCGCGGTGTGCTCGGCCTGGGCGATGGGCTCCAGGTCGGTCCGCTCGGTGTCCGCCCAGCCGGACTTCATGTTCTCCGCGAGTTCGTCGGAGACCTTCGGCGCGAGTCCGTTCTTGCGCGGCTTCGGCTCTGCCGGCTTCTCCGCCGCGGTGCCCTCCGGGCTGTCGGCGGTCTCCGGGCGCTGCTCATCGGCCACGTCTGTGCTCCCTCGCTCGCGATGTGGGCAGGTCGGCGGCGATACGACCGGACCTCTGCCCATCGTATGCGCGGCGGTAAGGCGTGCGACAGGGCCATGCTGCTGAGCCCGCCGCCGCCCCCTGGCGGCGCCCCGCGCCGCCGGGAGGGCACCGCGCGACCCCGGCCCCCTCGCCGGGGCCCCTCGCCGCGGACCCCGGCCCCCGGGGTCGCTCCTTACGGTCACGCGGGAAGCCGCCGCCGTCCGGCCGGGCGCGCCAAGGTCTCACACCCGCTCTCAGCCCCGCGCGTCGAAGCGGGCGGCCACCAGCACGGTCTCCCGCGGCTCGGGACCCGCCGCCGGTCCGCGGCCCGCGGCCGCCGTGGCACCGGCCGGCACCAGCTCCCCCCGGACGTGCTCGGCCAGCGCGCCGGGCTCGCGGCGGAGCTCCGCCGGTGCCTGCGCGACCACGTCGTACAGCCGGGAGAACGCCAGGTCCAGCGGCTCGCCGGTGGCGTGGAGCAGCCCCTCGTTGTAGAGCAGGAGCGTTTCACCAGGCGCGAGTTCCAGTTCGACACTGGGGGCCTCCCAGCACGACAGCATCGCCAGCGGCGCCGACAGCGTCGTCTCCGCGAACTCCACCCGGTCCCGGCCGACCACGAGCGGCGGGGGGTGCCCCGCGGAGGCGAGCACCACGCGTCGCGTCGCCGGTTCCGCGTAGCCGTAGAGCGCCGTGGCGCACCGGGCGGACTCCGTCACCCGCAGCAGCAGCTCCAGATCGGAGAGGACGGCGACCGGGTCCTCGCCCTCCATCACGGCGTACGCCCGGAGCCCCGCGAGCAGCCGCCCCATCGCCGCGGTGGTCGCCGGTCCGCTGCCGCTGACGGTGCCGACGGCGAGCCCCAGCGCGTCGTCCGGCAGCCGCAGCGCGTCGAAGAAGACCCCGCCACCCGCGGCCGCGCCGCCGTGGCGCACGGCGAGCGTCGCCCCGGGCACCACGGGCAGCCGCCGCCCCAGCAGCCCCTGGTGGAGTTCGCGAGCGTCGTGCCGCGCGCGGTCCAGTTCGATGCGGTTGGCGATGTGCTGCCCCGCCTGACGGAGGTACAGCCCCAGCAGGTGACGGCGGCGCTCGTCCGGACGCGCCGGCTCGTCGTAGAACCACACCGCCGCGCCCAACCGGCCGCCGTCGCCGTCCGCCAGCGGCTGCGCGTAGCTGGCGGCGCATCCCAGCCGCGCGGCGACCTCGCGGTGCCGGGGGTGGAGTTCGGTGTCACCCGCGATGTCGTCGCAGGCGATCTCACCCGGGCACGCGTCGGCCACCGCGTCCAACAGCCGGGAGTGCGACGCGGATTCGCGGGGGACCGTCTCCAGGTCGCCCAGGTCCGCGGGATCGAGGCCCAGCCCGACGAGCCGGTCGTGCCCGCCGCTGTCGGGGGGTCGCAGCGCGATCAGACCGCGCCGGGCGCCCGCCAGCGACGCCCCGGCGCGCAGCGTCTCGTGCAGCGCCTCCTCGACGGTGCGGGTCCGCGGCAGACGCTCGCTCAGGTCGTGCAGGGTCGTCAGATCGGAGATCCAGGAGGCCATCCGGTCCTGCATGGCACCGGCCGCACCGGCGGCGCCGGCCAGGCCCCGCAGGCCCCGCGCGGTGGTCGCCGATCGCCCCGGGGCGGGGGCGCTCAGGGTGAGCGGGGGATGAATTCCGGTCACGTTCGGCAGGGATGAGCTACTCATCAGCATCGACTTCCGCCGTGTCTTGTCCTCGCAAGGGCACCGCAAACCCCCAGGTCGTGCAGGCCACGGTGGGAACGTTCCACATGTACACGCACGAATGGAGCGATGTCCAGCATTGTCCGATTGGCCTCGATGGTGGCCAGCTCCGGAGCGGCGGCACCGACGACAGGCCGCATCCGCACGATAAATGGCAGAAAAGCCCCTCACGCGCGACCCGCGTCCCCTTCTCGCCCCGACACGGCGAGCCCGCCGCGTCACCCCCGTGCGCCGCAGGTGGCGGCAGTGACGGACGGCGCGCGACCGGGGCGCGACCGGCGCATCGGACCCGGCCGGGCGCACGGCGACCGCGCGCGGCACGCGGCCACCCCGTCGCGGCCCCTCACGGCCGCCGCCCCCGACAGATGTCCGGAACATCCCGTACGCGCACCTGATGTCACCCGTCGCACGACTCGCCGGAAGCGTCGACTCCCCCGCAGCGGCAGCGGTGGACGGCGGGGCGACGCTCCGCCGGTGCATGTGCACGGGCACCCCGCGTCGTGCGATAGCGTCCCCGGACACGACGCCCCGGCCGGGCCCACCATCACGGCCGGTGGCGCGGTGATGCGCGCCGACCACGCGCAGCCCGCGCCGGGCCATCCCCACCGGGTGGTTCGCCGGTCCCTTCCGGGCGCCGGCCGGTACCGTCGGAATCATGAACCGCGAGCGGGACCACCAGCGCGGGAACGGCCGGAGCCGGAACCGCGACAGCGGACGGCGGCGAAACGCCACCGTCCGCCAGGTGTCCGCCAGGCCCGGCGCCCCGCAAGCTGGGAGCCGTGTCGCCGTTGATGGTGATGACCGAGTTCGGTGTTCCACGTGATGGTGTCCGCCCAGCCCTGCGCCGGTCCGGCAGGGTGCGAGGGAAAGGAACGAACGCTGATGCGTGAGATCCGCGGAAAGCAGCACAGAGGAGAGCAGCACCGCGCCCGCTGTACGCCACGCGCCGCCGCGCTGGACTACGCGCGTCGAGGCTGGCCCGTCCTGCCCGGTGTCGGAACCGGCCTCGACGGCCGCTGCCTGTGCGGGCAGTCCGGCTGCCCGGCGCCGGTGGTCCACCCGGGGACCCCGGAACTACTCGCGGCCACCGCCGACCCCTCGATGATCCAGTGGTGGTGGGAGGCACGGCCGGCCGCACCCGTCCTGCTCGCGACCGGCGGTGCCGCGCCGTGCGCGCTCAGCCTGCCGCTCGCCACGGGGCGCCGCGCCCTGCGGACGCTCGACCGCCTGGGGCCGCGCACCGGCCCCGTACTCGCCACCCCCGACCGGCTGACGCTGCTGGTCGCGCCGTACACCCTCGCCGAACTGGGCGAGACGCTGTGCGACCTGCTCGACGAGCAGGTCGCCGACGCACCGGCCGCCGAGGGCGGCACCCCCGGCCGGCTCCCGGCCTCGCTCCGGTTCCACGGCCCGGGCGGCTATGTGACGCTGCCTCCGTCGTGGACGGGGGCCGGCCGCGCCGGCTGGCTGCGGGCGCCCGGCCCGGCGCAGCGGCCGCACCGGCTGCCCGCTGCCGAGCACGTGCTCCAGGCGCTGGTGGCCGCCGAGCGCCTGGCCCCCGGGGGCCGCAGCAGCGGTCGCCAGGCCTGACCGGGCGGGCCCGGTCGGGCCTCCCGCCGCACCGCCTGAGGGCCCGGCCCCGTCCCCGCGACGGAGCCGGGCCCGTCCAGCGCGGTGGGTGTGCCGTGCGCCGCCGTTCGGATCGCGTCGCGTTCCCCGCGGCGCCCGGAGGGGCCCCAGGACCCCGAACGCGAGGAACTCACCCGAACGGATGAATCGACTGCGCCGACTTTCTCACCCCTGCGGGTCACATCTGTTCGACGACGGGGCTGACAGCCGCTACGCCCCGGAATGAACGACACGGTCCCGGTATCGTCGGCTGGTCCGAGAGCGACCCGCGACAGCAGGACGGTGGGCCCCCGTGCACGAGTCGACGTCCCGTTCCGCAGAACTGCGCACCACCGCGGTGGCCAGCGCCGTCGCGCTCGCCCTCGCCCTGCCGCTCGCGTTCGCCACGAGCGGCACCCAGCCCGGCGCCCCCTCTCGTGCCGCACCTCCGACCGCGACCGACGTGGAGCCGGACACCGGGCCGGACACCGGCGAGAGCACCCGCGGCGAGGGCCACGGCGCCGCCGGGACGGCCGAGACCGACTGCGGCCCGGCCATCAGCGCGCCGGAGGGCGTCGAGGCGCGCACCTGCCTGGTCACCGAGGGCGCGGACACCTGGGCCCGCGTCTACTACCGCAACGGCTCGGGGGAGCCGCTGCGGGGCGGACTGACGGTGCACGACCCCGCCGGCGGCACGGTGGAGGTGCGGTGCGAGGTACCGGCCACAGCGGCGCGCGGGGTCTGCGAGACACCGCGGGTGCCGACGGTCGACGACTCGGCGGTGTCCTTCTACTCCGCGACGGCCGAGTTGGCGGCACCCGGCGCGGAGGGGGACCCGCTGCGCGCGGCCGCACCGCGCTCCTGACGCCGCCGGAGAAGGGCGGGTGCCGGCCCTCGCCGGGAGACCGACCCGACGCCGACCCGTCGCCGGGACGTCCGGCTGGGCGTGTCCCGAACTGCCGCCGCGAACGCGCCGCGAGCCGCGGACGGCCACCGACCAGGACAGGTGACCAGGTCAGATGCCCCACAGGGGTCGGCAGCACCCCGAAGTGTTCCCGGACGCAGAAGAACCCGGTCGCTGGAGACGGGGGATGCACCAGCGACCGGGCTCACTGAGACGGTAACAACTCCTGTGAGTTTCGCAAATCCCGCGACGCAGGAAAGGGCCCTCCCGCCCCGCGAACCCGGCCCGTTGTGACCGGAATCACTGCTCGGAGCGGCCGATTCACCCCTGTGGACGACGCAATGAAAATGCAAATGCCTTTAGTTCAGGGTGACCTGACGACTCGTGAGGCCGCTGCGCGCGCTGCGCTCGGCGGCGGTCAGCGGCTCGGTCGCCGCCAGCGCCTCCGCCAGCCGCTCCGCGAACTCGGCGGCGGGCTTCTCGCAGTCGGCGGCGGTCATGGACGACGGCAGGTCCCACACCGGGACGGTCAGCCCGTGCGCGCGGAACGACCCCACCAGCCGGGTCCCCTCCCCCAGGTCGGAGCGGCCCACTGCGTGCAGCCGCGCCAGTGCGTCGATCAGCTGCTCCTCGGGGTGCGGCATCACCCACCGGAGGTGGTTCTTCTCCGGCACCTCGCACCAGTAGGCGCTGTCGACCCCGGCGAGCCGGACGGTGGGGATGACGGCCTCGTTGGCCCGCTCCAGTGACGCGGCGACCTGGGGCGACGACTCGTCGGCAGCCTCGACCCAGAACTCGAACCCGCTGTGGACCACCGGCTCGAAGTCGGCGCCGGTGTCCAGCACGTCCTGGAGGCGCGGCCCGTCGGGGCCGGGGCGGCCGGCGGCGACGGGGTTCCCGGGCTCGGCCTCCAGCGCGCGCAGCAGCACGTCGGCGAGGTCGCGGCTCAGGTCACCGGTCGCGGTGTCGTTCTGCAGCGCGACGAGGACGCTGCCGTCCTGCCGGCGGAGGGCCGGCCAGGCCAGGGGCAGCACGGTCGCCAGCGTCACCGAGGGGACGCCCTCGGGCAGCCCGTCCCGCAGCGACAGCTCCACCGTCGCGGCCGGGACCAGCTCCCGCAGCGCGACCCAGTCGCCCTCTCCGGGCAGGCCCTCGAACGGGCGGCGGACCAACTCGGTGGTCGCCTGGGACGCGGCGCGGCCGTGGCACGCCTTGTAGCGGCGCTGCGAGCCGCAGGGACAGGGCTCGCGGGCGCCGACGACGGGCACCTCCCCGTCGATGAGCTGCGGCTTGGTGGCCTTGGTCTGGGGGCGGCGCTTCTTGGCCATGCGAGTGCGGCTCTCCTGCTCGGGGACGGTGACGGCCGCTTCCGGCGCGTCGGACGGTAGGGGGACTGTAATTGCTCGGCCCGCGCGGGGGCGGGCCCGGGCGCCCGGACGCCCGGCGGCACGGGGGGGGAGACCGACGGCGGCCACGGCCGGCGCCGCAGGGACGGCAGCCGGTCCTCCCGGCGCGCGACGCCCCGACGCGAGGGCGGCGGCTCTGGGCGCGGGCGCCGTGCGGGGGCCCCGCCGGGCGCGTCCGTCGGGACGTTCACCGGCGACGGTCGACGGGGGCGGGCGGACCCGTGCCCGGTACACGCGCGCAACGCGCCGGAGAGCACAGAGCCGAGAGCGAAGGACCACCGACCACCGCAGCGGCGGTGGCCGCTCAGCGGTGCGGCGTCGCGCACAGCGGCACCGGCCCCGCGCGCCTCGTCGGCGCCGGGGGCCGTACCGCGTGGAACAGCGCCGGTCGGGCGGGCGCGGCGTCGACGGCCTCAGGCCGGCTGCTCGCCGCCCAGCACCGCCCAGACGGTCACCGGGCCGGGGAACGACTCGGCCCGAACGCCCCAGTCGCGCGCCAGGGAGCGGATGATGGCGAGACCTCGCCCGCCCCGCGCCGTGACCGAGGGCGTGGCCGGGGCCGGCAGTGTCGGACCACCGCCGTCGGTGACGGAGATCCGCACCTCACCCTGGTCGTTCTGCTCCCAGCTCGCATGGACCTCCTGGTGTGCCAGTGCCCGCGCGTGGCGGCACGAGTTGCTGAGGAGTTCCGAGAGCACGAGCGCCGCGTCGTCTATCACCGACTCGGCGGCTCCGCCGTCCCGTAGATCGCGGCAGAGCCGCCGTCGTGCCGCACCGACCCCGGACGGTCCATGGGGAACCGACATGGTCGATGTTGTCGTCGCCTGCTGCGTAGCCACCAACGTCACCCCCGAGACCTCCTTTGCCTGACGCCAAAGGTTCGATGCCCGGTAGCCTCCGGCCGGAAACCGTCGCTCAGTGATGCGTTGATGAGTTCGTGAGGAACGAATACGAGGCGAACGCATTGCGACACAAGCGGTAAATCATACCGAGTATTTGCTCACGCAAGTCTGCGAAGATGATCACGGACCGTGCGGGGGCGATTGGTGATCACCGCGTCTACCCCGAGACGGGCGCACAACTCCACGTCCGCCGGGTCGTCCACCGTCCAGACGTGCACCGGATGCCCGGCCCGCTGCGCCCGGGCGACGTAGCCGGGGTCGCGCCGCAGCACCCGAATACTGGGGCCTGCCACGTCCGCACCGACGGGCAGGCTGCCGTCCCGGTGGCGGGGCAGCAGGAACCGCATGAGCTGGACCGTCCCCAGCGCGGGTTCGGCGGCGCGCACCCGCTGCAGCGAGCGGGCGGAGAAACTCATCACCCGCACCGGTCCGGGTACCGGGTGTGCGGCGAGCACCTCCAGCAACCGGGCCTCCACCCGGCCCGCCCACCGCGTCGGGTGCTTGGTCTCGATCGCCAGCCCCACCGGCCGCTCGGTTTCGGCCACCAGCATCAGCAGCCGCTCCAGCGTCAACACCCTGGTGCGCTCCTGCTCCGGGGCGTCCACCTCGCGCCGGTCCGGCCGTTCCTCGTCCCCGGCCTGCGCCTTCCAGGAGCCGAAGTCCAGTTCATGAAGGTCCGCCAACTCGAGGGAGGAGACGGCACCCCGCCCGTTGGAGGTCCGGTTGACGCGCCGGTCGTGCACACACACCAGATGGCCGTCGGCCGTCATCCGCACATCGCACTCCAGCGCGTCCGCGCCGTCCGCGATGGCCTGCCGGTAAGCGGTGAGGGTGTGTTCGGGGGCGTCCTCGGAGGCCCCGCGGTGGGCGATCACAGCGATGTCGGCGGTCATCCGCGTATCGTCGCACCGCCCCCCGGTGGCGGTCTCGGGCCGGTCCCCCACCGACGCGCGCCGCCGGCGGCACCGGCCGACGTCCCCGCCGACGCCCCCGCGGACCCGGGGGCGCACCGTGCCTCCCTCCGCGCCTGCCGCACGCTCCGTCCACCGCGTAGGGGTGCGCGCGGCGGGTACGCGCCCCCTCGCAGGAAACGCTCCGGCCCCGCCGGGCCGGTCGGCAACAGGGGCGCCCCGACGGGGGCGGTCCCGAGCCGCGCGGGACTTACCTCCGGCTGACACGCGGTGGGCAAGACTGTGCGGGACAAGCCTGGACCGGGGCGTCCGTCCCCACCCTGTCGTGCACCTGAGGAGAAAGCTGTGACCAGCGAAAACATGAGCGCAGGCACACCGGGCCCCAACGACCCGACCCACCGGACACCGCCGCCTCCCACCACGCCCCCGCAGCAGAGCGACCTCCCGCCGCGACCGGCTGCGGCGCCCGGCACCCCTCCCCCGGCGGCTCCGCCCTCCTCCCCCCCTCAGGCACCCCCCGCGGCCGCACCGGGCGCCGGCGCCGCCGGACCGGTCGACCCCACCGGCCCCCGGCAGGCCGAGGC
>NZ_JAAVJC010000182.1 GCF_012033785.1 Streptomyces bohaiensis
GCCGCGCGGGAGGCCGGCACCCCGGATGGCGGCGGTGGCGGTGGCGGTGGCGGTGGTGGCGGTGGCGGTGGCGGTGGCGCGCGAGCCTCCTCGACTCCCCCGGCCTCGCCGGAGCCGCCCGGTCGTGCGCCCGGTCGTGCGCCCGGTCGTGCGCCCGGTCGTGCGCCCGGTCAGCGCCGCCGGGGCCGCACGGGCGCCATGGCGTCGCGAACCTCGGCGAGCAGCCGCCGCATCGCCGTCTCGGCCGCCTCGTGCTCCCCCGCGGCGACCGCCCGGGCGACCTCGTCGTGCAGGTCCAGCGCCTCGGGCACGGGGCGGTGGGGCATCAGACCGAGTTGGGTGCGACCGCGCAGCACGGCGGCGACCACGTCGGTGAGGGCGGCGAACATCTCGTTCCCGCTGGCGCGCAGCAGCAGCGAGTGCATCTCGACGTCGAGGTCCATGAAGGGTTCGAGCCGGCCGGATTCCCCGAGGGCGCGCATCTCGACGGCGAGCTCCAGCAGGCGTTCCCGCTGGGAGGTGGTGGCTTCCCGTGCCGCCGCCGCGGCGGCGAGGGGTTCGACCGCTATGCGCAGCTCGGTGAGGGAGCGGAGCTGGGTGTCCCTCCCCGGGCCGGCGAGCCGCCACCAGATGACCCGGGGGTCGTAGACGTGCCAGGAGCCCGGGGGCTGGACCGTGATGCCGACGCGGCGGCGGGAGACGACGAGTCCCATCGACTCCAGCAGCCGCATGGTCTCGCGGGCGACGGTCCGCGAGACGCCGAACCGTTCCTGGATGCCGTCGAGGGTGAGGCCGTGACCAGGGGCGAGGGTGCCCGCGGTGATCTCCGACCCGAGCGCGTCGAGCACCGACCGGTGGAGGGAGGCGCCGTGGCCCGCTCCGGTGTCCGCTCGCTCTGTCCCCACGTCGGAACCCTATCCTCCGCTCCCGCCGGCGGACGCCGGGAGCCACGCGCCGGGGTCGGCCGGTGACCGGGAAAACGGCCGGGAGGCGGACCGGCCGAGCACGGGGACGACGCAGCGCCACCGGTCGCGCACCCGCCGCTGACCTGCGACGCAACCGTTATCGAAGCGAGTGTGCCGACCGCGCCTCCGGGGGTTCCCCTGCCGGAAACATTGGTGTTACCTTTCCCCACCATTGGTAACACCTTTCAGTGAGGAGAGGCCCATGTCGCCGACCACGCTCGTGGTCATGGGGGTGTCGGGAGCCGGCAAGACGACCATCGCCGAGCTGCTCGCCGACCGCCTCGGCTGGCCGATGGCGGAGGCGGACGCGCTGCACCCGCAGTCCAACATCGACAAGATGTCGGCCGGGACACCGCTGACCGACGCCGACCGGCTGCCGTGGTTGGGCATCATCCGCGACTGGATCAGCGAGCGGGCCGCCACCGGCGCCTCCGGCGTCGTGAGCTGCTCGGCGCTGAAGCGCAGCTACCGCGACCTGCTCCGTGAGGCCGAGGGCCGGGTCCGGTTCGTGCACCTCGACGGCAGCCAGGAGCTGATCTCCGGCCGACTGCACCTGCGCACCGGGCACTTCATGCCGCCGACCCTGCTGGCCTCGCAGTTCGCCGACCTGGAACCGCTCGGCACGGACGAGGACGGCGTCACCGTCGACCTGCGCCGCACCCCCGACGAGATCGTGGACGCCGCGCTGGCCGCCCTCGGCCTCACCCACCCGGCCTGACCGGGCGGGCGGCGCGTCCCCCGCCGCCCGGCCGCCCCCCACCCCACCGACCCACCACGTCCCGCACGGCAACGGAGCTCACGCATGGACCCCACCGACACCTGGACGCAGACCATGGGCACCGGCCCACTGCTGGCCATCGCCGCCGCCGCCATCGGTGTGCTGTTGTTCCTGATCATGAAGCTGCGCGTCCACGCGCTGCTCGCCCTGATCCTGGTCAGCCTGCTCACCGCGTTCGCAGCCGGCATCCCCTCCGACCAGGTGGTGGACACCCTGGTGAGCGGGTTCGGCTCGACCGTGGGAGGCGTGGCCCTCCTCGTCGGTCTGGGCGCTATCCTGGGCCGGCTGATCGAGGTGAGCGGCGGCGCGCAGGCACTCTCGGACGCCCTGATCCGCCGCTTCGGCGAGGACCGAGCCCCCTTGGCGCTCTCCATCGCCTCGCTGTGCTTCGGCTTCCCGATCTTCTTCGACGCCGGCCTCGTCGTCATGCTGCCGATCGTCTACACGGTCGCCCGCCGCGTCGGCGGCGGCATCCTGCGCTACGGCCTGCCGGTCGCCGGCGCCTTCTCGGTGATGCACATCTTCGTGCCGCCGCACCCGGGCCCGGTCGCCGCCTCCGAGCTGATGGGCGCGGACATCGGCCTGGTCATCCTGCTCGGCCTCGTCATCGCCGTCCCGACCTGGTACGTCACCAGCTACCTCTTCGGCCTCTGGGTCGGCAAGCGCATCGTCCTCCCCGTCCCGGACATCCTGACCGGCGGCGAGCAGGCGGAGAAGGACGAGAACCCGCCCTCCCCGCTGACGGTGATCGCGCTGCTGATGCTGCCGCTGGTGCTGATCTTCGGCAACACCGGCCTCAACACCGCGGCGACCGCCGGGTGGGTCGACGGAGACGCGGGCTGGGTCCACTTCCTCCAGGCCATCGGCGCCACCCCGATCGCGCTGCTGATCACCGTCCTGGTCGCCATCTACGTGCTGGGCACCCGGCGCGGCCGCGGCAGCGACGTCATCGAGAAGCTCACCGACTCGGCCCTCGGCCCGATCTGCTCCATCATCCTCATCACCGGCGCCGGTGGCATGTTCGGCGCCGTGCTCCGCGAGGGCGGCATCGGCGACGCGCTCTCCGGTTCGCTCTCCGACCTCGGCCTGCCGGTCATCGTCGTGGGCTACCTGGTCGCCACCGCGCTCCGCATCGCGCAGGGCTCGGCGACGGTCGCGCTGATCACCGCCGCCGGGCTGGTGCAGTCCGTGGTGCTCGCCGGCGACTACAACGCCGTCGAGGTCGCCGCCATCGTGCTGGCGCTCGCCGCCGGCTCGGTCACCGCCAGCCACGTGAACGACTCCGGCTTCTGGCTGGTCGGCCGCCTGCTGGGCATGGACGTCAAGACCACGCTGAAGACCTGGACCGTGCTCCAGACCACCGTCGGTCTGATGGGCTTCACCATGGCGGCGGCCATCTTCGCCATCGCCTGACGCAGGGCGGCGGCGCCCCCGGGCCCGCCGCCCCGCACCACGGACGCCCCCTGCTCCGCGAGATCGTCGCGGAGCAGGGGGCGTCCCTCGTTCACGGGCTCGGCCGGTCGACGGGAGCGAGCCGCGGGCGCGACCGGGCGGGGCGGGTCAGCGGTGCCGGGCCAGCCGCTCCAGCGCCTCGCCGGTCACCCGCTGCACCGTCCACTCGTCCATCGGCTCGGCACCGATCGACCGGTAGAAGCCGATGGCGGGCTCGTTCCAGTCCAGCACCCACCACTCCAGCCGCCGGTAGCCGCGCTCCACGCAGATCCGCGCCAGTGCCGCCAGCAGCGCCCGGCCGTGGCCGCCGCCGCGCGCCTCGGGCCGGACGTAGAGGTCCTCCAGGTAGACGCCGTGGGTGCCGGTCCAGGTGGAGTAGTTCCGGAACCACAGCGCGAAGCCGACGGGCTCCCCGGACTCCCCGTCCTCCGCGACCAGCGCGAACACCGCCGGCTGCGGGCCGAACAGCGCCTCGCGCAGCTGCTCCTCGGTGGCCTCGACCTCGTGCTCGGCCTTCTCGTAGGCGGCCAGCTCCCGGATCATCGCGTGGATGGCGGGAACGTCGCTCTCGCGTGCTGTCCGGATCATGCCCGGCAGCCTAGCGCCGGAGGAGGCCGCTGTTCGTGGCGTCGTGGTCCGTCGGACGCGACCCGGCCGAGGTCGCCGCATGTGCGGCACGCAGCGGGGCTCGAACGGTCCGCCGTCCGGCCGAGCCATCCCACCTTCGAGTGGGCCTCCCCCGTTCGCGGGGTGCGGAAGCGGCGGCCTGCCTACCGTCACGCCATGCCTTGCATCACCATGCCCGCTGTTCGGTACGCGCCTCACTGGGTCAGCACGGATGAGCTCGCCGCCGCCTACCGGGAGCACCACCCCCGCCATCCGCGCCTGGCGACCTGGATACGCATGGTGCGCAGCGCCGGGGTGGAGCAACGGCCCTGGCTTCGACCGCCGGCGAGCACAGGCGCCGCCGACGGCGTCGGTCCGCGATCCCGTGCCGCCTACGCTGCCGCCCGCGACCTCGCGGTCACCGCAGCCGCCGACGCCCTCGCCTCAGCTGGGCTCGGCGCCGACGACATCGACGCGGTGGTCACCTCGCACACGTCCAGCTACACCGTGCCCGGCTTGGAGGTGGACCTCATCCGCCGACTCGGGCTGCGGCCCGACGTCTCCCGGATCGGCCTGGCCACCGCCGCCTGCGCCGGTGGCGCCCACGCCATCGCGCAGGCCGCCCGTATCGCCCGCGACCGTTCCGACGCCGCTGTGCTGGTCGTCGTCAGCGAGGCGCTGTCCACCCTGTTCCACCCGTCCGGTGAACTCTCGCTCCAGCAGGTCCTGTACTCGGGGCTGTTCGGGGACTCCGCCGGTGCCGCTGTCGTCACGGGCGAGGCGACCCCGACGGACGGACGCCGCGTTCCGGTGGGAGAGGCGTGGGAGTACCTGCTGCCCGATTCCGAGGACGCCTACTGGGGCGTGATCGACCAACCGGGCATCCGCTTCGACTCAGGCGCCCGGTCGCGGAGTGCGCCGGCGCAGGTCGGCCCCGCGTTGACGGACTGGCTCGGCCGTGGCCCCGCACCTCGGTGGGCGGTCGTCCACCCCGGCGGCCCCGGCATCATCACCACGACGCTGGAAGCCATCGGCGTGGGGCCGGAGCAGGGGCACCACGCCCGCGCCTCCCTGGCTGAGGCCGGGAACCTCGGCGGCGTCGCGGTGCTGGACGTCCTCGCTCGCACTCTGGCCGCCCCCGTTCCACCAGCCGGCCCGGGGCTCCTTGTCGCCCACGGTCCCGGTTTCACCACCACCGCGCTGCGCCTGGGCGGTGTCCGCGTGTGATGGTGCGCCGACTCGCGCGCCCCGCCGGGAGCGGTCACCGGGGGCCGTGCGGCAGGTGCTCGGCCAGCACCTCGGCGAGGTGGCGGGAGCGGTGGCCGCCGAGCTGGTCGAGCTGGGTGCGGCAGGAGTAGCCGTCGGCGAGGATCTCGGCCTCGGCGGGCGCCTCGCGGACCGCGGGCAGCAGCTGCTCCTCGGCGCAGCTCACGGACACCTGGTAGTGGCCCTTCTCGAAGCCGAAGTTGCCGGCGAGGCCGCAGCACCCGCCGGAGAGCTCGCCGGTGAGGCCGGCCGCCTCGCGCAGCCGCCGCTCGGGGGCGTCGCCGAGCACGGCGTGCTGATGGCAGTGGGTCTGGCCGGCGACGGGCCGGTCGACGCGGGGCGGGCGCCAGTCGGGGGCCAGCTCCTCCAGGGTCGCGGCGAAGGTCCGGGTCGCGGCCGCCAGGCGCGCGGCGCGGGGGTCGTCGGGCAGCAGCTCGGGGAGGTCGGTGCGGAGCGCGGCGGCGCAGGGCGGTTCCAGCACGGTGACCGGGACCCCGGCGTCGAGAGCGGGTTCCAGGACGTCCAGGGTACGGCGCATCACGGCGCGGGCCCGGTCCAGTTGACCGGTGGAGACGTAGGTGAGGCCGCAGCAGACCGGCCCGTCGGGAAGCGCCGGCGTCAGCCCGGCGTCCGCCAGGACGGCGCGGGCTGCGTGTCCGGCCTCCGGAGCCAGGTGGTTGGTGAAGGTGTCGGGCAGGAGCAG
This sequence comes from Streptomyces bohaiensis, assembly GCF_012033785.1. GTDB lineage: Bacteria > Actinomycetota > Actinomycetes > Streptomycetales > Streptomycetaceae > Streptomyces > Streptomyces bohaiensis. Next base: position 5,771 of record NZ_JAAVJC010000182.1, read on the forward strand.
CAGGTCCGCGCCGCGCGCGGCGCCGCCGCCGGGGAGCGGGGCACCCGGCTCGGTGGTGCGGGTGAACGGCGCGGTGGCGATCCGCGGGATCGGGCGCTCGGGGGTGAGGCCGCCGAGCCGTTTGGCGAGGGCGGCCAGCGGCGGGACGGCGGCGAGGGCGTTGGCCGGCCGGGCCAGGCGGAGCGCGGCGGTGAGGCGGAGCCAGTCGGGCAGCCGGCCCATGGCGTAGTGGGCGGCCGGGCGGAGCCGCCCGCGGTAGTGCTGGTGGAGGAACTCGGCCTTGTAGGTGGCCATGTCGACGTTGACCGGGCAGTCGGAGCGGCAGCCCTTGCAGGAGAGGCAGAGGTCGAGGGCGTCGTGGACCTCGCGGGAGCGCCACCCGTCGGTGACGATCTCCCCGGCGAGCATCTCGTGGAGCAGCCGTGCCCGGCCGCGGGTGGAGTGCTTCTCCTCGCCGGTGGCGCGGTAGGAGGGGCACATCACCCCGGCGCCGGGCTTGGTGTCGCGGCACTTGGCGACTCCGACGCAGCGGCGCACCGCGGCGGTGAAGTCACCGCCGTCCTCGGGGTAGCCGAAGGCGACGGGGACGGGCTCGCGCGGCAGCGGGGCGAACCGCAGGTGGTCGTCGAGGGCAGCGGGGCGGGCGAGGACTCCGGGGTTGAGGCCGTTGTCCGGGTCCCACTGGTCCTTGAACCGGTGGAAGAGGTCGACCATCTCCGGCCCGTACATCCGGGGCAGCAGTTCGGCGCGGGCGAGGCCGTCGCCGTGCTCTCCGGAGAGGGAGCCGCCGTGGGCGGTGACGAGGTCGGCGAGGTCGAGGGAGAACGCCCGGAACCGTTCGATGCCGGCGGCGGTCAACAGGTCGAAGTCGATGCGGACGTGGATGCAGCCGTCCCCGAAGTGGCCGTAGGGCAGCCCGCGCAGCCCGTACTCGGTGAGCAGGGCGCGGAACCCCCGGAGGTAGGGGCCGAGCCGTGCCGGGGGGACGGCGCAGTCCTCCCAGCCGGGCCATGCCTCGCTGCCGTCGGCGGTGCGGGTGGCGGTGCCGGAGGCGTCCTCGCGGACCCGCCACAGCGCCCGTTGGTCGCGGGGGTCGGTGACGACGGTCTCGCCGGTGGTGGTGCCGGTGGCGGCGCGGCAGACGCGACGGGCGGCGGCCTCGGCCTCGGCGGGATCGGCGCCGCCGGTCTCGACGAAGAGCCAGGCGGCGCCGCGCGGCAGGTGGGCGCGGCTGGCGTCGCCGACGAGGTCGGCGGCCATGCCCTCGACGGTGAGGGGGTGCAGCGGCAGCAGGTCGGGCGCGGCCTCGGCGGCGGTGGACTCGTCGGGGTAGCCGAGGACGGCGAGCGCGCGGGCGGGCGGTGACGGGACGAGGCGGACAGTGGCCTCGGTGAGGATGCCGAGGGTTCCCTCGCTGCCGGTGTGGGCCCGGGCCCAGTGGGCGCCGTGCTCGGGGAGCAGCTGGTCGAGGGCGTAGCCGGAGATGCGGCGCGGTAGTTCGGGCATGCCGGTGCGCAGCAGCGCGAGGTGGTCGGCGACCAGCCGCTCGCCGGCGGTGCGGAGCGCGGCGGGGACCCCGGCGCCGCCGGGGGCGAGGTGGGCGTGCTCGCCCCGGTAGGTGAGGACGGTGAGGTCCTCGACGTTGTCGGCGGTGGTGCCCCAGGCGACGGAGTGCGAGCCGCAGGAGTTGTTGGCGATCATGCCGCCGAGGGTGCAGCGGCTGTGGGTCGAGGGGTCGGGGCCGAAGGTGAGGCCGTGGGGGGCGGCGGCGTCCCGGAGCTGGTCGCAGATGACGCCCGGTTGGACGCGGGCGGTGCGGGTGCCGGGGTCGAGGTCGAGGACGCGGTTCATGCGGCGGGTGAAGTCGAGGACCACCCCGGTGCCGGTGGCCTGGCCGGCGATGCTGGTGCCGCCGCCGCGGGCGGTGACGGCCACGCCCCGTTCGCGGCAGACCGCGAGGGTGGCCGCGACGTCCTCGGCGTCGTGCGGGACGACGACGCCGTGCGGGACCCGCCGGTAGTTGGAGGCGTCCATGGTGGTGAGGGCGCGGTCGGTGGTGGAGAACGCGACGTCGCCGCGGACCGCCGCGCGCAGGGCGGCCGCCAGTTCGGTGGTCTCGGTGTCACTCGCCATGCCTCCAGCCTGCCCTCTCCGGCGCGGCCGCGCCCGGCTCGACGACCCGGGTGTCGGCCGTCGGTGGGCGGGACGGGTGAGCCGGGCGGGTGAGCCGGGCGGGTGGCCGGGCGGGTGGCCGGGCGGGTGAAGCGTCGCCGGTCGGCCGGGGTCGGGCGGCGCGGTCCGGCGTCCGGACGGGGTGCGGTCCGGGCGCGGTGGGAGCGCGGTGGGAGCGCCGCGGGGTGGCGGAATCGCATCGGTGGCTCCGGGCGATCGGTGGCCGCCCGGGAGCGCCGGCGGGGTCCGGTCGGCGCCGCATGCGCCCCAAGAGATGACCCAAGCCACCGTGGTGACAGAACGTCAGCTGTCACTGATCAGCAGTGACCGATTCCTTCACAGGAACTCTACGCATTCAGACGATAACTCTCCTATAGTTGCTGCGAATTGCGCGTGCGCGCAGAGTGACGACCCCGTTCCCCCTACAACTGTCTCGCCAGGATCAGCCGCCCGAGGACCTCATTGATGACAGCGCAACCCGCCGCGCCCCACCGCCGGGCGGAGCGTCCCCCACTGCGTGACCCGTTCCTGGCGCTCCTGGTGGTGGCTCTCGTCATCGCCGTGCTGGAGACCCTGGTGGTGGAGGACCCCAGCTGGGTCGTCCGCACCCTGTACGGGATCGGCGGCGCCGCGGTCGTCACCGCGGTCTTCTTCCGCGCCGTCGCGGAGCAGCGGCGCCGGGCGACCGCCCGGGCACGGGCCGCGCTGGCCCGACACGAGGAGGCGAGCGCCGTCCTGGCGGAGCAGGTGCTGCCGGCGCTGCTGGAACGGCTGCGTGACGGCGACTCGGCGGAGACGGCCCTGGCCGCCTGCCCCTCGCCCGACGACGCCTCCCACCGCTCGGTGCTCCGGCAGGTCGCCGAGGAGGTCGGCCGCGCCGAGGCCGCCCGCGCGGCGACCACCGCCGCCGGCGCCAACGCCGCGGGCCGCATGCAGGCGCTGGCCACCAGCATGCTCGCCGACCTGCGGGAGATGGAGCACCGTCACGGCGGGGAGGACGTCCTCGCCGACCTGCTGCACCTCGACCACCGCACCGCGCAGGCCGGTCGGATCGCCGACTCCATCGCGGTGCTCACCGGTGCCCGCTCCGGACGGCGCTGGGCCAAGCCCATCGTCATGGAGTCGATCCTGCGCGGCGCCATGGGGCGCATCGCGGGTTACCAGCGGGTCCGGCTCCACTCCACCAGCACCGCGGCGATCGCCGGCCACGCCGCCGAGGGCGTCATGCACGCGCTGGCCGAGCTGATGGACAACGCGACCAGCTTCTCGCCGCCCACCGCCGAGGTCCACGTCTACGTCGAGGAGGTGCCCTCCGGCATCGTCGTCACCGTGGAGGACAGCGGGCTGGTCATGGGCGAGGTGGCGCTGCGGCGCGCCGAGCAGGCGGTCACCGCCGAGAAGCTCGACATTTCCGCGCTCTCCGGCACCCGGCTCGGCCTGGCCGTCGTCGGCTCCCTGGCCCGCAAGCACGGGCTGACCGTGTCGTACCGCCCCTCCGCCCGCGGCGGCACCGGTGTGCTGGTGCGCATCCCCCAGTCGCTGGTCAGCCACCCGCAGCGCGACGACGCGGCGGAGCCGCCGGCGACGCCGTCCGTGCCCGCCCAGGACCTGCTGGCGGGACTGCCCTCCCGCCGCGCCAGCCGGCGGACCTCCGCCGGCGCCCACCCCGCCCCGCTGGTAACCCGCGATGCGCCCCATGGCGCCGCGCAGGATCGACTCCATGACGATGGGCTTGGCCCAGCGCCGTCCGGAGCGGGCACCGGTGAGC
>NZ_JAAVJC010000183.1 GCF_012033785.1 Streptomyces bohaiensis
CCCCTCCCCCGCCGGCGCACCCAACTGACCTACCAGGTGAATCCTGGAAAGGAGCCGGAGGCAAGTCATGGCAATTCAGCACGGTCGGTCGAAGGTCAGCGGGCGGTGACCGCCGAGCGGGTCACGCGCGCCAGCTCCCTGGGGTGGGACCGCTCGGCGTGCCGTGGTGCGGCCTGCTCCGGTCCCTGGGCCGGCACCGCCGCCGCACGGGGTGCCTGCCCCCGTCCGCGACTTGGCGCCGCGGCGCGCTTGGCCTGGCCGGCGGCACCGTTCTGCACCTCCATGACCGCGTGGGCGACCAGTCCGCCCATGGGGTCATGGCGGATGAGGTCCCGCAGCCGCGAGCGTGAGGACCTGCCCTCGTTGCCCGGGTACAGGTGCTTGCCGAGGCCGACGGCGTGCGCCAGCGAGGCGAGCGCCGCGGTCCGCGGGTCCGGCGGTGCGCCGGTGCGGATCGCGGTGTCGAGCCGGTGCCGGATCTGCCGGCTCACGATGTTGTCCGACGCCTGGTACCGAGTGGTCGGCAGTACGCCGCACATGTGGTTCTCGATCGCCTGCACCATGCCGCAGCGTTCGAGATGGGTCAGATACGTCTGGCGCAGCCCCAGTCGGGGCCCGCCGATCCAGTGCACCGCACGTACCGGGCTGCCACGTCGGCGCAGCAGCTCCAGTGCGGTGTCCAGGGTGGGATCTCCTGTCGGCCGTGCCAGTACCACGGCTATGCGGTCCCCATCGGGGGCTATCCGTCCGGCGAGCGCCAGTTCGACGAGCTGCGCCCCGGCCAGGCCGAGGTCCAGCGACTGCGGCTGTGCAGTGGTACCCGTTGCCGGGTCCAGAGCGAGCAGCAGCAGCTCCTCCGGAATGGTTCTACGACTCCTGCTCATCCATGCCTCCCCGCGTGGATGACAGACAGGGTGACGCCTCTCACAGGGCTCTGTCGAGAGCACATGTTCGGTTTGTAATGAAACCCGTAGATATGTCGTTGTGGTTTTGTGAGGTAGGGGCGGGAGCCGGAGCACCCCCGGGCCGCGTCAGACTGGTAGCGGCTGATGCTGTTGGAACAGTGGGCGAGGAGGCATGGGGTGGCGGGTAAGTCCCCGGACGGCTCGGAGAGCGAGCGGTCACCGGAGGAAACGCGCGGGAAGCAGGATTCGGTTCCCGCGGAAGCGGTAGCGAAGAACAGCGGTGCTCGGGGGGACGGGCCTGAGAGTGCGACGACGGTGCTGCGCCGCCCGTCGCAGAAGCGGTCGGGCGCCGAAGCGGAGCGCACGACCGTGCTGCGCCGGCCGACCGGCGTGAACGGGAGCGGCGACGGCGCGCGGGGTGAGCGCGTCGACGAAGAGGCGCCCGCGGACCGGGGCACCCTCCGGTTGCGAGCGGGCGGCGGGCTGCTGTCACGGGAGGACGACCCGTCGGAGGCGGAAGCGGACACGGGTACGTCGGCCCGGGCGGACGCGGACGCGGACGGGAACGCGGACACGGACGCGGACACGGACGCGGACACGGACGCGGACACGGGGGCGGAGAGGGCCGAGAAGCCGGTGGCGGCGCGGACGACCGACGCCGATGCCGACGCGGCGATCGGCGGGACCCCCGGCCGGGGGGCGGTCGCGGCAGGCGCCGGCCTGACGCTGGAGAAGAAGCGCACCCCCGCCGCGACGGCCGGCGAGGCCGAGGCGGCAGCAGGGGCGGAAGGGACCGAAGGCGCCGAGGAAGCCGGTGATGCCTCCCCGGCCGAGCCGGAGGCGGCCGGCGACGGGGTCGACCCGGAGGAGAGTGCCCCGGCGTCCGAGGACGGGGCGGTCATCACCGAGGTCGAGGAGGGCACGGAGCCCGCGCCCGCGGCGCAGCCCACGCCGGACCCCGGCCCACCGGCCTCGGACCGGACCGGGGTCCCCGTCACGCTCGCCAAGGCCGGTGACGCCCCCCAGGAGGAGGGCGGGGCCGCCGGCGAGACCGAGCCGGGAGCCGCCGGCGGGGACGCCCCGGCGGGCCCGCTCCGGGGCGCCGACACCGCGACGGCCGACGAGGACGGGGGCGGCGGCGGGGACAACCACGCCACCCGGGTGGTACCGGCGCCCCGCACCGCGGCGGAGTCCGAGGAGGCCGAGGCGGCGGGGACGAGCGACCGGCCCCGCACGGCGAAGCGGGCCGAGCCCGAGAAGGACGACCCGGCCGAGTCCGGCGGACGCGGCGCCGGCGAGGACGTCGGCGAGGACGACGACGAGGGCGAGCACGAGGCGGAGGCCAGGGACGGCGGGACCGGTGCGACGCCGGCCGAGTCCGGTGACACCCGCCGCGCCAGCCGGTTCGTCCCGCTGCGCGACGCGGCCGACGACGGCTCGGCGGTGACGGCCGTCTCCACCGCCGTCGTGCCCGCCGTCACCGCAGGCGGCGGGGACGCCGCCTCCCCACCCCAGTGGGCGAAGAAGCGGACCAGGGAGCCCGCTGCGCTCGCGACCGCCCCCGCCACCCCCGCGGGCACCGGCGAGCGGATCGACGGGCACGCCAGGACGCTCTTCGTCCCGAAGCCCCCCGCGGCGGACGACCCCCGTGACCGGGACCCGGACGCCGCGCCGGCGCCCGAGGGCCCGCCCCCGCCGATCCCGGACTCGCTCCGGGACCCGATGGAGCTGCTGGCCGAACTCACCAACCGCCAGGCGCCGGCGCCGTCACTGCTCCGCTCGACGCTGCGCAGGGTGAAGATCTGGACCCCGCTGGTGCTGCTGCTGGTGGTGCTGCTGGCCGTGGGGCAGCTGCTGCGCCCGCTCCCCGAGCCCGAACTGGTCGCGACCACGGCACAGACGCACACCTTCGCCGGGGAACTCCCGGCCGTGCCGTGGCCGGACACGGGCCAGGCGGCGCTGGACGTGGACGGTGTCGGCACCTTCGGCACCGCCGGCGACCAGGAGCCCGTCCCGATCGCCAGCGTCACCAAGACGATGACGGCCTATGTGATCCTCCGCGACCACCCCATGGAGCCGGACGGCGACGGCGCGGAGATTCCGGTGGACCCCAAGGCGGAGGAGGACGCCGGCCTGGGGGAGAGCCGCGGTGACTCGGTGGTCGAGATACAGGCCGGCGACGTCCTCACCCAGCGGGAGGCGCTCCAGGCGCTGATGATCGCCTCGGCCAACAACGTGGCCTGGCTGCTTGCCCGGTGGGATTCGGGCGACACCAGCTCCTTCGTGCGGAAGATGAACGCCGCCGCCGCGGAGCTGGGCATGGAGGACACCGTCTACACCGACCCGGCCGGTTACGACCTCGGCTCGGTCAGCACCGCGGCCGACCAGGTGAAGCTCGGCCGGGCGGTGATGCAGGACCCGGTGATGCGCCAGATCGTCGGGGTCTCCTCCTATGTCGACCAGTACGGCGAGACCCACCCCAATGGCAACTCGCTGGTGCCGGTCAACGGCGTGGTCGGTATCAAGACCGGCAGCCGCACCCAGACGGGCGGCAACTTCCTCTTCGCGGCCCGCCAGGAGGTGGACGGCGAGAACGTGCTGATCGTCGGGGCCGTCCTCAGCCAGCCGCCCCACCCGTCCGACAACTCGATACGGACCGGTGCCATAACGGCCGGTGACGCGCTGATGCGCTTCGCGCAGGACCAGTTGACCACCGAACCCGTCCTCGCGGCCGGGGAGACGGTCGGCCACGTCGACGACGGACTCGACGGGAGGACCCCGGTGGTGACGAGTGAGGACGTCACCGCCGTCGGATGGCCGGGGCTGGCCGTCCGCGTCGGCCTGTCGGAGGAGCCGGCCGGTCGAGCCGCCTCGGATGCGGCGGCGGACGAGGAGGCGGCGTCCGAGGAGGAGGAGATCCCCGGCCACTACGCGGCGCTGGACGGGTTGCCCTCTCATGCCGAGTCGGGGACGGAGGTCGGCAGCCTCACGGTGGGGGACCGGGACAGTGCGGTCGCCGTACCGGTCGAACTCGGGGCTGCCATGGCCGAACCCGGCTTCCTCGCCCGGCTGTTCCGGCTGGGGTGAGCCCACCGGGCGCCCGCCGCCCACCCTCCGCCCGCGGGGCGCGCCGGTCACCGGCGCGCCCCGCGCGCCGTTGCGGGTGCGCCCCGCCCACGGGCCGCCGCCGTTCATCTCAGCAGACGGGTCTCCGTCGATGCGTCACCGGCGCCCGCGGGGGCACCGCGGGCGGGCCACCCGGCACCGGTGACCACGGAGAGCGACGGGTGAGGGGTCATGGGCGCGTGGGGAGCGCGCAGGGGGCGCGCAATGAATGGTCGCGCGCCTGTGGGGTGGGCGCGCTCCGCGGGGCGGAGCCCGGTGCTCCGGCCGTGCTGCCGCGCGCCCGGTACCGGCCCGGCGCACCACCGTCACCAGGGGGCGAGGGGCTGCCACGCCGCGTTGCGGCGCGCTACAGTCGGTCCTTTCACCTGAGCTGCTGGTGCGGGGGAGGAGCGGCGTGATGAAGTGTCCGTCATGCGGCTCGACCAGCGGTCGACGGCTCAACAACGGCAACTGGGTGTGCAACGACTGTGGCGCGGTCACCGCAGGATGAGGCGGCGTGGCGGGACCTGGATCCGGCCACCCGCGAACGTCTCGATTTTCTGGACCCGGAGGACTTCACCGTCGGGCCAACCCGGGAGGCGGCCGAGCAGTGGGAACGCTTCACGGCCATCCTCGACAAGGCGGAGCGCTACCGGACCCGCATCTGACCGGACCCGCGTCCGACCGGAACCGGGTGCTCCCGGCCGCCCGGTCGACGGGGTCCGCCCCGGCACCGGACCCCGCAGGGCCCGCGCTGCCGCACGCGGCGGGGCGGGCCTGCGGGCGGGCGTCAGCCGCAGGTGTCCAGCATCTCCGTCAGGGCCTCGTGCTCCTCGTCGGTGACCGTCAACTCGTAGGTGTGCTTGGTCGCCGTCCACGCCAGCGCGTAGTCGCACCAGTACGACTCCATCGGCCGCCAGTCCGCCGGCGTCTGGTCACCCTTGGAGCGGTTGGACGGCTGACTCACCGCGATGAGCTGCGGGTTCTCCAGATCGTTGCCGAACTCCCGCCGCCGCTCGCGGTCCCAGGAGTCCGCACCGGACCGCCATGCGGCGGCCAGCGGCACGATGTGGTCGATGTCGACGTCGGCGGCGGCCGTCAGCGTCTCGCCGTCGAACTCGCTGTACCACTCACCCGCCTGCGGCTGGCAGTTGTCGTCCGTCTCGACGCCGACACCGTCCCGGATCAGCACATGCTGCCGGGCGGTGCACCCGTCGGTGGACTGCCAGTGCGGGAACTCGTCGCGCGAGTAGCCCGCCATCGAGCCCTCCTCGGCGACGGTGAGTTCCCCGAGCATGGTCCGGCCCTCCTGGGCGCCGGGGAGGTTGGGCAGCGTCGTCTCCGACGACCCGCCCTCGGGCGCCGAATCACCGGGCGCGCTCTCGGAGATGTCCTCCGGTGACGGGAGCGACAGGCCCTCCTCGCCGCACCCGGTGAGGGTCGCGGCCAGCGCCACCGCCAGTGTCCCGACTATCAGTTGATGCCGCCTCATGCGCGTCATGCCGCCCTGGTTCCGAATAGCGGGTGCCCCCGGCCGGGGGCACGTGTACCGCCGGGAGGCTACCCGGGTCGGCGGCCCGGCAGGCGCCCGGGACACGGCGCGTGTCCGGCGCGCGGATGCCCCGGCAGCGACGGCGTGCCACCGCGCACCCCGGCGCGTGCGGTCACCACCACGGCGCGGCCCCCTCGCGACAGGCGGCTCCCGCGCCCCGTGCGGCACCCGTCGGGCCCCGTTCGCCCGACCCCGGGTGCGGCCCGTCCCGCCTGCGCGACAATCGGGAGTGCGGGCCCTGTACGACAGCGCGGTCGAGGGGTGAACATGCCGGACAGCAGCGAACTCAGCCGACGGCGGGCCGAGCTGACCGAGACCTGGTCACGCTGGGTCCCCGCTCGTGACCCGGCGTGGGGCCCGGCGGGCGGACCGCCGGGCCGCCGCGAGGTCGCGGACTCCTGGCGGCGCTCGATCCCCACCGTCGACCCTCACCGCGACGGGGCGCCCGTCACCGACGGCGGGGCCGTCCACCCCCGCTGGAACGACTCCCCGCTCCGCGGCCCCGTCACGGCGGTCTCCGCGGAACTCCGCAGCACCGCCGAGGACGCCGGGTACATCGCCGCGGTCACCGACCGGACGGGGACGATCCTGTGGACCTGCGGCGGCAGCGTGATGCGCCGCCGCGCAGAGCGCGTCAACTTCGCCCCGGGCGGTCGGTGGAACGAACCTGCCATGGGGACCAACGCGCTCGGCCTCACCCTGCGGACCGGCCGACCGAGCACCGTCTTCTCCGCGGAGCACCTGGTCGAGGCGTTGCACGGCTGGGTCTGCTACTGCGCACCGGTCCGGGCCCCGGACGGCCGGATACTCGGTGTCATCGACCTCTCCAGTACCTGGGACCGCTGCCACCCCATGGCGATGTCGCTGGTCCGCACGGTGGCGTCCGCGATCGAGGCGCGGCTGGCGGAACCCGCCCGGCCCGCCGCGCCCGATCCCCTCGCGCCGGACTCCGGTGTCGACGCGGCCGCGGCCTCGCCGCCCACCGCGGCGGCTCCCGGCGCGCCGCCACCCGCACCGCCCGGCGCGGAGGGCGGACCGCCTCCCGGCCCGGTGCTGCTGCGCTGCCTGGGGGAGACCGCCCGCTGCGTCTGCGACGGCGCAGCGCTCCGGCTCCCGCCCCGCCAGCTGGAGATCCTCGCCCTGCTCGCGCTGGAGCCCCTCGGGCTCACCCCCGCCGCGCTGCGTCTCGCCCTCTACGGCGACCAGCCGGTCACCGATTCCACTCTCAAGGCCGAGGTCTCCCACCTGCGCCGCGCGCTCGGCGGCCACATCACACCGCGCCGCTACACGCTGACCCGTCCCGTCACCTGCGACGCGGTGCAGGTGCTGCGGGCGCTGGACACCGGTGACCTCGCCACCGCGGTGCGCCGCTACCGCGGCCCGCTGCTGCCCCGGTCGGACGCCCCCGGCATCGCCGTGTGGCGCCGCCGCACCGAGGTCGCCGTCCGCTCCGCGGTGCTCGGCAGCGAGGACCCCGAGCTCCTGCTCCGCTACGGCGCGGTGGCACCGGACGACGCCGAGGTCCACGAGCAGACCCTGCGGCGGCTCCCGCCGGACGACCCGCGACGGGCCGGGGTCCGCGGGCTGCTGAGCGCTGCCCGGGCCGACTGACGGACCGGGCCGCCGGCTGACCGGCCGGTTGCCCGGTTGCCCGGTGCGCCGACCGACTCGGCCCCGCACTGCACGCCCCGCACGCCCCGAACCGCGCGCCCCGCACTGCACGCCCCGCGCCGCCGCGTCCCCGCGGCGGTGACGCGCGTCACCGCCGCTGACCTGCGAGCCAACCCCGCGCCAACCAGTGCCGGGCACCCTCGGCGGACGGCGGTGGGACGGCCCGGACTGTCGCCGCGCCGCCGTACCGCAGACGGACCGTGCCGAGGGAGACCTTCCATGGTGTACGCACAGCCCGGGACCGAGGGCAGCATCGTCAGCTACGAGAAGCAGTACGAGAACTTCATCGGCGGCGCGTGGGTCGCCCCGGTGAAGGAGCAGTACTTCGACAACCCCAGCCCCCTCACGGGACGCACTTTCTGCCGGGTGGCGCGCTCCACCGCCGAGGACGTGGAGCTGGCGCTGGACGCCGCGCACGCCGCCGCCCCGGCCTGGGGCCGCACCTCGGTCGCGGAGCGGTCGCGGGTCCTCAACCGCATCGCCGACCGCATCGAGGAGAACCTGGAGAGGCTCGCCGTCGCCGAGACCTGGGAGAACGGCAAGCCGGTCCGGGAGACCCTCGGCGCCGACCTGCCGCTGGCGGTCGACCACTTCCGCTACTTCGCCGGGGTCATCCGCGCGCAGGAGGGCAGCATCGGGGAGATCGACCGCGACACCGTCGCGTACCACTTCCACGAGCCGCTGGGCGTCGTCGGCCAGATCATCCCGTGGAACTTCCCGATCCTCATGGCGACCTGGAAGCTCGCGCCCGCGCTCGCCGCCGGCAACTGCGTCGTCATCAAACCCGCCGAGCAGACCCCGGCCAGCCTGCTGCTGGTGATGGAGCTGATCGCCGACCTGCTGCCGCCCGGCGTGGTCAACGTCGTCAACGGCTTCGGGACGGAGACGGGGCGACCGCTGGCCTCCAGCCCGCGCGTGGCGAAGGTCGCCTTCACCGGTGAGACGACGACCGGTCGCCTGATCATGCAGTACGCCAGCGAGAACATCATCCCCGTCACGCTGGAACTCGGCGGCAAGAGCCCCAACATCTTCCTGGACGACGTCACCGCCGCCGACGACGACTACCTCGACAAGGCGGTCGAGGGGTTCGTGATGTTCGCCCTCAATCAGGGCGAGGTCTGCACCTGCCCCTCCCGGGCCCTGGTCAGCTCCCGCATCCACGACGCCTTCATGGAGCGCTGCATCGCGCGGACCGAGGCCATCGTCGCGGGCGACCCGCTGGACCCCGCGACGATGATCGGCGCGCAGGCCAGCAACGACCAGCTGGAGAAGATCCTCTCCTACCTCGACATCGGACGGCAGGAGGGAGCGGAGATCCTCACCGGCGGCAACGCCCGCACCGTCGAGGGGCTCGACGGCGGCTACTACGTGGAGCCCACCATCTTCCGCGGCACCAACGACATGCGGGTCTTCCAGGAGGAGATCTTCGGCCCGGTGGTCTCCGTGACGACCTTCGACTCCGTCGACGAGGCGCTGACGATCGCCAACGACACGCTGTACGGGCTGGGAGCCGGCCTGTGGACCCGCGACGGCAACAACGCCTACCGGCTGGGCCGCGAGATCAAGGCGGGCCGGGTGTGGACCAACTGCTACCACGCCTACCCGGCACACGCCGCGTTCGGCGGCTACAAGAAGTCCGGCATGGGCCGTGAGAACCACAAGATGATGCTCGACCACTACCAGCAGACCAAGAACCTGCTGGTGAGCTACTCGACCAACCGGGACGGGTTCTTCTGATGACGACCCCGACCGGCGACTTCGAGTCCGAGGGCGGGGCGCTGCCCCCGCCCGCCGGGACGCCCGCCGCCGACACAGCGGCGGACGCCCCACCGGAGCGGGTCCGACTCACCGACGAGGGCGCCCGGTTGGTGGCCCGACTCGCCGAGACCCACGGCCCGCTGATGTTCCACCAGTCGGGCGGGTGCTGCGACGGCAGTTCGCCCATGTGCTACCCGCGCGGCGAGTTCCGCGTCGGTGCCTCCGACGTCCTGCTGGAGACGCTGCCCGACGGCACGCCCTTCTGGATGAGCGCCGACCAGTACGCCTACTGGAAGCACACCGTGCTCACGGTGGATGTGGTGGCGGGCCGCGGCAGCGGGTTCTCGCTGGAGGCCCCGGAGGGCGTGCGCTTCCTGCTGCGCTCCCGCGTGATGACCGAGGAGGAGAGCGCGCGCGCCGAGGCGGCCCCGCCCCCGCCCACCGGCGCGGAGGTCGCGCCCTGACCCGGCGCACCACGCGAGGCCGGCCCGGTCGCGGCACATCCGGTCCTCGCACGCCCGATGCGCCGCAACCGCCGGCCCGTCGCACGCATGACGCGGTGACCGGTGGGCACCCGACCGGTGCGCACCTGCGGCGGGGGGG
>NZ_JAAVJC010000184.1 GCF_012033785.1 Streptomyces bohaiensis
CCCATGCTCCAGATGGCCCGCGCCACCCGTCGCGACGGGGAGATCCGGCAGCGCGAACTGGAGCTGCCGCCCCGCGGCCACTCCCGCACCGACGTGCCCGCCGCCTCGCGCTACTTCTTGCCCTGCCCGGCGACGGCCTTGATGGCGTCGGCGGCGGCGTCGGGGTCGAGGTAGGTGCCGCCCGGGTTGAGCGGGCGGTAGTCGGCGTCCAGCTCGTAGGAGAGCGGGATGCCGGTGGGGATGTTCAGCCCCACGATGTCGGCGTCGGAGATGCCGTCGAGGTGCTTGACCAGGGCACGCAGGCTGTTGCCGTGCGCCGCGACCAGGACGGTCCGGCCCGCGCGGAGGTCCGGCACGATGCCGTCGTACCAGTAGGGCAGCATGCGGGCGACGACGTCCTTGAGGCACTCGGTGCGCGGCCGCAGCTCACCGGGGAGGGCCGCGTAGCGCGGGTCGTCGCTCTGCGACCACTCGGAGCCGTCCGCCAGCTCCGGCGGCGGGGTGTCGTAGGAGCGGCGCCACTTCATGAACTGCTCCTCGCCGAACTCGGCGAGGGTGGCGGCCTTGTCCTTGCCCTGGAGTGCGCCGTAGTGACGCTCGTTCAGCCGCCAGGAGCGGTGGACGGGGATCCAGGGGCGGTCGGCCGCGGTCAGGGCGAGGTTGGCGGTGCGGATGGCCCGCTTCTGGAGCGAGGTGTGCACCACGTCGGGGAGCAGACCGGCGTCCTTCAGCAGCTCACCGCCGCGTACTGCCTCCTTCTCGCCCTTCTCGGTCAGGTTGACGTCCACCCAGCCGGTGAACAGGTTCTTCGCGTTCCACTCGCTCTCGCCGTGGCGGAGCAGAATCAGTTTGTACGGTGCGTCGGCCATGCTCCGAGCGTATGCGACAGGGCGGCGGTGCCCCGAGCCCGTCCGGGGTTTCCGGCGACCGGGGCGGCGGCAGGCGACGGGCGGGCGCCGAGCAGGCGACGCGGGCGGTGACGGCAGGGGCGGCCGGTGCGGCTGCGGCGAGCGGGGCACCGGGACACCCGCCCCGCGGGTCTTGACGGGAGCACCCGGTGTGGCATGCAATATTTCGCATGCCGGTACCCGAGAACCGCGGCCTCGTCCGTCGATCCCTGCTGCGCGAGGACGCCTACCGCGCCATCAGGGACGCCATCGTCAGCGGCACGCTCGCGCCCGGCGAGCGGCTGCACGACGCCGACCTCGTCGCCTGGCTGGGGGTGAGTCGCACCCCGGTGCGGGAGGCGCTGGGCCGGCTGGAGCTGGTGGGTCTGGTGCGAACCAGCCCGGGCCGGCACACCGTGGTCAGCCCGCTGGACGTGCGGGCGGTGCACCATGCCCAGGCGGTCGTGGCGGCCATGCACGAGCTCGCCGTCCGCGAGGCGGTGCCGCATCTGGCCGAGGGCGACCTCGCGGCGATGCGGGAGGCCAACGTCCGGTTCGGCGCGGCGGTCCGCGCGGCGGACGTCGACGGGGCGCTGGCCGCGGACGACGCCTTCCACGGGGTGGCGGTGACGGCCGCCGCCAACCAGGCGGTGGTCACCGTGCTGGAGCAGTTCACGCCGGTGCTGCGGCGGTTGGAGCGGCTGCGCTTCGGGTCGCTGGCCGGGCGCGCCTCGGTGGCGCAGCACGACCGGATCATCGAGCACTGCGCGGCGGGTGAGGTCGACGCCGCCGCGACCGCCGCCCGGGAGAACTGGTCGACGCTGGCGCCGCTGCTGGACGCCGCGGAGGACACCGGGGAGCGGCCCGGGTCCGCCGACCCGGCCCCCCGGGGCGGCTGACCCCGCCCGGGCCGCACCCCGACGACGCACCCCGCGAACGCCCCGACGACGCACCCGACCGTCCGCTGCCCCTCGCCCCTCCGGAGGCCCCCGTGTCACTCGACGACTTCGCCCGCCATCCGCTGCTCTTCGGACCGAGCCCGGTGCATCCGCTGGACCGCCTCAGCGACCACCTGGGCGGCGCCCGGATCTGGGCCAAGCGGGAGGACTGCAACAGCGGTCTTGCCTTCGGCGGCAACAAGACCCGCAAGCTGGAGTACCTCGTCCCGGAGGCGCTGCGGCAGGGCGCCGACACGCTGGTGACCATCGGCGGGGTGCAGTCCAACCACACCCGGCAGGTCGCCGCCGTCGCGGCGCGGCTGGGGATGAGGGCGGTGCTGGTCCAGGAGAGCTGGGTGGACTGGCCGGACCCGGTCAACGACCGGGTGGGCAACATCCTGCTGTCCCGGATGATGGGCGCCGACGTCCGGTTGGTGGATGCCGGGTTCGGCATCGGTTTCAAGGAGAGCTGGGAGCGGGCGCTGGAGGACGTGCGCGCCGCGGGCGGCACCCCGTACGCGATCCCCGCCGGCGCCTCCGACCATCCGCTGGGCGGGCTGGGCTTCGCCAACTGGGCGGCGGAGGTGGCCCGGCAGGAGCGCGAACTGGGCGTCTTCTTCGACACGATCGTGGTGTGCAGCGTCACCGGCAGCACCCACGCCGGGATGATCGCCGGGTTCGCGGGGCAGGACCGCCCGCGGCGCGTCATCGGGATCGACGCCTCCGCGAAGCTCGACGAGACGCGTGCGCAGGTGGAGCGGATCGCCCGCGACACCGCCGACCGGATCGGGGTGGGCAGGCAGCTGCGGGACGAGGAGATCACCGTGCTGCCGGGCTGGGCGGGCGACCGCTACGGCGTCCCGGTGCAGTCCACGCTCGACGCCATCCGGCTGAGCGGCTCGCTGGAGGGCATGATCATCGATCCGGTCTACGAGGGGAAGTCGATGGCGGGGCTGGTCGACCTGGTCCGCACGGGCGAGATCCCCCGGGACTCCACCGTCCTCTACGCCCATCTCGGCGGCCAGCCAGCGATCAACGCCTACAGCGGCGTTCTGGGGTGACCGGGCGCCGGCCGCCCGACAGCGGGACACATGGGCCGGCGGTCCCCCGCGGACGGGGGTCCGCCGCGGATGGCGGTCCCCCGCGGACGGGGGTCAGGGACCGACGAGTTCGAGCATGCCCCACAGCGCCGTCGTGGCCGCCACGAGTGTGAGCGGGACCGTGAGCACCCCCAGCCACGTGAAGTCGCGCAGTGAGACGTCCATGTCGTGGCCGTGGAGCACCCGCCGCCACAGCAAGGTGGAGAGCGAGCCCACGTAGGTCAGGTTGGGGCCGAGGTTGACGCCGATGAGCACCGCCAGCACCGGCGCCGCCCCTCCCCCGGCGACGATGGGCAGCAGCGCGAGGGTCGCGGGCAGGTTGTTGATGCCGGCGGCGAGCAGCGCCGCTACAGCGGCGATCACCAGCAGGTCCGCCAGCCCCGTCCCGTCGGGGAGGACCCGACCGGCGGCGGCGTCGAGCCCGTTGTCCACCACCGCCTTGACGACCACCCCGAGGGCGAGCACGAACAGGCAGAACAGCGGGTTGCAGGCGGCGATCAGCCCGCCGACGGTCGTGGTGCCCGCCCGCAGCGCGCGGACGGCCAGCACGGCGGCGCCCGCGCACGCTGCCCATGCCGGGGACAGCCCCGCGAACGAGGTGGCGACGAAGCCGACGAGCGTGAGCGCCAGCACCACCAGCGCGACCACCGGGGTGGCGACCCGTTCGGCGCGCGCCACCGGGACGGGCCGCGCCGCCAGGTCGGCGGCGAAGTAGCGGCGGAACACCAGGTACTCGACGGCGATCACCAGCAGCCACGCGGGGGCCATCAGGATGCCGAACCGGGTGAAGGTGAGGCCGCTGGCGGCGAACGCCAGCAGGTTGGTGAGGTTGGAGACGGGCAGCAGCAGCGACGCCGAGTTGGCCAGGTGGGCGGTGGCGTAGACGTGCGGCCGGGGCCGGGCCCCGGCGCGCAGCGCGGTGGCGATGACGACCGGTGTCAGCAGGACGGCCGTGGCGTCCAGGCTGAGCACCGCGGTGGTGAGGGCGGCCAGCACGAACACCCCGGCCAGCAGCCGCCGCGGCCGGTTCCGGCACAGTCGCGCCACGGCCGCGCCGGCGGCGCTGAACAGCCCCTCGTTCGCGCAGAGGTGGGAGAGCAGCAGGATCGCGGCGAGGAACCCCACGACGGGCGCCAGCCGTTGGGTCTCCGACCAGGCCTCCGCGGGCGCCACGGCGCCGAGGGCCATGACCAGTCCGGCGGCCGGCACCGCTGCGACCGCCTCGGGCCAGCGGCGCGGGCGCAGGATCACGAAGGCGAGGACCGCCAGCAGCAGGACGGTGGAGAGCACGGCGGCGGCGACGTCGATCACGGTGAAGGGCTCCCGGGGCACCTGGGCGGCGGGGCGCCGCCGCGTGTGGGCGTCCGCGCCGCACACCGGTCAGCATCCCACCACGGGCGGTCGGGCGGGTGGCGCGGGCGTCCACGTCGGCCGGTGCGTCGCGGATGGGTCGGCGCCCGGGCGGCGCGGGGCGGCGCGGTCCCCGTCGGCGTCGGCGTCGGCGTCGGCGTCGGCGTCGCTCGAACGGTGGAGCGGGCCGTCCCCGGGTAGGGCCCGGGGAGGGTCCCGCGGCGGGTGCGGGCGGGACGACGACGGGACGGACGAAGGGGCAGGATGAGCGATCACGACGACGTGCGGCCGGCTGCGCGACGGCCGGACGACCGGCAGGCGCGGACCCGGCAGCGGCTGGCGGCCTCGGCCGGTGTCCACCGGGTGCGCAGGCCGGTGGGTGACGGAACGCGTGAGGAGTTCGACCTCCACTACGTGCGGAGCGGACCGCGCGGCGCCACCCCGGTGGTGTTCGTCCCGGGAGGTCCCGGGTTGGCCTCCGTGACCCTCTACCGGCAGGTGCGGGCGCGGGCGGCACGGCAGCGGTTCGACGTGGTGATGATGGAGCACCGCGGGGTCGGACTGTCCCGGGTGCGGGACGACGGGCGGCCGCTGCCGCCGTCGGCGATGACCGTCACCGCGGTCGTGGACGACCTCGCGGCGGTGCTCGACCACGCCGGTGTCGAGCGGGCCGTGATCTACGGCGCCTCGTACGGCAGTTATGTGGCACAGGGGTTCGGCGTGCGGCACCCGGACCGGGTCGCGTCGATGGTGCTGGACTCCCCGGTGCTGACCGCGCACGACGACGAGGAGACCCGGCGCGAGATGCGGGCACGGCTCTGGGAGGGGTCGCGCCCCGAGACGGAGAACGCCGCTCGCGGACTGCGGGAGCTGGTGGCGCGGGGGCTGGTCGATCCCGCGGAGACGGGGGCGGTGGCGCAGGCGGTCTACGAGACCGGCGGGGCGCCGCTGGTGGAGGCGGTCTGCCGGGCCGTGGCCGCCGGGCGCGGCCACCGGACCTGGCGCTGGCTCGCGGAGCTCGGCGCCTCCGAGACGACGACGCCGCGCCCGTTCGTCATGGAGTTCGACCTCGCGGGGGTGATCGCGTTCCGCGAGCTGAAGTACCGGCCGGACCCGGACGGGCTGCCACTGGACGTCCCGCACGGCTTCCTGGAACTGGCGCGCTCGTTCCCGGAGTTCGCGGGCGAACCGTTCGACCTGCCCGCCGCGCTGCCCGCGTTCCGGTGGCCGGTGGCGGTGGTCTCCGGCGACCGGGAGCTGCGGACGCCGCGCTCGGTGGCGGAGCGGGTGGTGGGGCTGGTGCCCGACGGGACGCTGGTGCCGCTGGCCGACCACGGGCACAGCGCGCTCGATTCCCACCCGACGGCGGCGCTGCGCGTGGCGCGGCTGGTGCGCGACGGGCAGCAGCGGCATCTGCCGCACGAGGCGGCGGCGCTGGGCGCGCTGCGCCGAGGCGGCGCCATGCGTCTGGTGGCGCCGCTGGTGCGCGCCCGGCTCGCCTCGGAGCGGCTGCTGCCGCGCCGGATTCCTGACCCGACCCCCGGGGAGGCCGGGGGCCGGGGCTGAGCCCGTCCGGGCGACGCCCGGCGGGTGACCTCATGGCGAGCCTTCGCGCCCGCCGCGGGGTCACTCGGCCGGGCGGGTCAGGTGCCGGAACGCGTCGAGGTTGCGGGTGGACTCGCCCCGGGCCGTCCGCCACGCGTACTCCTTGCGGATCGCGGAGGTGAACCCCTTCTCCAGCAGCGTGTTGAAGGAGCCGTCGGCCTGCTCCAGCACGGCGCCGAGCAGTCGGTCGAGCTCCTCGGCCGTGACGGCGGCCAGCGGCAGCCGGCCCGCGAGGTAGATGTCGCCGAGCGGGTCGACGGCGTAGGCGACGCCGAAGAGCCGCGCGTTGCGCTCCAGCAGCCAGCGGTGCACCTCGGCATGGTTCTCGTCGGGGCGCCGGATCACGAACGCGTTCACCGAGAGGGAGTGGCGGCCCACCTTCAGGGAGCAGGTGGTGGAGAGCTTGCGGGTGCCGGGCAGGGTGACGACGTAGTGGCCCGGTGACGGGCTCTCCCAGCTGATGGCGGCCTCGTCGCCGCCGGGTTCCGCCTGCTGTCCGTCGTCGGGCGCGGCCAGGGCCGCGAGCGCGGTCTCGATGGTCCGCCGGGCCGCCGTCTCCTGGTCGTCTGCTGCCATGGCACCGATCCTAGGTCGTGCGCGTCACAGCGGCGGAGTGGTCGGGGTCGGCTCGCCGGGCGCGGCCGGTGCCGGGCACCGGCCCGTGGCTGCGGGCCGGTGCCGGCGGTCCGGCTCGTGCTGCTCGGCCGGTGGGACGTCAGCGCGCGATGCGGAGCCCGCCGCGCCGGGTGACCGCACCGCCGCGCGCGGCGTGCGCGGTGTGGTCGGCGAAGCGGTGCCCGGCGATGGCGTCGCTGTAGACCTCGGCGGTGGCGGCGGCCGCGGCGCCCCAACCGAAGCCGCGGGCGTGCCGGGTCGCGGCCTCCCCCATGACGGCGGAACGTCCGGGGTCGTCGGTGAAGCGACGCAACGCCTCGGCGAACAGGGCGGGTTGGTGACCCTGCACCAGGTAGCCGGTGACGGTGTCCCGGACGGCCACGGGCAACCCGCCGACCGCTGCGGCGATCACCGGGGTGCCGCACGCCTGCGCCTCCACCGCGACCAGGCCGAACGACTCGCTGTAGGACGGCATCACCAGGACGCTCGCCGCGCGGTACCAGTCGGCCAACTCCTGCTGATCGACCGGCGGTCGGAACCGCACGATGTCGCTGATGCCGAGCTGGCCGGCCAGCTTGTGGAGCCGCTCGGGGCGGGCCAGGCCGCTGCCGGAGGGGCCACCGACCACGGGCACGAGCAGCCGCGACCGCAACTCCGGCTGTTCGTCGACGAGTTCGGCGACAGCCCGCAGCAGCAGGTCGGGGGCCTTGAGAGGTTGTATCCGACCGGCGAACAGCGGGATCACCGCGTCCTGCGGCAGTCCCAGCCGCTGCCGGGCGGCAGCGCGGCCGTCGGCGGGGCGGAACCGTTCGAGGTTGACGCCGGGGTGGACGACCGCGGTTCGCAGCGGGTCGGCGCCGTAGTGCTCGACCAGTTCCGCCGCCTCGCCGGCGGTGTTGGCGATCAGCCGGTCGGCGGCGTCCACGACCTGCTGCTCGCCGATGATGCGGGCGGCGGGCTCGGGGGTGTCGCCCGCGGCGAGCGCCGCGTTCTTGACCTTGGCCATGGTGTGCATGGTGTGCACCAGCGGCACGCCCCAGCGGTCGGCGGCGAGCCAGCCGACGTGGCCGGACAACCAGTAGTGGGAGTGGACGAGTTCGTAGTGCCCGGGGCGGTGGCCCGCCCACGCCTGCATGACGCCGTGGGTGAAGGCGCACAGCTGGGCGGGGAGGTCCTCCTTCTTCAGCCCCTCGTACGGTCCGGCGTCGATGTGCCGCACCAGGACACCGGGCGCCAGTTCCACGGTCGGCGCCAGCGCGCCGGCGGTGGCGCGGGTGAAGATCTCGACCTCGGTGCCGAGGTCCGCGAGCTGCTTGGCCAGCTCGACGATGTACACGTTCATGCCGCCGGCGTCGCCGGTGCCCGGCTGGTGCAGCGGGGAGGTGTGGACGCTGAGGACAGCCACCCGGCGGGGGTGCCGGCTCGCGCGGCGACGGCGCGAGAGCCGGGACATGTTCGGCACGTGGGGGACTCCTGACCCGAGGCGAGCGTGGAAAGGCGCGCAACCGTCAACGCGGCCGACGCGACGTGGCTGGCCGCCGCCCATCTCACCGCGGTGGCCGTGATCTCGGGCGCCGCGCTGGCGGCGCGGCTGCCGGGCGCGCCCTGGCCGGAGTACCCGCTGTTCGGGCTGGCGGGGGTGGTGCTCGCCGCCGCCATCGGACATGTCCTGGGCCGGCTGCTGCCGACCCGCTACACGCCCGTGCTCGCCACCGTCGGCGGCTACCTGCTGTTCTTTGTGATGCTGGCGGAGCAGTCGCCGCTGACGGCGACCATCGGCTACCAGGGGGTGGACCAGCGGCTCTCCGCGACGCACCTGGTGTGGCGGTTGGCGCTGGTCGCGCTGGCCGTCACCGCCGTCGTGCTCCTCACCGGCGTGCGGAACGACCCGCGACCCGCGGGGCGGCGGCCGCTACGGGCGCTGCCGCTCGCCGCACCGGCGGCGGCAGCGGCGCTGCTGCTGGGGCTCCTCGTCATGCCGTCGGGGGCGGGGGCGGGCTTCCACACGGCCCGCACCTCCACCGACGCCGTCTGCGACACGGCCGGCGACGGCGAGGTCTGCGTCTGGCCGGAGCACGCGCACCGGCTGCCCGCCGCGGTCGACATGTCCGGGCGACTGGCGACGGCGGGCGAGGGCGTGGTCCCGGCCGGGGTCGCCCATCGGGAGGTGGGACTGCCCCGGGCGGGCGCCGCGGGGCAGGGGTTCTCCCTCGATTACGGGAGGGCGGACCTGGCACGGACCATGGCGTCGGACTCGGTCGTGGCGGCGCTGCCGCTCTGCGAACGCTGGGGCCCGCAGGAGTGGGCGGTGCAGGACGCGTTGACGCTGTGGCTGGAGCTGCGGGCGCTCGACACCGACCGGCCGCCGAAGCGCGGGGGCTTCTCGTCGGGGGAGGCGGTGGACCGCACCGACGAGGTGCTGCGGGTGCTGGCGCTGCCGCACGCCGAGCAGACCGTCCGGGCGCGGGCGTGGAAGGCCGAGCTGGCGGCCGTGCCGTGCTGAGCACCGCCGGGCGGGGGCTGCCGGTCCGCTCGCGGCGGGCGGGCGGGCAACCGGAGAACGGCGGGGGTCGGCAGCGGGGCCATCGCCGCGCCGCAGCATGGCGGCACCTCCGGGCCCACGGCGTCGCGCTGCCGCTCGCGCTGCTGGCGGGCTGTGCGGCCGGCTGGCTGTGGTGGGGGGACCGCCTCGTCGTGCTGCCGCATCTGGGCGGCGGTGCCGGCATCCCCGTGGCAGCCGCCCAGGCGCTGCCCGTCCTGGTGGCCGTCGTGGTCGTCCTCTCGGCGGAGGACGGGATGCGGGACTTCTCGGAGCACGCCGCGCGGTCGCGCCGGGGCGTCCTCGCCCGGCATCTGGCGGCCGCAGCCGCGGCCGGCGCGGCGGTCTGCGCCGTCGGCACGCTCGCGACCGGGACGACCGACCAGCTGCCCGTCGCGCTGCGGAACCTGCTGCTGGCGACCGGCCTCGGCGAACAGGGCGGGTTGGTGACCCTGCACCAGGTAGCCGGTGACGGTGTCCCGGACGGCCACGGGCAACCCGCCGACCGCTGCGGCGATCACCGGGGTG
>NZ_JAAVJC010000185.1 GCF_012033785.1 Streptomyces bohaiensis
GCCGCCCCCCGGCCCGGCGCCGCGCCGCCCGTGCCGCTCCCGCCACACCGCCGCTGCCGAACGCCGCAGCCCCGCCACCGTCGCCGGCCCCACCACCAGCACGGCGCACGCCAGGTTGGCCCACACCCAGTAGCCGTAGGGCCTTACGCCCCCCGCGCCCTGGTGGTACCGCTCCACCAGCAAGCGGTACGCCTCCCACCAGTCGAAGCCCAGCAGCGCGAACGCCACCGGCGCCACCGCGGCCCCCGCGAGCAGCAGCACCACCACGACCGGCCGCTCGCGCACGGTCCGCGCCCCCAACAGCAGCACCCCCATCCCGAGCACCCCCAGCAGGACCAGTCCGTAGGAGAGCTGGCACGCCCAGCCGAACAGCAGCCCCGCACCCGCCGCCCACCACACCGACCTCCCGGTGACCGCCAACGCGAGGAGTGCCACGGCCCACGCGGCGACCGCCGTGAAGTACGCGTCCGCGGACGTGCCCATCCACACCGCGCCCGGGAGGAGCACCAGGAACGGTGCCGCGCGGCGAGCGAGCGGCTCACCGGCGAGCGCTCGCACCGCCACCAGCACGGCGGCGCAGGCCGACGCACCGGCCACGATGCAGAACGCCCCCGCCCAGCCGCCTCCGGACAGCCCGACCCGGTCCAGCAGGACGAAGGTCAGCGTGGCGCCCGGCGGGTGCCCGGCCACGTGCGTCGGCCAGTTGTCCGGTGCGTCGATGAGGATGTGGTCGGTGAACCCCCGCAGCGCCGCCGGGACATCGGTGAACCGGTCGACCGCCGCGAGGTACTCGTGGCGGTTCTCCATGCGTTCCACCACGCCGCGCCGCCAGCCGTCCACCAGGGCCAGCGCCCACGTCCACGCCGTCGCCGCACCCCAGGCCGCCAGGGGCACCGCCCCCCACCGTGCCCGGGCCGCGACGACCGGCCCCCACAGCACCACGGCCACCGCCAGCACCACGGCCGGTACCGTCCCCGGGCCGAGGTGGGGTTCCCACACGGCCGACAGCGGGGGCCAGTTCACGTGCAGGGTGCCGTCCTCACGCTGGATCCGATGGCCCACGAGGACGGTGACGGCGACGAGCACGGCCGCGGCCGACGCCGCCACCAGGTCTCGCTTCAGGCAACGGGTCA
This sequence comes from Streptomyces bohaiensis, assembly GCF_012033785.1. Lineage (GTDB taxonomy): Bacteria > Actinomycetota > Actinomycetes > Streptomycetales > Streptomycetaceae > Streptomyces > Streptomyces bohaiensis. The sequence goes on from NZ_JAAVJC010000185.1 coordinate 1,134, forward strand.
TCCGAGCACGCTAGGCCCGCGCCGGCCGGGCGCCCCGCCGCGCACGCGGACGTCAGCCGTTTGCCGCGGGTGGCACCCCCGTTCGTGGGGCATCCCGGACATAGCGTCGCGTCATGCGCGACCTCACGCTTCCGAGTTCCCCCACCTTCTGGCGCAGCCCGGTGCGGGGCACCCGGTTCACCTCGTTGCTCGGCCTGGCGCTGCTGGTCGGCATCCCGGTGGTGTTCGCCACCGGACTGCTCTCCTACGCCGCGTACAACCCCGACCTGTCGCCGGTCAACGACCAGACCCCTGACAAGGGGCTCCTCGGCGGCTACCTCTTCCCCTGGCCGACCGACCCCCACTGGCTGTACCGGCTGACCCAGGGCGTGCACGTCACGCTCGGGATCACTCTGGTGCCGGTGCTGCTGGCCAAGCTCTGGTCCGTGATCCCGCGGCTCTTCGCGGTCCCGCCGGCCCGGACCCTCGCGCGCGCCCTGGAGCGGCTCTCGCTGCTGGCGCTGGTCGGCGGTGGGCTGTTCGTCTTCGCCACCGGCATCCTCAACATCCAGCTCGACTACCTCTTCCCCGGCTCCTTCTACCGCCTGCACTTCTACGGCGCGTGGGTGTTCGTCGCCGCGCTCGCCCTGCACGTCGCCCTCCGGCTCCCGGCCGCCCTCCGCGCCGTGCGCCGGCGCGGAGGCCCGCCCGAGGGCGGGGCGGACTCCGGTGCGTCGGATCCCGGTGCGTCGGACGCCGGCGCATCGGACGCCCTCCGGCCCGCCGCGCCCACCACCTCCCGCCGAGGCGCCCTGTGGTTCGTCGGAGCCGGCTCCCTGCTGCTCCTCGGCACCACCGCGGGCCGCAGCTTCGACGGTCCGCTCCGGGCCACCGCGCTGCTCGCCCCGCACGGCTGGGCCGAACCCGGCGACGGTCCGGGCGGGTTCCAGATCAACAAGACCGCCGCCTCCGTCGGCGTCACCCCCGAGGAGACCGCCGCCGAGGTCTGGCGCCTGGCGCTGGTGGGCCCCGCCGGGACGGTGCGCCTGAGCAGGTCCGACCTCGCCGCCCTGCCGCAGCACACGGCGGCGCTGCCCATCGCCTGCGTCGAGGGGTGGTCCACCTCCGACCAGCGGTGGCGCGGCGTCCGACTGCGTGATCTCGCCGGCCTCGCCGGCCACGAGGAGGGGAGCGTCCCGGACGTGCTGGTCACCTCGCTCCAGCGGTCCGGCGCGTTCCGCCGCGCGGCGCTGCGGGCCAACCAGGTCGCGGACCCGCGGTCGCTGCTCGCCCTCGAGGTCAACGGCGCCCCCCTCACCCCGGACCACGGGTTCCCCGCTCGGGTGATCGTCCCGGCGGCGCCCGGCGTGCTCAACACCAAGTGGGTCGCCCGGATGGAGTTCCGGCAGCTCTCGGCGCGGGACGGCGGTGACCGGTGACCGGCCGGCGTTCCCTCCGTGCCGCGACCGGCAGCCCGGTGGTACTGGTCCTGCTGGGCTGTTCCTTCGCGCTCACCGGCTACGCCGGGGTCCGGCTGCTGGAGGGCGACTGGTTCATGATCCTGCTGTGGGTGGTGGGCGCCGCCTTCCTCCACGACCTCGTGCTGCTGCCGCTGTACTCGGCGCTCGACCGTGCCGCCACCCGGGCGTGCGCGGCGCTCGGGTGGCGAGAGGCCGTCGTGCACGTCCGGGTGCCGGCCGCGCTGTCGGGGCTGTTGCTGCTGCTCTGGTTCCCCCTGATCAGCGGTCGGGTGGCGGAGCGCTACGCGGAGGTGACGGGCTTGTCCGGCAGCGGCTTCGCCCAGCGCTGGCTGCTCATCACCGCGGCGCTCTTCGCTCTCTCCGGCGCCGCGCTCCTGGTGCGGTTGCGGAGGGCGGCGAAGCAGCGTCCGCCGACCGACCACTGATCGGTCGCCGACCAGCCGGGCCGCGCGTGGCGGAGCAGCGCAGCCGTTCCCAGCCGCGCCCAGGGGAACGCCGACCCGCTGCCGCCACTGCCGTCCGGGTCGCGTACCAGGCGCACCTCGGCGCGCTCGTCGACGTCCACCGGCGCCGTCTCGGCGATGAGCAGGCCGCCCGGCGCCAGCACGCCGCCCAGACGTTCCAGCAGGGCGCCGGGATCACCGCCGATACCGATGTTGCCGTCGATGACGAGTGCGGTCCGCCAGCGACCCTCCCGGGGCAGCGGGTCGAACACCGAGTGCCGCAGCGCGGGCGCACCCAGTGCGGTGGTGTGGTCGACCGCTGCCGTGCTGATGTCGATGCCGAGCGCGTCCCGACCGCCGGCGGACAGGGCCGCCACCAGGCGTCCCGGCCCGCAGCCGACGTCGAGCACGGGGCCTTCGCAACGGGCAAGGACCGAGCGGTCCGCCTCGTCGGGGCCGCCGCACCAGCGCTCGACGTCCAGGTGCAGCAGCCAACCGTCGCCCCGGCGCAGGTAGAGCGGGCCCCGTCCGTCGCGCAGGGCGTCGGCGTAGGGCTCGCTGGACCAGCACCGGACCGGGGCCGGGGGAGTGGCGGTCTCGTGGGAGGTGCTCATCGCGTGGCGCCCGCCTTCAGCCGGAGCAGTTCCGCGGCGAAGCGGCCGCGCGGGGCGGCCGCCGCCACGATCTCGGCGTCCGGGGCCTCGTCCACGTCGGTCAGCGGGGGCAGCTCGCCCACCCGCAGCCCGGCGGCGCGGAGGCGTTCGCGCTGGGCCCGGCCGGTGTGCGGTGTCGACATCGGCACGCCCGCCAGCAGGGCCGGGTCCGGCCGTTTCAGGCCGAGCGCCCAGAACCCGCCGTCGGTCGCGTCGCCCAGCCAGGCGTCGCAGGCGTCGAAGGAGACGGTCAGCAGTTCGGGCGTCACCTGCGGGGTGTCCATGCCGACCAGGAGCGCGGGGCCGTCACAGCCGGAGAAAGCGGCGGCCAGCCGCTGGTCGAGCCCGCCCGCGCATTGCGGTACCACCTCGAAGCCGGCGGGCAGCCAGTCGCCGGGCGAGCCGTCCAGGACCAGCACCCGCCGGTCAGCGGGGGTGCGGGCCACGGCGTCCAGCGTGTCGGCGAGTGCCGCCCGCGCCAGCGAGGCGGCCTCCTCGGGGGTGAACGGCGGGGTGAGACGGGTCTTCACCCGTCCGGGGCGGGGTTCCTTGGCGATGACGAGGAGCGTGGTCACAGGCGGGTCCTTTCGTCCGCTGCGGACACCGGTGTGGCGGCGAGCACCGCTCGCATGTCCCTGACGGCCTGCCAGGTCCCGCGCCAGGTGCCCGTCACCTTCGAGGTGCCGGTGCGGGGGAGGTACGGCACGGGGTGCTCCGTGATCCGCCATCCCGCCTCCGCCGCCCTGACCACCATCTGCAGCGGGTAGCCGCTGCGTCGGTCAGCGAGCTCCAGGCCGAGCAGGGCTTCGCGCCGGGCCGCCCGCAGCGGTCCGATGTCGTGGAGCGCGACGCCGGTGCGTCGGCGGACCATCCGTGCGAGCGCGGCGTTGCCGACGCGGGCGTGCACCGGCCAGGCGCGGTGGGTGCGAGGACGCCGCCGCCCCAGAACGAGGTCGGCGGCGCCGCGGGAGACCTCCGCCACGAACGGGACGAGTCGGGCCGGATCGAGCGAGGCGTCGCAGTCGCAGAAGCAGACGATGTCGGCGGTGGCGGCCGTGAGCCCGGCGTGACAGGCGGCGCCGAAGCCCCGCCGGGACTCGTGGACGACGGTCGCGCCCAGCGAGCGGGCGATGTCGGCGGAGCCGTCGGTCGACCCGTTGTCGACGACGATCGCGCGCCACCCGGGTGGGATCCGTTTCAGGACCCAGGGCAGGGCGGCCGCCTCGTCCAGGCACGGCAGGACGACGTCGGCCACCGGGGAGGTGGGGAGGCTTGCCATTCCCTCACCCTAAAGGTGCTTTGCGGGCAAATCCGGCAATTGCGGTGAGGGGTGCACCGTGTGGCGTCACCCTCCGTGCCCTGCCTTCGAGCCGTACGGGAGGTGCCGCTCGGCCGGGCGGCTCACTCGCCGCGCAGCGGAGCCGAGGCGAACTCCCGCATCCCGTCCTCGAACCGGACCGTCGGCGACCAACCCAGTTCGGCGCGGAGCAGCGAGGAGTCGGCGGTGACGTGCCGGACGTCCCCGAGCCGGTACTCCCCTGTGACCACGGGGGCCGGGCCGCCGTGGGCGGTCGCGAGCGCGAGCGCGGCCTCGCCGACGGTGCGGGGGTCGCCGCTCCCGGTGTTGTAGCTGCGGAGCGCGCCCGGACGCCCCTCGGCGAGCAGCGCGGCGACGTTGGCCTCGGCGACATCCCGGACGTGCACGAAGTCCCGGCGCTGCCCGCCGTCCTCGAAGACGCGCGGCGCCTCGCCCCGCGCCAGTGCCGAACGGAAGAACGAGGCGACGCCCGCGTAGGGGGTGTCCTTCGGCATCCGCGGACCGTAGACGTTGTGGTACCGCAGCGCGACGGCCGAGCCACCGGTCGCCCGGGCCCACGAGGCGGCCAGGTGCTCCTGCGTGAGCTTGGTGCAGGCGTAGACGTTCCGGGGGTCCACCGGCGCGTCCTCGCCCACGAGTTCGGGAGCGAGCGCCTCGCCGCACCGCGGGCACGGCGGCTCGAACCGGCCCGCGTCGAGATCGGCCACCAACCGCGGACCCGGGCGGACCACCCCGTGCCGGGAACACCGGTAGCGCCCCTCGCCGTAGACCACCATCGACCCGGCCAGCACCAGGTGCCCGACGCCTGCCTCGGCCATCTCCGCGAGCAGGACCGCCGTCCCGACGTCGTTGTGCGAGACGTACGCCGGGGCGTCGCCGAAGCGGGAGCTCAGCCCCACCATCGCCGCCTGGTGGCAGACGGCGTCGACACCGACCAGCGCCTTCGCCACCACCTCCGGATCCCGCACGTCCTGTGCGGGATCGGTCCGCACGTCCAGCACGACGGGATCGCACCCGTGCGCCCGGAGGGCGTCGACCACATGGGACCCGATGAAACCGGCACCGCCGGTGACGAGAACTCGCATCCCGTCACGCTAGGGCGGGGGTTGCCGACGGGTGTCCGGCCGACGCGGCCGATGGCGGCTCCCTCGCCGGTCCACCGCCCGATTGCAGTAACGCGCGGCACCCTCCCGCGGCCGGCCGGCGCTCCGCCCGACCCGGGTGCGACGGGCCCGGGCGCCGGTCAGCTGTGCGCGATGACGTGCGGTGCGGGGCAGCGCCGGTCGGCGCGCTCGGACAGCACGAGGAGCGGGCGGTCCGGGCCGTCCACGGCGATCAGGCAGCTCGCGGCCTCCCCGGTGGCCGGGCCCCGCGGATCGCCCACCGGCACCGGGCGGGAGGAGGAGGCCATGGCCTCCTGGGCGGTGGCGGTCTGCGTCGGCGACAGTGCCACCGCGCAGAGGAGGGTGACGACGCCCGCGGCGGTCCGGATCGGTCTCATGACCGCTTCAACGACCCCTCCTGGGCCCCGGTCACGGCCCCTGCCGGCTCCGGCGCGGCGTCGGACGCGGTGTCGGAAGCGGTACCGCGTCGCGGTGAGCGGGACGACGGTTGAACCGTGGTAATGTGACGTTCACACAAGCCTTCCCGGCTCGAGGTCTTCTCGCCGGGGAGGCTTTTCTCATCCGTCGGACCGTCGGACCGTCGGACCGTCGCCCCGCCCCGCCCCGCTGCTGCGCCTCCGCGCCTCCGCGCCCCGCTGCCGACGGGCCGGCGCTGCGGCCGGCCGGTGCGGGCAGAACAGCAGGCAGGGGCAACAATGCCCGGGTGGACCTTCTCGACCCCTCGCTGCAGCGCTACCTCGACCTCGGCGGCATCTTCGTCTTCGCCATCTCGGGCGCCCTCCTCGCGGTGCGCAAGAACTTCGACGTCTTCGGCATCGCCGTCCTGGCCTTCGCCACCGGTCTCGGCGGTGGGATCTTCCGCGACCTGGTGATCGGTGCCGTCCCCGCGGCGTTCAGCGACCCCGGGTACTTCCTCACGCCCCTGGTCACCACGGTGACCGTCATCTTCCTGCACCCGGAACTCGGTCGCATCGACCGGGCGGTGCAGGTGTTCGACGCGGCCGGGCTCGGGTTCTTCTGCGTCGTCGGGACGGTCAAGGCGTACGAGTACGGACTCGGCACCGTGGGCAGCGCCGCGCTCGGACTCGCCACCGCCGCCGGCGGCGGCGTGGTGCGTGACGTGCTCGCCAACGAGGTGCCCTCGCTGCTGCGGCGCGACCGGGAGATCTACGCCGTCCCGGCCATCGTGGGGGCGAGCGCCGTCGCGCTGCTGCTGCGGTTCGACGCGCTCAACAACTGGACCATGACGGCCGCGGCGCTGACCGCCTTCGCCATCCGGCTCCTGGCGCTGCGCTACAACTGGCGGGCGCCGCGCGCCTGGTCGCGTGGCGCGCCCGGAACCACGGGCTGAAGCCGCCCGGGCCCGCTCCGGTCTCCGCCCGGACGACCGGAACCCGGCCGATCCGCGACGTCCCGACGGCGCGCCGGCCGCGTCGTCGCGGGCCGGTCGGCGGGCACCCGGATGTTCTCCCGCACGGCGTCCGCCACCGCGCACCCACGCGGCCACGCGGTGGCGCTTCGCCGGTCATCCGGTGGGGGAGGGCGCCCCCGCTCCCCGCCACTCCGGCAGCACCACGAAGCTCCCCGATCCGGGCGGGTCCTCCGCCGAAGCCAGCCGCATCCGCCCGGCCCAGCCCTCGTCCGGCCACCGCGTGGCGGAGTCCCAGCGCACCCCGGCCAGTGAGGGGGAGTCCCCGAGGGCGTCGCGCAGATCCGCGCCCGCGAACTCCGTCGCGGCCGAGCGCAGCGTCTCCGCGGCCCGGTCCAGTGACGCGACGATCGCCGGAGCCGGTCCCACCGGCCGGCCCGTGAACCCGCGTGCCACCTCGATCGCCCGGGTGGGCGACGACGCGCACGGTGCGCTGCTGCGGCAGTCGCTGCGCGAGGCGGGCGCGGACACCCGGGCGGTGCTCGGCGGCGCCGCCCCGACCGGGGTCGCGCTGATCACGGTGGACCCCTCCGGCGACAACAGCATCGTCGTGGCTCCGGGCGCCAACGCCCGCCTCACCCCGGCGGATGTGACGGCAGCTCAGGAGCTGCTCCGTCGGGCCGCCGTGGTCTCCACCCAGTTGGAGATCCCCCTGGAGACGGTCGCCGAGGTGGCGCGGCGGCTGCCGCCGACGAGCCGGCTGGTACTGAACCCCTCGCCGCCCGCGGTGCTGCCCGCGGAGGTCCTGCGCGTCTGCGATCCGCTGGTGGTCAACGAGCACGAGGCGCGGTTCCTGTTGGCCGGCTCCGATGACGGGGGCGCGGCACGGGCCCGGGAGGAGGCCGGGGACGGCGAAGGCGTCGCCGACTCCTTGGTCGCCGAGCAGGCGACGGCGCTGCTCTCCCTGGGCCCGCGCTCGGTGGTGGTGACGCTCGGTGCCCGGGGCGCCCTGGTGGCGACGGCCGAGGGCACCGAGCGGGTGGACAGCCCGGCGGTGCGCGCCGTCGACACCACCGGCGCCGGCGACGCGTTCACCGCGGCGCTGGCGTGGCGGCTCGCCAGGGGCGAGGAACTGGTGGCCGCGGCGCGGTTCGCGGTGCGGGTGGGCGCGGCGGCGGTGACCCGGGAGGGCGCGCAGCGCTCCTTCCCGTCGCTCGGGGAGGTCGAGGCGCTGTAGCCAGGGCCCGCCCGGGGCCCGTCGCCGGGAAGCGCGGTGCCGCGACGGGCTCCCGCGCTCCGGCGGTGGCCGGAGCGCCCGCACGCGCGCCGGAGCGGGCGAGGGCGGGCCGTGCGCTCCGAGGGGTGGCTGCCCGGCGCGGCCGGCACTACGGGGAGCCGAGGGTGGGCACCCTCCTGGTACGGCGTGATCGGTGACGCCCCGGCAGCTGAGGGGAGACGCACGATGGTCTGGTACCTGGCGATGGCGCTCGGCGCGGTGGGCGGCGCGCTCACCGAACTGCTGGTGCTGCACAGCCGCATCGCGGCCTGGCGGTCGGCCCGACGCGGGGCCCGGGAGCGGGGCGAGCCGCTGGTGCCGCTGGCGCGGTACACCGACCCCCCGGCGGACGCGCTCGCCGCGGCCAGTCTCGTGGTGCTGGGCGCGGCTGCGGGTCTGCTCTTCCACAACCAGGTCGTCGGTTTCGCTGCGGCGATCGCGGTGGGTGTCTCCGCCCCGGCACTGCTGCGGCAACTCGGAACGAGTGCCGGTGTCCGGGAGGCGGTCCAGGGACCGCCGGCCGCGGTGGTGGCCGAGAGCGAGGTCCGCCCGTGACCGCCTCCCGGGCGGCGAGGTTCCGTTCCGCGCTTCTCGGCCCGCACCCCGGGGCTCGCCACGAGCGGCACACTGCGGGCCGACCGCTGTGGCGCCGCTACCTCGCGTCGCTGCTGGGTGTCCCGCTCCCGCCGGTGGGCCGCCCGACGGCCTCGGCCGGCCGTCGCACCCCGGTGGAGGTGCCGGCGCCGGCTCCCCCGGCGGCGACGCC
>NZ_JAAVJC010000186.1 GCF_012033785.1 Streptomyces bohaiensis
GACCACGCGATCGGCATATGCACGCCATGATGGAGCCATGGCAGTCACCACGAGCAGCCCTCGCACGGGACTCGACAACGATCACGAACTCTTGCGCGCCGCCGTCAGCCGGGCCGCCGCGACGGGGTCCTTGTCCGCCCAGGCGCGCGGCGGGGGCGGGCCGGTGACGCCCTGCCCCGGCTGCGGGAGGTCGCGTTCCGGCAGCTCCCGGGCCAGGTCGACCGCGGCCTGCCAGCGCGCCAGCATCCGCCGGTTGACGCGGTGGCCGAAGCCGGGGAGCGCCGCCATGGCGCGGGCGTCGGCCGGCATCGCCAGCGCCGCGGCCACGATCGCCGCGTCGGGGAGGACCTTGCCGGGGGAGAGGTCCCGCTCGCGGGCCAGCTCGTCGCGGGAGGTCCACAGCTCGCGCACCGCCGCCATCTGCCGGCGCCGCCGCACCTTGTGCATGCCGGAGGTCCGACGCCACGGGTCCTTGCGCGGCGGTGGCGGCGGGGCCGCCGCGATCGCCGCGAACTCCTCCAGCGCCCATTCCAGCTTCCCCTGGTCGCGCAGCTCCGCCTCCAGTGCGTCCCGCAGGTCGACCAGCAGTTCCACGTCCAGAGCGGCGTACCGCAACCAGGGCTCGGGCAGCGGACGCGTCGACCAGTCCACGGCGGAGTGGCCCTTCTCCAGCTGGTAGCCCAGTACCGCCTCCACCATGACCCCGAGTCCGACCCTGGCGAAGCCGGCGAGCCGTCCCGCCAGTTCGGTGTCGAAGAGCGTCGCGGGCGTCATGCCTATGTCGCGCAGGCACGGGAGGTCCTGCGAGGCCGCGTGCAGCACCCACTCGGTGTCCGCCAGCGCCTCGCCCAGGGAGGAGAGGTCACCGCAGCCGATCGGGTCCACCAGCGCGGTGCCCGCGCCCTCGCGGCGCAGCTGCACCAGGTAGGCGCGTTGGCCGTACCGGTAGCCCGAGGCGCGCTCCGCGTCGACCGCCACCGGTCCGGTGCCGGCGGCGAAGGTCGCTACCACGGCCGACAGGCCGTCGGGTTCCGCCACCACCTCGGGGACCCCCTCCCGGGGGGCCAGCAAGGGCACCGGCGCGGGGCCGGAGGTCGGCGCGGGCGGGGTCGGGGCCTGGGCGTCGGTCTGCGGGGCGTCGGTCACCCCACCAGGGTAACTGTGTGCGTACGCCGTACCACATCGGCGGGGTCAGTGGATGATGCCGGTCCGCAGCGCCACGGCCACCATGCCGGCACGGTCACCGGTCCCCAACTTCCGCGCGATGCGGGCCAGGTGGCTCTTGACCGTCAGGGCGGAGAGGCCCATCGAGACCCCGATGGCCTTGTTCGACTGCCCCTCGGCCACCAGTCGCAGGACCTCGACCTCGCGGCCGGACAGCTCCCGGTAGCCGTTGGGGTGGCCGTGCGCCCCGGGCTGGCGCCGGTGCATGCGGGCCGCGGCGGCGCCGATCGGTGCGGCGCCGTGGCGGGCGGCGGGTCCGAGGTTGTTGCGGGTGCCGGTGACGACGTAGCCCTTGACGCCGCCGGCCAGGGCGTTGCGGACCGCGCCGATGTCGTCCGCCGCTGAGAGCGCCAGACCGTTGGGCCACCCCGCGGCGCGGGTCTCGGAGAGCAGGCTGAGCCCCGAGCCGTCGGGGAGGTGCACCTCGGCGACGCAGATGTCGCGCGGGTTGCCGATGCGAGGCCGGGCCTCCGCCACGGACGAGGCCTCGATCACGTCGCGGACGCCCAGGGCCCACAGGTGCCGGGTGACGGTGGAGCGGACGCGGGGGTCGGCCACGACCACCATGGCCGTCGGCTTGTTCGGACGGTACGCCACCATGCTGGTGGGCTGTTCGAGGAGCACGGACACCGGGCCTCCCGGGAGGAAGTGGGGGGGGGGATGAACCGACTCCTGCCGGAAGGAGTCGGTGCGATCCGGATGCATCCGGATGGACCCGCATCGATGGGTCATAATGTCCTTCGGCAGGAACCCCCACCGCCTTTAGGGGCTGTTCACGAACCGGTGACGCCCCGGCGCGTGCGCCCCGGCCCGCAAGGGCCCGGCGGCTCTCCGTCTCACTCGGACGGAGCAGTGTCAGTGCGTCCGGGGGTCACCCCGCCGGGGGGTCCGTCGCCGCGGGAGCGCGGCGACGCCCGGGGTCACCGTCTCCGGCGGCAGCCCGGCGCACTGCGCGAGCATCCCGCACCACCCCAGCAGGTGGTCGGCGACCGTCGACTCGTCGATCGGCGACCACGAGGCCCGCAGCTCCAGCTCCGTCGTCGGCGGCCGCTCCGACAGCCCGCCGAAGGCCCGGGAGGCAGCGAGCGTCACCGTGCCGCTCGGCTCGGCCCATCCCGGGCCGTGCGCGCCGTCCACCGCCTCGGCCAGCCACGACCAGGTGACCTCCGGCAGCAGCGGGTCGGTGCCCAGCTCCGGCTCCATCGCCGCGCGGGCCAGCGTCACGACGCGGAGCGTCCCGAACCAGCCCTCCTGACCGTCCGGGTCGTGGAGCAGTACGAACCGGCCGTCCGCCAGCTCCTCCTGCTCCTCGTCCGCCGCCTCCCCGGCGCCCGGGGTCGGCAGCACCGACGCCTCCAGCGCGTGGGCGAACGGCGCCAGGCGGCGCGGGGGCGGGATCGGCGTCAGCCTGACCTCGCTCCGGGGGCGCGCCGCGGTCAGCGTCTCCACCGCCGTCCGGAAGACGGACGGCACACCCTCACCGGGGCTGTTCATAGAACGGGGCTCCTCACCCTTTCGCGCCTGCCACACCATGGCCGGTAACACTAAGCGCCCAACCGGGCGGGATCCGGTAGCCACACCCGCGTGGCGGGGCGGGTACGGGGGGCATGGGAGACTTTCCGGTGTGAGCGAGCGCAGCGACATCCCGACGACCCCGGCGGCCGACGAGCGGCTGGCCGACTCCGCCTTCCTCCGCGCGTGCCGCGGCGAGGAGGTGCCCCACACCCCCGTGTGGTTCATGCGGCAGGCGGGGAGGTCCCTGCCCGAGTACCGCAAGGTGCGCGAGGGCACCGCGATGCTGGAGGCCTGCGCCCGCCCGGATCTGGTCACCGAGATCACGCTGCAGCCGGTGCGGCGCCACGGCGTCGACGCGGCGATCTACTTCAGCGACATCGTGGTCCCGCTGAAGGCCGTCGGCATCGACCTCGACATCGTGCCCGGCGTCGGCCCGGTCGTGGCCGAGCCGTTCCGCACCCGAGCCGACCTGGAGCGGCTGCGCCCGCTGGAGAGCGGCGACGTCTCCTACGTCACCGAGGCCGTCCGACTGCTCACCGCCGAGCTGGGCGGTACCCCGCTCATCGGTTTCGCCGGCGCGCCCTTCACCCTGGCCAGCTACCTGGTCGAGGGCGGTCCCTCGCGCAACCACGAGCACACCAAGGCCCTGATGTACGGGGACCCGCAGCTCTGGTCCGACCTGCTGGACCGCCTCGCCGACATCACCGGAGCCTTCCTCCGGGTGCAGATCGAGGCCGGCGCCTCGGCGGTGCAGCTCTTCGACTCCTGGGTCGGCGCGCTCTCGCCCACCGACTACCGCACGCGGGTGCGTCCGGCCTCGGAGAAGGTCTTCGCCGCGGTCGCCGGCCACGGCGTGCCGCGCATCCACTTCGGGGTGGGCACCGGGGAACTGCTCGGCCAGCTCGGCGACGCCGGCGCCGACGTGGTGGGTGTCGACTGGCGGGTGCCGCTGGACGAGGCCGCGCGCCGCACCGGCCACACCAAGCCGCTGCAGGGCAACCTCGACCCCGCCGTGCTGTTCGCCCCGCGCGAGGCCGTCGAGGAGCAGGCCGCCGCCGTACTGGACGCGGCGCGCGACGTGCCCGCCCACATCTTCAACCTCGGGCACGGTGTGCTGCCCACCACCGACCCGGACGCCCTGACCCGGCTGGTGGAGTTCGTTCACACCCGCACCGCCCGCTGAGCGCCCGACCGCCGCGGTCACGTCGGACGACGGCGACCGGGGCGGCCGGATTCCGGTCCTGTGGCGACGGGGACGGCGCCACACCTCTCGAAAGGGTGGCCACCGTGCACACCATCGTGATCGGCGGCGGGATCTCCGGACTCGCCGCCGCCCAGCGCCTGTTGGCCTCCGGGACCCGGGTGACGCTCGTGGAGGGCTCCACCCGCTGGGGCGGCAAGCTCCGCACGGGTGAGATCGCCGGCGTCCGCACCGACCTCGGCGCCGAGTCGCTCCTGGCCAGGCGGCCCGAGGCCGTCGAGCTGGCCCGCGAGGTCGGCCTCGGCGGCGCGCTGCGGCCGCCCGCGGTGGGCGGAGCGGCCATCTGGACCGGTGGTTCGCTGCGCCCCATGCCGCAGGGGCACGTCATGGGCGTGCCCGACAGCCCCGCGGCCCTGGTCGGGCTGTTGTCCGACGCCGCCATCGCCCGCATCGCGGAGGACGCCCGGCTGCCGCCCTCCGAGGTCGGCGACGACGTCTCGCTCGGCGCGTACGTGGCGGACCGCATGGGCGAGGAGGTGGTGGACCGGCTGGTGGAGCCCCTCCTCGGCGGTGTCTACGCGGGGGACGTGCGGCGGTTGTCCATGCGCGCCACCGTGCCGCAGCTGTTCGAGGCGGTGCGCCGGGAGCCCTCGCTGCTCGCGGCGGTCCGCCGGGCGCGCGGCCAGGCCACCGCCCGGCCCGGGGAGCCCGTCTTCCTCGGTGTCGACGGCGGCGTCGGCACCCTTCCCGACGCCGTCGCCGCGCACTGCGCCGAGGCGGGGGGCACCCTGCTGTCCGGCTCGGCCGCGACCTCGCTGCGCCGGGACGCCCGGGGCTGGACCGTCACGCTGGCGAGCGGCCGCGAACTGCACGCCCCCGCCGTGCTGCTGGCCCTGCCGGCCGGCCCGGCCGGAGACCTGCTGGCCCCGCACGCGCCCGGTGCCGCCCGTGAGCTGCGGGAGATCGAGCACGCCTCGATGGCGCTGGTCAGCCTCGCCTACCGCCGCGTCGACCTGGCGCGGCTGCCGCGCGGCAGCGGCTTCCTGGTACCGGCGGTCGACGGCCGGGACGTCAAGGCGGCGACCTTCGTGAGCAGCAAGTGGGACTGGGTGGCCGCGCAGGACCCCGCCATCTTCGTGGTGCGCGCCTCGATTGGCCGGTGGGGGGACGACCGCGCCGTCCACCGTGACGACGACGACCTCGTCGAGCTCGCCCGCGCCGACCTCCGGGAGGCGGTGGGGCTCGGGGCCCGTCCCGTCGCATCGGTGGTCACCCGCTGGGTCGACGGCCTGCCCCAGTACACCGTCGGCCATGTCGACCGGGTGGCCCGGATCCGCTCGGCCGTCGCCGACCTGCCGGGGGTGGCGATCTGCGGCGCGGCGTTCGACGGGGTCGGCATCCCCGCCTGCGTCGCCGGCGCGCGGGAGGCGGCACGGACGGTGGCGGCCACCCTGCCGCCGGGGCCGCCGGCGGAGGCGGGAGAATGACGCCATGAGCGCTTCACCGGAGAAGGCCCCCAACGCGGGCAAGATCGCCAAGGAACTCAACGACACCATCCGCTACACCCTGTGGTCGGTCTTCCGGCTGCGCGACGTCCTCCCGGAGGACCGGGACGGCTGGGCGGCCGAGGTCGAGGAGCTGTTCAAGGAGCTGGCCGCGGACGACGTCGTGGTCCGCGGCACCTACGACGTGTCCGGGCTGCGTGCCGACGCCGACGTGATGGTCTGGTGGCACGCCCCGACCTCCGACGCCCTCCAGAGCGCCTACAACCGGTTCCGCCGCACGCTGCTGGGCCGTGCGCTCACCCCGGTGTGGTCGAACATGGCCCTGCACCGCCCGGCCGAGTTCAACAAGTCCCACATCCCGGCGTTCCTCGCCGACGAGACGCCGCGCGAGTACATCAGCGTCTACCCGTTCGTGCGCTCCTACGACTGGTACCTGCTGCCGGACGAGGACCGGCGGCGGCTGCTCGCCGAGCACGGGAAGATGGCGCGGCCCTACCCGGACGTGCGGGCCAACACGGTGGCCTCCTTCTCGCTCGGCGACTACGAGTGGATCCTCGCCTTCGAGGCCGACGAGCTGCACCGGATCGTCGACCTCATGCGCCACCTGCGGGCCTCCGAGGCGCGCATGCACGTCCGCGAGGAGGTGCCCTTCTACACCGGGCGCCGCCGCAGCCTGACCGAACTGGTCGAGGGCCTGGCCTGAGGTCGGCCGCCGTTGGCGGGCGGGGTCGGCGGGGCGCCCCCCCCGACGGCGCCCCGCCCCCGGCGACGGCGGGGCGGGGCGCCGGCTCAGGGGCGCGGTTCGGGGCGCGCCTCGCAGCGGGCCTGACGGGGCGACGGCTGCTCGCCCCGCAGCAGGTGGGCGGCGACGAGCCGGTCGACGCAGCTGTTGCCTCCGGTGACGCCGTGGCGGCCGCCGCCCTCCTCCGTCACCAGCACGGAGCCGGGCAGCAGCCGCCGGGTCTCCAGCGCGCCCTCGTAGGGCGTCGGCGCGTCCCGGGTGCCGTGCACCAGCAGCACCGGGGGCAGCGCCCCCGCTTCGGCGCCGACCACCGGCGGTGTGCCGTGGGGGAGCGGCCAGTGGGCGCACGGCAGGTTCTCCCGGGCGTTCTCCCAGGCGGCGAACGGGGCGCGCTCGGTCAGCGCCCGCAGGTCCCGCCGCCACTGGCGCGGGTCGCGCGGCCACGGCGCGTCGTTGCACTGCACCGCCGCGTAGACCGCCGCCGCGTTCTCCCGGGCCGCCGCCTCCCGGGGGTCGGGGTGGGCCAGCGCCCGGAGCGGTTCGGTGCGGCCGTCGGTGAACTCGCTCAGCGCGCGGGCGATGCGGGGCCATACCGCCTCGTCGTACACCGCGCCCCGGAACGCGCGGTGCAGTTCGCCGGCGCCGACCCGCGACCCGGGGCCGAGACCGGCCTCCCCGGCGGCGGTCAGCGCCCGCCCGGCCTCGACCGCCACCTGCGCCGCGGTCGCCCCGAGGCCGTAGGCCCGGTCGTGGCGCGCGACCCACGCCAGGAACTCCTCCCAGCGCTGCTGGAACGCCGCGGACTGCGCCAGGTTCCCCGCGTACCAGACACGGTCCTCCCCGGGGTGGACCAGGCTGTCCAGCACCGTCGCACCGACGGAGCCGGGGAACCGCGAGGCGTGGACCGCCCCGACGTAGCTGCCGTAGGACATCCCGAGGTAGTCGAGCCGGTCCTGCCCCAGCGCCCCGCGCAGCACCTCCAGGTCGCGGGCGTTGTCCGCCGAGGTGAGGGTCGGCAGCAGGTCGGGCGCGCCGGCGAGACAGCCCGCGGCGTACCGGGCCGCGTCGGCGTGCAGCGCCGCCTCCTGCGACGGGGTCGGGTGGACGGGCGAGCCGGTCGGACCGGCGCGGAAGCTCTCGGGCGGGGCGCAGGACAACCCGCCCGAGGGCCCCACGCCGCGCGGCGCGTAGCCCACGAGGTCGAACTCCGCGTGCAGGTCGCGCCACACGCGCTCCGGGTGCTCCAGGGGGCGGAGCGGCATCCGCCGGCCGTCGGCGCCGGGGCCGCCCGGGTGCAGCACCAGGGTCCGGTGCCCGTCGGCGCCCGCTCTCCCGGACTCCGTGCCCGGTCGGGGCAGCCTGCTGAGGTGGAGCGCCAGGCGGTCACCCCCGGGGTCGGCGTAGTCCAGGGGGACGTCGACGGTGGCGCACTCCACCGGCGGCGGCAGCCGGTCACCGGCGGGGCACCGGCCCCACTGCGGTTGCTCGGCGGCGGACCCCGCCGCCCAGGCGGCCGCGTTGGCGTCGCGCAGCGCCTCGCCGCCGGGGCTCCGGGCCCCCTGCGTGCCCAAGGGCGCGTCGGTGGTGGCGGGGGGCCGCCCGGGCGCCGTCGGCGTGGAGGCTGCTGCGGTGGCGGTGCCCGGAGTAAGCAGCGTCAGCGCCAGCGCCACCGCTCCGGCGGCCCGCCGCGTGCCGGAGCGGTGTGCACGGTGGCCGGTCCCGGCGCTGTGGCGGGCCCCTCCCGCCGCGGCCGCCCCGGAGCCGGCCGGAGCGGCGCTCTCGTTCCGTCCTGTGGTCGCCCTCTGACGCACCCGATGATCCCTTCGCCGCCTTCACCGGGATGGTCCTGGGCGTGCGGCGGCGGACCGCGCCACCCGCGGCGGCGTGTCGGGGGACCGCCGGCGTCACCCACTCGATCGGGTGACGCCGGCGCTCGGGAGCGGCGTCAGCTGCCGCACCCGCCCCCGCATCCGCCGCCGCCCCCGCTGTCGCCCCCGCAGCCGGCTCCCACACTCGCGCAGCCGCTGCCGCCGCCGGAGCTGCCGCCGTCCGCGTGCCGTTCGGGAGACCAGTCGTCCGAGCCGGGCAACGGCAGCAGGAGCGCCGCGCCGAGAGCCGTCCCCGCGAGGACGGCCGGCCCGCCCGTGGCGAACTCCGCGACCCGGTCCGACCGGCCCGGCACGCCCTCCCGCCGTGCCTTCGCGAGGGCTGCCCTGCCCCCGGCGGTGGGTGCGCCGTCGCGGGGCGGGGCCAGCGCCAGCACGACCACCTGGGCCGCCACCGCCGCGGCGATCAGCACCCCCAGCGCCGTGGTCGACGCCCCGGGCGACGCGACCGCCAGCGTCAGGACGGCGGCCGCCGTCACCGAACCGCCCGCCACCAGCCGCAGGACCACGCGCGTGCGCGCCGCCCGGACACAGGCGGCCGAGTAGAGCAGTCCCCGCTCGTCCAGTTCGCGGCGCACGTCACGCACGCCGCGACGACTGGCCGCCTCGCTGCGCACGTGGTCGAGGCGGCGCCGCCACTCGATCCCGAAGCAGTCGACGACGGCGCGCTCGACCGCGTCGTCCGCCACAGCCTGCTCCAGGACCAGGTGACTCCCGTCGACCCGCAGCCGCTGCTTCTCGTGCAGGGAGCAGATGGCGGTGTCCACCACCGCCCGCGGCCCCCGGGCCAGAGCGGCCGCCTCGTACACGTCACGGACCTCGGCCGTGCGCGGGTCCTCCCCCCACTGCGCCGCACGCACCTTGTCCCGGACCGCCGTCACCAGAACGACGGCGACCAGTACGTACCCCAACCAGATCACAGCCACCGCTGTCTCCCCTCGATCGTGTGCAGGTCCTCGCGCGACGGCCCGCCCCCCGGCGGCGCGTCCCGGCCGCTCAGGCGTGGTCGCGCAGCCAGCGGCGCAGCCGGCGCCGCTGGGACCACGACAGGGCGGGCCCCGTGCCGCGGTCGGTCAGCCGCCGCGCGAAGTCGCGGGCGCTCTCGTGGAAGCCGTCCGTCATCGGATGGCGGCGGGCGTACCGCAGGGCGGCGCCCTGGTAGTCGTCCCCGAGCAGGGCGGGCAACTGGGGTGCGACCCTGGCCATGACCGCGGCGCGCTTGCTCGCCAGGGCGGAGCGCTGGACGCGCAGCCGCTCCGGATCGAAGCCGCGGGGCGCCGGGGCGCCCGTCGTCAGCGCCGCCCGGGGTGCTGCTGGAGCGGGACGACGCGTTCCCGGAGCCGTCCGAGCTGGCGGCGGAGCTCGCG
>NZ_JAAVJC010000187.1 GCF_012033785.1 Streptomyces bohaiensis
GCGCCCGGTCGACCCTCGGTCGGCCGGGCGCCGCGACGGGGGCGGGGTCGGTCAGCCCAGGGAATCCAGGAACGCGGCGGCGACCGGCCCGGCGTGCGACCCACCCGAGCCACCGTCCAGCAGCATCACGGCGAAGGCGAGATCGTTGTCCGCGTCGTAGCCGACGATCCAGGCGTTGGTGGTGATCTCTCCGTCCCCGTCGGCCACCTCGGCGGTCCCCGTCTTGGCGTGCGCGGTACCCGGCACACCGCTCAGCGCGGAGGCGGTGCCCCCGGTGACGGCCTCCCGCATCAGGGTGCGCAGCGTCTCGACCGTCTCCTCCGACAGCGTCTCCCCGTCGGTGGTCTCCGGCTCGGAGGCGTCGGGCAGCAGCACCGGGACGCGGAACTCCCCGGCGGCGACGGTGGCGGCCACCCCGGCCATCGCCAGCGGGCCGGCCTCCACCCGGCCCTGGCCGATGAGCGAGGCGGCGTGGTCGGTGTCGCTCTCGAACTCCGGAACCCGCCCCGAGAACGCGCCGAACCCGGCCTCCCACCCGGTCCCGACACCGAACGCCTCGGCCGCGCGGGCCAGTTCGTCGTGACCGACCTTGTCCCGGTGCTCGATGAAGGTGGTGTTGCAGGAGCGGACGAACGCCTCGCGCAGCGTGGTGTCGTCACCGAGCTCGAACTCGTTCTGGTTGTGGAACTCCCGGCCGTCGACCTCGGCGAACTGCGCGCACCCCAGGACGTCGTCGGCGGCCGTGCCGCCCTCCAGGAGAGCGGCCGTCGTCACGATCTTGAAGCCCGATCCCGGCGCGTACTGCCCCTGCGCGGAGCGCGCGTAGTCCGCCGGCTGGTCCGCCAGGGCGAGGACCTCACCCGTGGAGGGACGGATCGCGGCGATCGAACCGTCCTGGTCCTGGTCGGCGAGCGCCTCCTCGGCGGCACGCTGCACCTCGACGTCGATCGTGGTCCGCAGCGGCTCCCCCGGTGCCCCGCCCTCGCCGGCGGCGAGCGTCGTCACGGCGGCACCGGTCTCCCGGTCGGCGAGGACCACCTCGGTGGTCGGAACACCGGTCAACTCCGCGTCGTGGAGCGCCTGGAGGCCAGAGGTCCCCTCGCCGCTGCCGGCGTCCACCGCGCCGACCAGACCACGCGCCTCGTGGGCCAGCGTGCGGCTTCCCTCGGCGGTCTGCAGCCCCTCCACCGCCTCGACGGCGTCGCGGTGCTCCTCGTAGTCGGCGTCCCGCAGCGTCACCACCGGCACGGCCTGGTCCTCGTCGGCCTCCTCCACGCGCGTCTGCAACGCCTCGATGTCGACACCGGCGTCGAGCCCGTCGACCGCCTCCCACGCCGCGTCGGGGTCGGTGAGCTGTGCGGGCCAGATCGACAGGCTCCACACCCGGCCGACGCCGGCGAGTTCCTCCCCGCCGGCCGCGAGCACCGGCGCACGGTCGGGACGGTCCTCCTGCCGGACCAGGGTGGTGCCGTCGGTCAGTTCGGGGTGGAGGACGGCCGGCTCCCACCGGACCGTCCACCCGCCGTCGGCGCGGGTGAGGCGGACGTTCGCCTCGTAGCTCCACTCGGGCAGTCCGGGGCCGAGGTCCCAGGTCGCGGTGTAGGGCACCTCGCGGTCGCCGCCCTCGACCTCCCGGGACTCCCCCGAGACCGTCAGCTCGCGGCCGTCGGCCGCGAGGTTGCGGGTCACCGAGGCCATCAGCGAGGCGGCGGCCTCCGGGTCGTCGGTGAGCTCGGCGGCCGGGTTGTCCCCGTCCTCCTCGCTCACGTCCTCGGGCCACGCGGCGAGGAACTCGCCCGCGCGCTGCGCCGCGGCGTCCCCGTCGTCGCCGCGCAGCAGCCAGAACAGCGCCCCGGCGAGCAGCACGCCCACCAAGGCGACGCCCCCTGCGATCCGGACCTGCTTCGCGCCCATGCGTTCCTCCCCGCGTCTCGGCCACGGCGGCCGTCGGTGCCCCACCCGCGGCCCCGTTCCGGCCGATGCCCCGGCTCCGCGGGGTTCGGCGCCCGGGTCGCCGCCCCAGGCAGCGTACACATGCTCCCCGGCGCGGAGGCGGGGGTACCGCCGACCGGCCCCCGCACCCGCCGGCGGCCCGTGCGCCGCCTCGCGCACGCCCCTCCGGGGCGGCAGACTCGGCGGTGCGCAGCGCCCGGCCGCCGCGAGGTGCGCTGCGGCCGGCAACCGAACCGAGCAGAGGAGAGACCGATGCCCGCGAGCCCCCTGACCGACGCGGAACTGGACCGGGCCCTCGCCGACCTGACCGACTGGCGGCTCGGCGACGACGGCCTGACGGCCTCGTTCACCGTGGACCGCGGCGCGCTGCCCGGCTTCTACGCGGCGCTGGCCGCCGCCGAGGACGAGGCGGGCCACCACGCGCGGGTGACGGTCCTCTACACGACGGTCGACCTGGCGCTGAACACGCACGACGCCGGCGGAGCCGTCACGGCCGAGGACACCGCCATGGCGGAACGCGTGACCCGCCTCGTCGCCGACCACGGTGGCCGAGCCGCCCGCGGTTGAGCCGGGTACCGGGCCACGGCCGCAGAACGCGCGAAGGCCCCCGGACCAGGCGTGGTGCCTGGCCGGGGGCCCGCTGTCGAGTGGAGATGGCGGGAATCGAACCCGCGTCCATCGGTGCAGAGACAGGGCTTCTCCGAGCGCAGTCCGCTGCGCTTTTCTCGGCCCCGGGAGTCACACGGACAAGCCCCCGACGGGCCCAGTCACTGTTGGATGTCCCAGTCAGCTCCCGTGACCGGAGCTGGTGGTGAGTCCCCTAGCTGATGCCAGACACCGGGGCGGGAACACCCCCGGGCTGACACTTCACACTCGTTGCTCAGGCAGCGAGGGTGAAGGAATCGCGCTTGTTTTCGGCGATTATTTTTTTGCGACATATGGTTAACGAGATCATTGTCGCTTCCTCGGCTCGCTTCCCCTGCCTGGACAGCCGATGTCGAAACCGATCATCCCCATGTTGAGTTGACAAACGACCCGCCTCGGCGGCCCGTGAGAGCCGCGTCCCCGCGTCGTGCGCTGCGTCCGATCATACGGGACAGCGTCCCGGCGGGCGAATGTATTCCCGCGCGCGCCCGCGACCGCCGCTCGGCGCGGCCGGCGCGATGGCGCTCAGCGGCCCCGCTGACGGCGGCGCGCCGCCGCGACGGCCCGGTCCGCCTCGCGACGGTCCTGCTGCTCGCGCAGGGTGTGCCGCTTGTCGTACTCCTTCTTGCCGCGCGCGAGGGCGAGCTCGACCTTGGCCCGGCCGTCCTTGAAGTACAGGGCCAGCGGCACCAGAGTGAGACCGCTCTCCTGCATCTTGCCGACCAGCTTGTCGATCTCCGCCCGGTGCATCAGCAGCTTCCGCTTGCGCCGCGCGCTGTGGTTGGTCCAGGTCCCCTGGGCGTACTCGGGGATGTGGACGTTGTGCAGCCAGACCTCCCCGCCGTCGATCTGCCCGAAGCCGTCCACCAGGGACGCCCGTCCCTGACGCAACGACTTGACCTCCGTGCCGGTCAGCACCAGACCGCACTCGTAGGTGTCGAGGATGTGGTAATCGTGTCGCGCCTTCTTGTGCTGCGCGATCAGCTTGCGCCCCGTCTCTTTAGCCATGACCCGGCCATCCTACGGCCGGTGCCCCGCCCGGGGCACCGGGTTTCCCACCGGCACGCCGACGGCGGGGCCGGTCAGCCGTCGCCGGCGGCGAGCCCCCGCAGCACGGACCGCGCCGTGGCGTCGGGGCTGTCACCCGGGGCAGGCACGAGGTCCGGCTCGATGCCGCGGCCGTCCGCGACACGGGCCCCCGACGGGGTCGCGTAGGTACCGACCGTCAGCTCCGCCACGGAACCGTCCGGCTGCTCCACCGGCATCTGCACGGTGCCCTTGCCGAAGGTGGGGCGGCCGACCACCACGGCCCGCATCCGGTCGCGCAGCGCGCCGGCGAGCAGTTCGGCCGAGCTCATGGTGCCGCCGTCCACCAGCACCACCAGCGGGCGGTCGGTGTCGCCGCCGGTGCGCGCGTGCAGCGCCCGCTCCCGGCCGTGCACGTCGTAGGTGGCGACGACGCCGCCGTCGAGGAAGACCGAGGCGGTCTCGGCCGCCTCCTCGATGAGCCCGCCGGCGTTTCCGCGCAGGTCGAGCACGATCCCGTCCCCGGCGGGCGCGGCCGCCACCGCCGAGCGCACCTGCTCCGCCGCCCCCTGCACGAACGCGGCGACCCGCACCTCGGTGACGCCCTCCTCGACCCGGCGCACGGTCACCGGCTCGACCGCCAGCAGCTCTCGGAAGAGCCGCTCCTCGAAGCTGCGGCCGTCGCGCTCCACGCCCACCAGGACGGCGCTGCCCGCGCCGGCCGGCGCCGGGCCACCGCTGCCGCGCAGCCGGCCGACCACCTCGGTCACCGGCCGGTCGTCCACGGAGGCGCCGTCGACGCTGCGGAGCAGGTCCCCGGAGCGGACCCCGGCACGCTGGGCGGGACTGCCGGAGCGGACCTCGCTCACCACGGTCCGCCCGTCCTGGGTTCGGCGCACCGCCATCCCCGTCCCCACGTACTCGCCGTCCAGGGACTGCCGGAACGCCTCGTACTCCTCGGCGGTGAAGGCGGACGACCAGTGGTCGCCGGCCCCCTCGACGAGGCGGGCGGCGTCCGGCGACGGACCGGGCTCGGCGTGGCCGGTGCCCACGCCCCACGGTCCGGACCAGGCTCCCGCGGCCAGCAGGCCCGCGCAGGCACCGGCGAGCACCGAGCGGCGCAGGCCCGGGCGTGGGTAGAGGCGTTCGAGCCGCGACATGCTGCGGAGTGTAGGCCAGCGGACCGGGCGGGTAACGGTACCGACGGCCCACAGTCGTCCGAATCACATCGACGCGCGCGAGCGCGGACGCGCCACGCCCCGGCGCACGGAGGTGCGCCGGGGCGTGGACGGGAGGGGGGTTCGCGCGTCAGACCTTGAGGTACTTGCGCAGGGCGAACATCGCCGCGATCGACGGCATCAGCGCCCCCACCACCAGGATGAACGGCATCACCGAGAGCACCGCGTCCCAGCCGACGAAGTCGATCACCTGGATCCGTTCGTCGAGGAAGCCGTCGATCAGGAACAGCTTGCCGCTCACCAGGAGTCCGCAGGCGAACAGCGCCCCGATGATCCCCGCGATCGCGGCCTCCAGGATGAACGGCGCCTGGATGTAGAAACTGGACGCGCCGACCAGCCGCATGATGCCGGTCTCCCGCCGTCTGCTGAACGCCGACACCCGCACGGTGTTGACGATCAGCAGCAGGGCCACGACCAGCATCAGCGCCATCAGGCCCAGCGCCGCGATGTTGACGCCGTTGAGGAGTTGGAACAGGTTCTCCAGCAACGCCCGTTGGTCCTGGACGGAATGGACTCCGTCCCGGCCCGCGAAGGCGGTGGAGATGGCCTCGTACTTCTCCGGGTCGTGGAGCTTGACCCGGAAGGACTCCTGCATCTGGTCCGGCGTCACCACGGCGGCCAGCGGCGAGTCCTTCTCCTGCTCGCGGTAGTGCTCGTACGCCTCCTCGGCGGACTCCGACCAGACCTGGTCGACGATGTCGTACGCGTTGAGCTCGGCCTCTATCTCCTGCTTCTGCTCGTCGGTCACCGCACCGCGCGGGCAGGCGGCGGGATCGGCCTCGGCGTCGTACTTGTTGCAGAGGAAGATCGAGACCTGGACCTTGTCGTACCAGAAGTCCTTCATGGATCCGACCTGCTCGCGGGCGAGCAGCGAACCGCCGAGCAGCGACAGCGACAGGGCGACGGAGACGACGACCGCCAGGGTCATCGTGACGTTGCGACGGAGACCGACACCGATCTCCGACAGGACGAAGTGGGCGCGCATGGCGTCCTTTCCCTACTCGTTGCTGTCGCGGATCAGTTCTGGTAGCCGTAGACGCCGCGGGCCTGGTCGCGCACCAGGCGGCCCTTCTCCAGCTCGATCACGCGTTTGCGCATCTGGTCCACGATCTGGGCGTCGTGGGTCGCCATCACGACCGTCGTCCCCGTGCGGTTGATGCGGTCCAGGAGTCGCATGATGCCGACGGAGGTCTGCGGGTCGAGGTTGCCGGTGGGCTCGTCCGCGATCAGCAGCATCGGCCGGTTGACGAAGGCGCGGGCGATGGCCACGCGCTGCTGCTCACCGCCGGACAGCTCGCCCGGCATCCGGTCCTCCTTGCCGCCGAGGCCGACCAGGTCGAGCACCTCGGGGACGGTCTTGCGGATCTGGCCGCGTCCCTTGCCGATGACCTCCAGGGCGAACGCGACGTTCTGACCGACCGTCTTGTTGGGCAGCAGCCGGAAGTCCTGGAAGACGGTGCCCAGTTGCCGGCGGACCTGCGGGACCTTCCAGTTGGACAGCCGGCCGAAGTCCTTGCCCAGCACGTGGACACTGCCCTCGCTGGCCTTCTCCTCCCGCAGGATGAGCCGGAGGAAGGTGGACTTGCCGGAGCCCGAGGAGCCCACCAGGAAGACGAACTCACCGCGGTTGATCTCCAGCGAGACGTCCCGCAGCGCGGGCGCGTTCTGCCGGGGGTAGGTCTTGCTGACGCTGTCGAATCGGATCACGGTTGCACCAAGCTGGGACTGGGTAGGTGTGGGAGAACCTTCGCCTGGCGGCACCCCCTTCGAGGGGCGACGATACGCGACCCGCAACGCCCGGCGCAGTCGGCGTCCGGACCCGTCCCCATAGGTCCCCTTTGCCCCGCGCCGAACCCCCCGGGCGCGCGCCGTCGCGGCCCCCCGGCTCAGGGGCTCGGGGGACGTCACACCGCCTCGGTGGCCCGCTTCGCGCCACGGGGTGGCACAGTGGTGGAGGACGCTACGAGAGGAGCCGCCGCATGGTCGCCGACTGGCTGGTGTGTGCGAACTGCGCGGGGCGCGTGAGCGAGGGTCGCTGCGCGACGTGCCGCGCGCAATTGGCGCGACAGCGCGAGCGGGGGCCCTGGGAGGCGCTGACGGGGCCCGCGGGCCTGCTGGCGCTCGTCCTGGCGCTCGCGGCCATCGCGCTGATGGTGGCGGCGGGGCACCGGTGCTGCCACCGGTGCTGCCGTTGCCGCCCTGGTCGCCACCGCCCTGGTTGCCGCCACCCTGGTTGCCGCCGGCGTCGCCGCCGCCCTGGTTGCCACCGGCGTCGCCGCCGCCCTGGTTGCCGCCCTGGTCGCCGCCACCCTGGTTGCCGCCCTGGTCGCCGCCACCCTGGTTGCCACCGGCGTCGCCGCCGCCCTGGTCGCCGCCACCCTGCTCGGCACCCTCGTCGCCGCCGCCCTGGTCGCCGCCACCCTGCTCGGCACCCTCGTCGGCACCGCCCTGGTCGCCGCCACCCTGCTCGGCACCCTCGTCGGCACCACCCTGGTCGCCGCCCTGCACGATGCCCTCGATCAGGCCACCGTCGGTGGTGTCACCGTCATCGCCGCCGTCGTCGGGCGGGCAGGTCTGCGTGGGGTCGTCCTGGCAGCCGCCCGGACCACCGTCGGCCTGGGCGACACCCGCGACCGCGAGAGAGGCACCCGCCGCGAAGACCGCGCCGGCGGCCAACCGCGCCACGTTGATGCGCACCTTGGAACTCGCCATAAGTGTTCACTACCCCCTGTAGCTGATGTAGTTGTGCGTGACTCGTCATCGGGTGCCCTGCACTCGGTGGCTCGGGATTCCGTGGCCGGGGACCGCCGGGGGCACGCAATCAGCCCGGCGCCGCTCCCCCCGGATACCGCGCGCTGCCGAAAAACGCAGGCGCACCGGCGGACAGCCTTGCGTCGAATGGTCACACCGTCAAGTCACGGGATACCAACGCTCCGCAGGCGCAAGGCGCCGTGGCATACCCCCACCGCGCACGCACTGCTTCGACACATTCAACTGCGCGGACGTCAGGAGAAGTTCAGATCACTGTGAGGGAGAACACCCAGGACTCCCCCGATTTCCGGGCGGGAAACCCGCCCCCAATGGCGGCGGGAGCCCCCCGCCCGGCCGGACGGACCGGGAGGGAACACCGCGCCGGGACGCCGGGACTCAGCCCTGCGCCTCCTGCTCCTGCTGCTTCCGCCAGCGGATGCCGGCCTCGATGAAGTCGTCGATGTCGCCGTCGAGGACGCCCTGCGGGTTGCCGGTCTCGTGGTCGGTCCGCAGGTCCTTGACCATCTGGTACGGCTGCAGCACGTAGGAACGCATCTGGCTGCCCCACGAGTTGCCGCCGTCGCCCTTGAGCGCGTCCATCTTGGCCTGCTCCTCGGCCCGGCGGTGGGCCAGCAGCCGCGACTGCAGGACGCGCATCGCCGCGGCACGGTTCTGCAGCTGCGACTTCTCGTTCTGGCAGGAGACGACGATGCCGGTGGGCAGGTGCGTCATCCGGACGGCGGAGTCGGTGGTGTTGACCGACTGGCCGCCGGGCCCGGACGAGCGGAACACGTCGATGCGGATCTCGTTCTCGGGGATCTCGATGTGGTCGGTCTGCTCCACCACCGGGAGCACCTCGACACCGGCGAACGAGGTCTGCCGGCGGCCCTGGTTGTCGAACGGCGAGATGCGCACCAGACGGTGGGTGCCCTGCTCGACGGAGAGGGTGCCGTAGGCGTAGGGGGCCCGCACCGAGAAGGTGGTGGACTTGATGCCCGCCTCCTCCGCGTAGGAGGTGTCCAGCACCTCGGTCGGGTAGCCGCGGCGCTCGGCCCAGCGCAGGTACATCCGCTGCAGCTGCTCGGCGAAGTCCGCCGCGTCCACGCCTCCGGCCTCGGCCCGGATGGAGACCATGGCCTCCCGGGAGTCGTACTCCCCGGAGAGCAGGGTGCGGACCTCCAGCTCGGCGATCGACTTGCGGAGCGATTCCAGCTCCGTGAGCGCCTCGGCCTTGGTGTCGGCGTCGTTCTCGCTCTCGGCGAGCTCGAACATCACCTCCAGGTCGTCGATGCGCGTGCGCAGTTCCTCGGTCTTGCGGACCTGCCCCTGGAGCATCGCGAGCCGACTGGTGACCTGCTGGGCGTTGTCCGGGTCGTCCCACAGGGACGGTGCGGCCGCGTGCTCCTCGAGCACGGCGATATCGGACCTCAGCTTGTCCAGGTCGAGGACGGCCTCGACCGACTCGAGGGTCGAGGTGAGGGACTTCAGCTCTTCGGAAACATCGACGACTGCCACCGCTCCAGCCTAGCGGTTGCCCGCGCCGGGCAGCCCCCCCGCCGAGGTCCGGCGCTCCGCGGGAGGTCTGCGGCGGCGCATTGCCGGCGGGGTCAGGCCAGCGCGAGCACCCCGCCCACGAGCAGGACGACGGCGAGCACCACCGCGCCCAGCGTGACGGCCAACCGGCGCCGGCGCTCGGCGGGGAGGCCCGGGAGCGGCGCCGCCGTCTCGGTGACGTGCCGGCGCAGGACGGCGCCGGTGT
>NZ_JAAVJC010000188.1 GCF_012033785.1 Streptomyces bohaiensis
GCGAGGGCGCGGCGGCCGGCCTCGGCCAGCAGCGCGAGGGTCTCGTCGATGTCGGCGCGGGTGGTGGCGGGGTTGATGACGCACAGCCGCAGGACGCGGCGCCCCCGCACGTCGGTGGTCAGCACCATGGCGCGACCCCCGGCGCAGACCTCGGCGCTGACGGCCTCCTGAAGCCGGTCCGCGGCGGCCCCGGAGGGGCCGGGCCCGGAGGCGCCGG
This sequence comes from Streptomyces bohaiensis, assembly GCF_012033785.1. Lineage (GTDB taxonomy): Bacteria > Actinomycetota > Actinomycetes > Streptomycetales > Streptomycetaceae > Streptomyces > Streptomyces bohaiensis. The sequence goes on from NZ_JAAVJC010000188.1 coordinate 218, forward strand.
CCGCGGCCGGGACGCACCGCAGGGTGAGGATGCCGAGCGAGGCCGGGGTGACCAGCTCCAGCCCTTCGGTCGACCGGACGCGCTCGGCCGCGTACTCGGCGCGTTCGGTGCCCGCCGCCACCGCCCGCCGGAACGCCGCGGCACCGAACGTCCGCAGCGACAGCCAGAGTTTCAGGGCCCGCAGCCCGCGGGACTGCTGTGGTCCGTAGTCGTCGAGGTTGGTCTCCTCGCCGCCGGCGCGGGCGGGGCGGAGGTATCCGGTGTCGAGCCGGTGGCGGTCCATCGCGAAGCTGCGGCGCAGCAGTTCGGGCCGCCGCAGCAGTAGGCAGCCGGCCTCGTAGGGCTGGAACAGCCACTTGTGCGGGTCGACGGTCAGCGAGTCGGCCAGTGCCAGGCCGCGGCAGCGGGCGCGGCCGGCCGGGGTGAGCGCGGCCGCCGCGCCGTGTGCGCCGTCCGCATGGAGCCAGAGTCCGAACTCGTCGCAGATGTCCGCCAGTTCCGGCAGTGGGTCGATCGCGCCCGTCCCGGTGGTCCCCACGGTGGCCACCACCGCGAACGGCCGCAGTCCGGCCGCCCGGTCGGCGCGGATGCGTGCCCGCAACCGGTCAGCGGGCAGGCGGAGTTCCGCGTCGGGCTCCAGCACCACCAGCTGCGACCGCCGCAGTCCGATGAGGTGGGCGGCGCGCGCGACGGAGGGGTGCGCCTGGCTGGAGCAGTACAACCGCGCGCCGGGCGGCACGCCCTCGCCGTCGAGACGGTCGTCGCGCGCCGCCGCGAGCGCGGTCAGGTTGGCGGCCGACCCGCCGCTGAGGAACAGCCCGCCGTGACCGGGAGGCAGTCCCAGCAGCTCGCACAGCCAGCGCACGGTGGTGAGTTCCAGCTGCGTCGGTCCGGCACCCACCAGCCAGGCCCCCGGCACGCTGTGGAACGCCGCCGCCAGGGCGTCGGCCAGCACGGCCGGGTAGGTGCCCGTCGTCGGGACGAAGGCGAGGCAGCGCGGGTGGTCGAACCGGATGCCGTACGACAGGGCGTCGCGTACCGCCGTGTCGATCGCCTCCGGCAGCGACCCGGGGTGCTCCGGCAGCGGGCCGTCCAACAGCTGTCGGAGCCGGCCCGGGTCGGCTCCGGCGTGGGGCGGGCCGTCGGCCACCGTGGTCAGCCGCGTGAGCACCGCCTCGACCAGGTGGCGGCCCGCTTCCCGCATCTCCGCCTCTGACAGCGCGAGTTCACCCACGCGGAACGGTGCGTCGGCGGCGGTCACGGTGCCTCCCCGAGGGCGCCCCGCGCCGCGATGGTCCACCGCAGCGCGGCCGGTGACAGGCGCGGGCGCGGTTCGAGGGGGGCGCTCCAGCCGTTGAACTGGGCCAGTAGCAGTTCGTCCCCGGTGGCGACCGGGCCGGGCGAGGCGTGGGGCCACCACAGCGCCTCGTCGGGGGCGGCCGCGGTGAGGGGGCTTCGGTCGGCCGCGCAGAGCCTCTCGGCGGCGGAGTCCGCGGGGGCGAGGCGGTACCGGCCGGGTTCGGGGAGGGTGCCGAGGGTGTGGGGGCGGTCGGCGTGGACGACGAGTTGGCTCAGCCGGGGCGGCGGGGTCGTCACCTCGCGGACCGGCGGCAGCTCCGGCAGCAGGTGCGCCAGCATGTGGAGACCGAGCGAGGGCAGCAGCCCCCCGTGCCGCTCGGCCGCCTGGACCAGGGAGACGACGGTCTGGAAGCGGGGGTTGATCTCCACGGCGACCACGCCGTCTGCGGCGCTCCCGCCACCGATGCCGCTCCCGCCACCGGTGCCGCTCGGCTCACCGGCAGCGCTCCCGTCGGCCGCCCCGCTGTCCGGGGCCAGCAGGTCCAGGCCGAAGACACCCCGGTAGCCGCGGGCCCGCAGCACCTCGCCGACGGCGTGTGCCGCGGCCCGCGCGGCGGCGTAGCGGCCCGGTCCGATGTCGGAGGGGCCGACCAGCTGGTTGCCGCAGTGCGTCCCCCATCCGGCGCCCAACTGCGGTAGCCCGACGAGCTGGTGGGAGACGGCGGTGACGACGGTGCGGTCCGGGCCCACGCAGCCGCCGGCGGTCAGCGAGAGGCCGGGCACGTGCCGGCTGAGCCGCAGCGCGCGACCGGGGAGCCGGTCCAGCGCGGCCGCCAGCTCCTCCCGGGACGCCAGCGGGAAGGTGCCCTGGCCGAGCAGGTTGTTCTCCCGGCGTTGCAGTACGGCGCGCTCCCAGTGGGGCGGCCAGTACGCCGCCGCGGGGGAGCGGTCGCGGGCCGGGATCACGGCGTGCTCCGGGACGGGCACCCCCGCCTCACGGAACAGGTCGAGCGCGGCGATCTTGTCTGCCGCCAGGGCGGTCACCGCGGCGGGCGGCGCCAGCAGTCGCCGGCGGTGGCGTGCGGCCCAGGTGACGGCGTGGTCGCCGTGCTCCGGAGCGAACGCCACGGCGTACCGCCCCGGCAGCGGCTCAGCGGGCGCGTCCCCCACCGAAGCGGCCGAAGCATCCGCCCCGGCCGGCGCCTGGCGGGGCAGCGGAGGGAACGCCGTCTCCGGAGGGCCGCCGGGCTCCGCCGTCGCGGCGCGCAGCAGCGGCGAGACGGCGGCGGTGCGCAGCCACGCGGGGCGGGGGCCGAAGGAGGCGAGCAGGAAACCGGAGCGGTCGAGCCAGGTCGCCCGCCCCACCCGGGACGCCAGCAGCCGCAGCCCCTCGTCGACGTCCACGCCCGCCAGGGTCGTCACCGGCCGGGTCACCACGCTCTCCCGGGGCCGCTCCTCGGCGGGGCGGACGCCCGACCGTCGCCAGAACCCCGGTGCCCTGTCGTCCGCCACTTCGACACCAGCCACCCCTCGCTCCCTTCCGGCGGACCGAGTGGGCCGCCGGAAGGGAGCGAAGCAGCAGCGCGGCGCGCGTTCCACGCCGTTGCGCCGGGCGGGCGCGCAAACTGCCGGATCGGGTGGTTCGTGCCGGTGCGTCTGTTCGGGTGACGGCCTGCCGTTCCCCGGAGAGGTGGCCGGCCGCGGGGTCAGAGCCGCGGGGTCAGAACAGCGGGCCCGTGAGGGTGAGGCCGAGGCCGTCGCCGGTCTTCACGAAGAACGCGAAGAGGGCCAGCGCCGCGCCCGCCAGCGCGAGGTCCTTGTTGAACTGGATCATCTCCTGCTGGCGGGCGCCCGCGTCGCCCTGCTGCCAGAAGGCGTGCATGAGGACCGCGGTCGGCAGCAGAACCAGGAACAGCAGCAGCGCCCCGACGTCGGCCCAGACGCCCAGGAGCACCATCAGCGCCCCGATCAGCATCAGCACCCCGCTCGCCCTGGTGGCCAGGGCGGGGGAGGGGACGCCCTTGGCGCCGGCGTACTGGGCCATGGCCGCGGTCTGCGTGAGGTGCCCGACGGCGGAGCTGAGGAAGAGGACGACGAAGAAGATGCGTCCGATGAGGATCAGGACGTCCATGCTGCGCTCCTGACACGTGCGGTGACGGCTTGCCCCCTTCCGTTCACGGTAGGCGCGCTCCGCGAGCCGCGCAGGGCGACCGCCACCCGGGCCGGGGCCGGCGCACGGTCCGCCTGCCGTGCGGCGAGATGGCCGGAGCTGCCCCGCCGTGTCCCGGGCGCTCCCGTCTCGTCCCATCCCGTCCCGGTACCGCCGGTCCGCCCACTGCCACGCGATCGAGGTGGGCCGCCGGGACGGGTTGCGCGCGACCCCTCAGTCGTCCGACCATTTCCCGGGGCGAAGGTCCCGGGGGCCCTGCGAAGGGTTACCCTGGCCTGGCCTGACAGACGGCGGGGAGAGATCGGCAGGTCTCAGCGAGTGGCGTAGCGGCAGGGGAAACGATGGACGCGCTGGTGCTGGACGGCCGGTACCGGATCGGGGAGCGACTCGGCGAGGGCGGCATGGGCGCCGTCTGGGAGGCCGTTGACCTGCGACTGGAGCGACACGTCGCGATCAAGGTGATGAGCGGCGTCTCGGTGCGCCGCGACCCCCGGGCCAAGGAGCGCTTCGACCGGGAGGCCAAGCTGCTCGCCGGGCTCGCCAGCCCCTATGTGGTGACCGTCCACGACGCCGGTGAGGCGACCGTGGAGGACAGCAAGCTGCTGTACCTCGTCATGGAGCGGCTGCACGGCCGCTCGCTGGCCGACGTGATCGAGCACGCCCTCCCCTCGCTCGACGAGGTCGCGCGCTGGGCGGAGCAGATCTGCCGCGCGCTCTCCGTCGCCCACGACGCCGGCGTCGTCCACCGCGACCTCAAGCCCGCCAACGTCATGGTCTGCGCGGACGGCCTGGTCCGCGTCCTGGACTTCGGTATCGCCGCGGTCCTCAGCGAGTCCGCGGACCACGCCCGCCTCACCAGCACCGGCGTCGTCGTCGGCACGCCCGCCTACATGGCGCCCGAGCAGATCGAGAGCGGCTCCTACGACGCCCGCAGCGACCTCTACTCGCTCGGCTGCATGCTCTACGAACTCGTCGTCGGACGGCCCCCGTTCAACAGCACCGCGCTCTACGCGCTGATGCGCGACCACGTCACGACCACCCCCGAACTCCCCAGCGCGCTGCGCCCGGGCGTGCCCGAGGAATGGGACGCGCTGCTCCTCCAGCTGCTCGCCAAGAGCGCCGAGGACCGTCCCGTCGACGCGGCGGAGGTGGCACGGACGCTGCGTCAGCTGCCGCGCCCCGAGGTCGAGGACACCCCGGACTTCGTGCCGGCCGCCCTCGACGACCAGGCGCCTCCCGGCTACGTCCCGACCCGGGTCGACCCCCGGATGGCGATGGTCGCGCCGACGGTGCCCGAGGTGCCGCCGCCGCCCTTCGAGCCGCCGATGCCCGCCGAGCCGCCGATGCCTGCCGGCCCGCCGTGGCTCTCCCCGGGGCAGCGCTGCGGCCCGTACCCGGAGACGGAGCGGCTGACGATCGCCCTCGGCTGGAGCCTCGCCCCCGACACGGACGAGACCCCCGAGGTCGACGGCAGCGCCTTCGCGGTGGACGCCGACGGCCAGGTCCTGAGCGACCAGCACTTCGTCTTCTACAACAACGTCGCGCTGCCGAGCGACCACGACGAGCAGGGCGACTCCATCCGTCTGCAGAACCCGTCCGTCGAGGAGGGCGACGAGGGCGAGGACGGCCCCGCCGACACCACCCCGCTCCACGGCGAGGGCGACGGCGAGCAGCGGTTCCTCGTGGAGCCGGGCCGGCTCGACGCCGACACCGACCGGATCGTCTTCGCGCTGTCCCTGCACGAGGCCGAGGAGCGCGGGCTGAACATGTCGAGCCTGGCCGACATGACCGTCCGCGTCCTGGACGCCGACACCGGCACCGAGCTGTGCGGGTTCCGGCTGGAGAACGACGCGGTCGGCGACGGCTACGGGCTCTCGCTCGGCGAGCTGTACCGCACCCCGCAGGGCTGGGGCTTCCACGCCGACTGCGCCGCCCACCCCTCCGGTCTGGTGCAGATCGCCCAGGCCTACGGCGTCAACGTCTGACGGCAGGCTCCTCCCGGCGCGGGCTCTGCACCGCGTGCGCCGCGGGGCGTCCCGACGGGCTCGCGGTCAGTCGCCGCGGTCCGCCGCGGTCAGTGCTCGCGGTCAGTGGCCGTAGCCGTGGCGTCGCCGCCCGCCGGCCCGCTGCTCGCCCCGCGATCGGCCCGCCGGCCTGCTCCCGTCCTGCGGGGGCATCGGCTCCGAGGCGGTTCCGGTGGCCCGGTCGCCCCGCGCCCGCGCCTGCCGCAGCCGACGGGTGACCACCACCAGGTCGATCACCGCCAGCAGCGTCAGCACCGCGCCGGCGGCGACCAGCAGCCCCAGCTCCCCGCGGTTCGGGCTGTCCCCGGGCCCGGTCATCCCCCACCACACGGCGAACCCCACCGTCAGTACCAGGAAGAGTGGCGCGAAGACCCAGGAGAGCACCAGGCGCAGCGTGAGGTCGCTGCGCGCCGTGATGGGCTCGGTGCCGGTGCGCGGGTTGCGGAAGCGGTACGGGTGGTGGTCGGGGTCCGACCGGTCCGCGTGCGGGGCGCCGCCGTGCGGTGCGCCCTCGCCCGGTGCGAGGTGGTGCGGACGGCGGTCGTCCGGTGTGCGGTCATCGTCCTGCATGTCGGCCTCCTCCCTTCGAGGGTAGTCCCCGGGTACCCGGGGGTGCCGAGATGAACAGCTCGTGCGGGAACTGCCCGACACGCCGGGGCGTCTGGTAGAAACGGGGACGGTCCGGGACTCGCTTCTTTCGGGGGACAGCTGTGGCGAAAGGGATCTCCGTGCGCACCATGGCGCGCGCGTGCGGCATTGCGGCGGTCACCTCGGGGGCGGTCCTTGTCGGCACCCTGCCCGCGGCGGCGGCCCCCGGTGCCCCGGCGAGCACCCTCGGGCAGGGGGTCGCCACGGCGCTGCCGGCGCAGGACGGCATCTCCGGCTCCGGGGACGACGGCGACGACGCCGAGGACCACCACGACGAGGACGGTCACGACCACGGCCCGCAGGAGCTGGTCTCCCCCGAGCTCGCCGCGTTCGACGAGGAACTCGCCGAGGCCGCCGAGGAGATCGAGGAGCTGCGCGAGGAGGCCGCCCGCGCCAGCGCCCGGCACGAGCGCCTGCGGCGCAAGTCCGCGCAGGAGCAGGCCGATCTGGTGATGCTCACCGAGGAGCTGAAGAACGAGGAGAAGCGGCTGGAGACGCTGCGCGCGATGGTCGGCCAGCAGGCCGGCTCCCGCTACCGCGCCGGCGGCGGCGCGGCTCTGGCGCACCTGATGTTCTCCGATTCACCCGAGGCGTTCTTCAACAGCAGCTCCCTCATCGGCCGCGGTGAGGTGACGGCGGTGACGCTGCTGGAGCGCACCCAGCAGAGCGAGGAGCGGTTGAAGGAGGCGGAGGAGGAACTGAAGGAGCTCCGCGCCGAGACCGCCGCGACCACCGAGAAGCAGGAGGAGATCCGCGAGGCGGTCGAGGAGAAGCTCGAACTCGCCGAGGAGCGGCTGGCGGAGCTGGAGAAGGCCAAGGCCGAGGCGGTGGAGCGCATCCGTGCCGAGCGGGCGGCCGAGCGGCGGGAGGCCGGGGGCGTCGACGAGGACGAGGTGCTGCGCGACGCCACCGTCCCGGGCGACTGCGCGGTCTCCGTCCGCGACGACGAGCGGCTCGCGGAGGACGCTGTCGAGGAGGACTGGACGGCGCCGGTCCACGCCGACTACACGCTGACGGCCGGCTACGGCCAGAGCGGCAACCGGTGGGCGTCCACCCACTCCGGCCAGGACTTCGCGATCCCGACCGGTACGCCGGTGCTGACGATCGGGGCCGGCCGGATCGCCGCCACCAGCTGCAACGACGCCTACGGCCACGCCGTGGTGGTGGAGCACGAGAACGGCTACTACAGCCAGTACGCCCACCTGTCGGTGATCGAGGTGGAGGCCGGCCAGGAGATCGGGGCGGGGCAGCGGCTCGGGTTGTCGGGGAACACCGGCAACTCCTCGGGCCCGCACCTGCACTTCGAGATCCGGTTGACGCCGTGGATCGGCTCGGCGATCAACCCGGTGCCGTGGCTGCGGGACCACGGCGTGGAGCTCTGACGCCGCGCCGCTGATCCGGCCGGCGGGGCCCGGGCGTCCGGCTGCTGCCGTCGCCCGGGCGCCGTCCCGGCGGGTGCTGCGGTGGTGGGGTGCCGCGGTGGTGGGGGTGTGCGTCAGGCCACCGGCTCGGCTTCCTCGGCCGGCTGGCTCATCGTCACCGGGCGGACCTTGCCCTCGATCATCGCGCCGAGCCCGCGGACCGCGCACAGCCCCGGCTCGTCGGCGATCGCGACCGGCATGCCGGTGTTCTCCCGAAGGGTGTCGGCCAGGCCGGGGAGTTCGGCGGCGCCACCGGTGAGGGTGATGCCCCGGTCGGCGAGGTCGGCGACCAGGTCGGGCGGGCAGCGGTGGAGCACCGACCGGATGCCGTCGAGCAGCGAGGTCAGCGGGGTGCGGACCGCGTTGCGCAGGCTGCCCTGGTCGATGTGGACGGTGCGGCCGAGGCCGGTGGCGACGTCCCGGCCGTGGACCTGGGCGTTGCCGTACTCGCTGCCGGCGAGCGCGAGGTGCAGCGGGCGGACCGCCTGGCTGGGCAGCAGCAGTTCGTGCTGGTTGCGGAGGTACTGGACGAGGGCGCGGTCGACCGTCTCGCCGCCCATCGGCACCTTGTCGGCGGCGACGATCGAGCCGAGCGAGAGCACCGCGACCTGGGTGGTGGTGGCGCCGCACTGCACGATCATCGCGGCTTCGGGCTGCTCGACGGGGAGGCCGGCGCCGATGCCGGACGCGATGAGGCTGTTGACGAGTTCGACGCGGCGGGCGCCGAGGCCGAGCAGCGTCTCGTACGCGGCGCGGCGGGCCAGCGGGTCGGCGTCGTGCTGCACGCAGATCCCGATGCGCAGCAGCGGACGGCGCCGGAGCGCGCGCCGCAGCTTGGTGCCGACCATGGCCCGCAGCATCCGCTGGGCCATGTCGATGTCGACGACCGTGCCGCCGCTGATCGGGCGGACGACCCGGATGTTGTAGGGGGTGCGGCCGTCCATCCGCTCGGCGGGAGCGCCGACGGCGATGAGGGCGCCGGTCCGGGTGTTGACGGCCACCACGGACGGCTCGTCGACGATCAGGCCGGTCTGCTTGAGGTAGACGCGGGTGCGGGAGGCGCCGAGATCGACGGCCACGGCGCAGCGGCGGATCTGGTCAAGGCTCATGGTCATATCGTCACCATGCGGGCACGCTGCGTGGTGCGCACCTCGGGGTGGTCCACGCGGGGGAGGTGGTCGCCCGGACGGAGCAGCGGACATCGCTCGCGGGCGGCGCACCGCCTCTCGGCCCGGGTGCCCCGCCCGCTCGGGCGGGGTCGGCGTGGGCGCTGCGCCGAACCTGCTGTGACCTGCGGTTTCTCGGCTGTCGTTCGGGCTCGGGTGCGTGGCTCGGCGGCCCGGGGCGGCGAACGCACCGCCGTCCGCCACGGAAGGGGCAGCCGCACGCGCCGCAACCCCGACGAGGGTGCGCGGCGTGGCGGGCGGCGCGCACGGCGTCCAGCCC
>NZ_JAAVJC010000189.1 GCF_012033785.1 Streptomyces bohaiensis
CGGCCGGCCGCTCCGGCCGGCCGGGACGCCGCCAACGCACCGTCAGCGCGCGTCGTCCTCACCGGGATCGCGCATGTCGCGCCGCATCGCGACGTTGCCGATCAGCACCCCGCCGTCGACCGGCAGCGTCACCCCCGTCACCCAGTCGGCATCGCGGGAGGCCAGGAACGCCACCGCGGCGGCGATGTCCTCCGGCCGGCCCACCCGTCCCAGCGGGTAGTGCGAGGCGACCCGTTCCAGCACCGGGCGGCGCCGGTCCCACGCCGGGGTGTCGACCGTCCCGGGCGCCACCAGGTTGGCCCGGACGCCGCGCGGGGCGCTCTCGACCGCCAGCGTCCGGGTCAGGCTGCCGAGAGCCGCCTTCGCCGCGCTGTAGGCGTGGCCGCCGAAGTCCTGCTCACCGTTGACCGAGCCGACGGTCACGATCGAGCCCCGCCCCTCCGCCCGCGCCAGGTGCGGCATCGCCGCCCGGGCGCACCGGTAGGCGCCGTGCAGGGTCACGTCGAACGCGGCGAGCCACTCCCCCATGTCCGAGAGCTCCAGCAGGACCGTCTCCGGGGTGCCGGCGAAGGCGTTGTTGACCAGCGTCTCCAGCCCGCCCAGCCGCTCCGTGGCAGCCGCCACCGCGGCGTCCACCGAGGTCGTGTCGGAGACGTCGCACCGCAGTGCGACGGCCGTGCCGCCCTCGGCCGTGACGCTCTCGGCCACCTCCGCCGCCCGCCCTGCGTCCACATCGGTGACGGCGACCGCCGCCCCCTCCGACGCCAGTCGGCGCGCGACCGCCGCTCCGATGCCGCTGCCCGCTCCGGTGACCAGGGCCCGGTACCCCTCGAATCGCTGCATCGCCCCAGCGTAGGCCGCGCCTCGTGCCCGGGCCGGGAGCCGACGCACCCCGCGACCACCGCGCTCCCGTCAGCCTGCGGACGGTGCGCCCCGGAGCGGGGCGCACCCCGCGCTCCCGTGGTACTCACCTCGGTGCTGGGTACCACGGCGGATGCCGCAGGCCGACGCGCCGCGCGAGGGTTCCGGCATGAGCCCACGACTCGCCCGGCCGGTGCGTCAGCGCCGGGACGCCTCCCCCGCCGCGCGCCTGGCCGCGGCCACCCCCGCCGGCCGCGACCGGTACGTCGACCTGCTCCGCGTCGCCTCGCTGGCGACGGTGGTGGTCGGCCACTGGACGATGGCGGCGGTCACCGTCGGCCCCGACGGCGGGCTGGTCATCGGCAACCTGCTGGCGGAGGTCCCCGCGCTCCAGGTGCTGACCTGGCTGTTCCAGGTCATGCCGGTCTTCTTCCTCGTCGGCGGCTTCTCCCACGCCCTCGCCTACCGGTCGCTGCGGCGCCGCGCGGCGCAGGCCGGCTCCGCCGGTCCCGCCGGCTCCGTCTACCCCGCCTTCCTCCGTGCCCGGCTGCGGCGGCTGCTGCTGCCCGTCGCGGTCTTCGCCGGCGTCTGGGCGGTGCTGGCGCTGCTGCTGGAGGCGGTGCTCGGCGAGGGCGCGGTCCCCGCCGTGCTCCGGTTGGTCGCCCAGCCGCTGTGGTTCATCGGCGTCTACCTGGCGATGGCGGCGCTGACACCGCCGATGCTGCGGCTGCACGAGCGGTGGGGGTGGGGCGCCTTCGCCGCGCTGGCATCCGGGGGGGGTGCTGGTGGACCTGGCGCGGTTCGCGGGCGGCGTACCGTACGTCGAGTTCCTCAACTTCGCCCTGGTCTGGCTGGCGGTCCACCAGCTCGGCTTCCTCCGGGCGGACGGCCGGCTGCACCGGCCCGGCGTGCCCGCGGCGCTGGCGGTCGGCGGCCTGCTGAGCACGGCGGCGCTGGTGGGGGCCGGTCCGTACCCGCTGTCGATGGTGGGGATGCCGGGCGAGGAGGTCAGCAACATGGCCCCGCCCACGCTCGCGCTGCTCTGCCACGGCCTCTGGCTGGCCGGCGCGGTCGAGCTGCTGCGCCGACCGGCCGGCCGCGTCCTCGCCGTCCCCGGGGTCTGGCGGGCCGTGGTGGCGGCCAACGGCACCGCGATGACCGCGTTCCTCTGGCACCTCACCGCCATGCTCGCCGTCTACGCCACGCTCGTGACGCTCCAGGTGCCGCTGCCGGAGCCGGCGTCGGGGGCGTGGTGGGCGCAGGCACCGGTGCGGCTCGCGGTGGCCGCCGGGGTGACGGCCGGGCTGGTGGCACTGTTCCGGCGTCTCGAACTCCCCGGCTCGGGAGCCGCCTTCGGCGGCCGGACCTCGGCGGCTACCGCTCCCGGCTCGGTGGTGGTCGCCGCCATCGGTGTCACCCTCGCGCTGTTCGGCGTCCTCGGGGTGTCGATGACGGGGTTCGGCGGGATGCTGACCGGACACTCCGCCACGCTGGTCGTCCTGCCGGTCACCACGCCGTTCGCCCTGCTGCTGACCGCGGCGGGCTGGGCGTTGGTGACGTGGGCCGGCAGCACCCGCCCCCGCACCGAGACGCCCGGGGAGGGGCCGTTGGCCAAGGAGCGGTGAGGGGACGACCGGCGGCGGAGGGAACGCCTCCCGCCACCGCCCCGGGCATGACCCGGATCACGCGTCGCCCCGGGCGCCCCCGGCCCGTTGGGCCGTCCCCGCAGGTCTCTGCCACGGCCGACGCCCAACGCCCGTTCCAGCGTCAAAAGTTAACGGCGTCTTGGACACCCGTGACACGGTCCGGCACGCGGAAGCGTGGCACAATCCGGAGTGAGGCAGCTACGGCGAAGGCGGTGAGTGAAGGATGTTCCTGGCGCAAGAGGCGGACATCACCGAGATCATCGGTGGTATCGCTCCCGACTGGGGTCCTTTCGGATCACTTGGCGGCGAGGCGAGGACGATGGTCCAGGTGATCATGGCGCTTGCCATTCTCATCTGCCTGGCCATCGCGATCTGGGGTGCGGCCAAGCAGCGGATCGGTTCCACCGCGATGCGCGACACCTTCAGCGCGGAACAGGGCAAGGGCCTGATCGTCGCCGGTCTCACAGGCGTCTTCATCATCGGCTCACTCGGCACCTTGTTCACCATCGTCTACGGGATGGCCGTCTGACGGGGCGGCCTGTCCCCGCCCGCCGTCGCTTCCCACCGGCCGACGTGCGCAGGCCTTCTCGGCTCAGCTGACGCTGATCTCCAGGAGTTCGCTCCCGGACAGCGCCCAGAGCCGATCACCGTCAGCCGCACGGACGACGCGCAGGCTCTCGCCGGTCCCGAGGCTTACTGCCGTCGCGTCGGCCACGAGGTCGGCTCCGTCGAGCGGCAGCCTCCACAGGACATCCGTGAGGGGATCCGACACCCAGAGCGCGGCGGACGCGTATGCCAGCCCCTCTGCGTTCTCCGGTAGTCCCGCGTCGAGCTCGGTCGAACTGCCGGGCGTTGCCCCGTGCTCGAGATGTCGCAGCACACCGTCGCCCGCCAGGTACCAGAGGCGGCCCACCGCGTCCCAGTCGAAAGCGCGGACACCGGGATCGCCTGCCGCGACCCGCCCTCCCGGGCCGTGGGAGGCATCGGGGTCGCCTCCGACGAGCGTCACACGAGTGAGGACGTCACCGGCGGCGCCCTGGTCCGGACCGCCTTGTGCGGTGGCTGCGTAGAGCAGTTCGTCCGGGCCCAAAGCGACCGCACCGCCATTGGCAACCGATTCGATGGGCATGCCCGTCACAAGCCCCTGTGCGGGACTCAGTTGCGAGCCCTCGGCACGGTCCGGACTGTAGACGAAGCGGCTCACACGGCTGTCGGACGCCGTCGAGTAGAAGGCGTAGACGTGGCTGCCGTCGCTGTCCAGACCCAGAAGTCCACGTCCTGACTCCGGCTCGGCGGCCTGCACCGTCCCGACCGTGGTCGTGTCACCGGTATCGGGGTCCAGGCGGTGGACGGTGCCGGTGTCGCGGGAGCCGATGAGCAGGGCGCCGTCGGGGAGCACCGCCAGCCCCCAGGGGGCGCTGACGCCGTCGAGGGCGAAGGTGCGTTCCACGGTGGCGCTGCCCTCGGCGGGCGCCGCCGGCGGGTCGGTGGGGGTGGGCTCGGGCTCGCCGTCGGGTGCGCCCGGTGTGCCGGGCTCCTCCCCGCCGGACGGGCCGCCGCCGGCGTCGTCGTCCGGGGCAGGTGCGGGCGACGGGCTCTCCCGCTGCTCCGCTGCGGCGAGTTGCGCGGCGCGGTCGGCGGCGGGGCCACCGGCGCAGCCGGTGGCGAGCACCGCCAGTGCGGCGGTCAGGGCGAGCGCCGCCGACCGTGTGCCTCCCGGCCCGTACCTCGCCATGATGTCTGCTCCCTCGCCCAACTGCGGCCGCCTGCGCCCAGACTGCCACAGCGACGAGGCGAACGGGCGGTGCTCGCAGGGCAGAAGGCAGGGACGGGTCCGCCGGTCGGAGCGCACGACCCGGGTGGGCCCCGCCGCCGGCCCTGCCGGGGCGGACGGCCGCCGGCCCAGCAGAGCGGGACATCCGGGTCCGCTCCCGGGCACCGCGGGCTAGGGTCCTGGCATGACACACCTGAACGAAGGCCCGGCAGCCGAGCCTGGGCAGCCGCGCGGCGGTACGTCCGCGGCGGACGCCGGCGCGGCGGACGCCCGGCCGGCACCGGCGCTCCCCTCGCAGCAGGCCGGTCCCGGGAGCGGCGGCGCGGACACCCCGGGTGGCGGCGCGAGCGCGGGCAGCCCGCCGGGCGCCCGTGCCCTCGCGGTGTTCACCGGCTGGCGCCTCGCGGTCGCCGCGTGCGCCTTCATCGGGTACACGGACGTCGCCGTCCGGTTCGGCGACCCGCTGCTGGCGCTGGAGGACCTGAGCCACCTCGCCAGCTTCGTCACCGGAGTGCTGTACCTGGGGTTGGCGGCCTACCCGTTCGTCACCGGCCGGGTGCGCCTCGAACCCCCGAGCCCGTGGGCGCGCGGCGCCGCGGCGGTGGCGCTGCTGCTGGTGGGCGTGGTGTGGCACACGCTGATGGGCGGTCTGGAGACGGGCTACCTGACCACCTCGGCGCTCTTCACCCACCTGGTGACGCCGCTGGTGGTGCTGGTCGACTGGCTGTTCGTCGGCCGGAACCAGCGTCGGGCGCGGTGGTGGTTCCCGTTGACGTGGACCGTGCCGCTGCTCGCCTACCTGGCGTTCATGATCGCGGCGGGGGTGGACTCCTACAGCGACTTCCTGGACCCGGCCGCCGACGGGTTCGCGGTCACTCTCTCCGCGTTCGTCGCCGCGGTGGTCGTCGCCGGGTACGGGCTGCTGGGCGCCGCCCGGCTGACGCGGCCGGTGCGGGCCGCTGTCCCCGACGGTCCCGGGGCCTGACCGGGGCGACGTCGCCCCACGCGCGTACCGCTACCGCTACCGCTACCGCTGCCCGGGGCCCGTCGGCCGGGGGTGGTGCCGACGGGACCCGGGGGCTCGTGGGTATCGGAGCGGTGTGAGACCCCGCGCTCTCAGCCGCCGGCCCGGGCCGGGGCGGGGGTGACCGTGGGCGCGGCCGGGGGCGCGGCGGGCTGCTCCTCGCCGCCGGCGGGCTCGTCGACCGCGGGTTCGGCAGCAGCGGGTTGGGCCGCGAGCCGTCGCCGGCTCGCAGCGTCGGCATCGGCGTCGGCGTCCGGCGATGCCGTCGGCGCGGTGGCGGCGTCCGCCCGCCGGACGGCGAGGTGCGCGCCGAGCGGGCAGCAGAGCACCACCAGTCCGGCCCACATCGCGAACGAGAAGCTCCACAGGCCCATCATCAGCCCGATGGAGAAGTGGAACAGCACGCCGGCCGCCAGCAGCCGCCAGCGCCACCGCTGCGGCAGCAGCAGCGCCACCGCCAGTCCCAGCTCGATCGCCAGCGGCACCCAGGTGAGCGCGGCGACGCCGAGCGGGTTGCGGATCACCGGGTCGACCAGCGGTTGCAGCACCCCGGGGGCGCCGAAGGCCGGGTGGGTGGCCCAGTACCACATGACGGTCCCGTCGGCCCATTCCGCGTGGGGCAGTTTGGCGACGCACGCCTGGAAGTAGACCAGGGACATCTGCACCCGCACCACCACCAGCGCCGAGAGGCAGCCCAGCGCGACGGCGCGGCTCACCGGGGTCTCGGCGCGGTCCGCGGGGAGGCGGTCCCAGTGGAAGCGGCGCGGGTCGCCGAGAGCGGTGAGCGTCAGGAGCAGCGCGAGGATGGTGGCGATCTGGTCGCCGCCGTCCGAGATGGCGACGTTGCCCCAGACGCTGAAGGTCACCCAGGCGTGCGGCAGCGCGGTCCAGCGGGGACGCCATCCGGAGGCGACGACCAGCAGCACCGCCACGCACAGCAGCCGGGCCGCCGTCAGCCGGTCCTCCGGGACGAGGCAGAACACCCCGATCCCGTTGACGCCGCCGCAGCCGACGCTCTCCTCGATGCCGGAGACCGGGCGGAACAGGGTGTCGGTGGAGCTGAGGAGGACGGTCCCCAGCGTCGCCAGCGCGACCAGGGTGCGGGCGAGGCCGTAGACGGCGGTCCACGGCAGCGGGATGGTCCTCACGGGCAGGTCACCTCCAGGACGAGGGCGTTTTCGACGATGCGGGTGGTGTCGTAGAGGTCGCGCCAGGCGAAGGGCACGGGCGACTCGTGGACGATGCCCACCCGGCCGCAGAGCGTGGGCGAGGGGCCGGGGTTGACGACCTCGGCGCTGACGGGTGCGGCGGCCAGGCACGCGGGCGCGGTACGGCCCTCGCACTCCAGGGGCTCGATGTCGCGGGCCTCGTAGAACAGCACGCCGAGTTCGACGCCCTGCGCCCGGCTGGCCCGGTCGAAGCCGAACTCCGCGTGGCGGCCGAGGCGGGCGTCCTGCCAGCCGCCTGCGGTCTCCGTCCACGCGCCCATGTCGGGGTCCCGGGGCGACTTGGTGAAGAACGCCCAGCCCTGCGGGAGGACGGTGCGGCTCGCGTCGGTGACCGACGCCTGCCCGGGCAGCTTGACGACGTTGTCGGGCAGGTGGGCCTGCGCCACGTAGAGGGCGAGCACCGTCCACACCGCGGCCACGGCGGCGATCCAGGTGCGCGGCGTCCGGGTCGTCGGGGGCGCGGTGACCGCGATGCGGCCGCGCCACCGCGCGGGGTCGGTCCACTTCATGTCGGTGACTCCTTGGCGTCGCGGCCCACGGCGGGCGCGCGGTGAGGCGGGCGGGGCGTCAGAGCCAGCCCCGGTCACGGGCGAGCAGCGCGGCGTGCACCCGGTTGTCCGCGCCGAGCAGGTGGATGAGTTCGGCGACGTGCCGTCGGTAGGTGCGCAGCGAGAGGCCGACGCGGCGGGCGCCGGTCTCGTCCTTGCTCGCGCGGCACATCGCGGCGAGGACCCGGGCCTGCACCTCGCTGATGGTGCCGTCCCCCTCCGCGTCGGTCGGGGAGTCGGCGCCGTCGAACTCCTCGGCCTCCTCCCAGAGGCGGTCGAAGTCCCGGACGAGGGTGTCGACCAGTCCGGGTTCGCGCACGCAGAGCGTGCCGCGGTCGCCGTCCACCGGGTCGGCCGGGAGGTGGGCGACCTCCCGGTCGTGGACGGTCAGCGGGCGGTCCAGCTCGGGGGCGACCCGGACCAGGGCGCCGGCGAAGGCGAGTTCGCGGAGGTGGCGCACGACCCGGGGGTCCTCCACGGCGTCCGGGGGCACGAGTTGGCGCACGGTGGTGCCCTGGCGGAGGTGGCGGTGCTTCACCGGCTCGGTGCGGCGGATGTGGTCGGCGGTGAGCGTCTCGGCGGTCTCGGCGCTGAGGAGTTCGGCGCAGGAGATGAACGACAGCGCCCGCAGCCGCAGTTGGAGTTCGACCGGGTCGGTGATCCGCTCGACGAGCGCGGTCTCCGCCGGCGCCCCGCCGTCCGGCGGCACGGGGGTGTCGGCGCGGTTGCGCTCCAACTCCTCGACGATGGAACCGGTGTGGGCGAGGGCGCGGACCTGGCGCAGCAGGTGGTCCATGCGGTCGTCGACGAGCCGGGCGACGGCGGCGTCCGGCTCCTGGGCGCGCCAGCCCTCGCCGTGCTCCTCGACGACGCCGAGCTCCCGGAGCCGGTCGAGCACCGCCTCCACTGTGCCCGCCCGGGCTCCGAGCACCGACCGGAGGTGGTGGGTGGAGACCTCGGGTTCGGCGAGCAGCCGACGGTAGACGTCCTCCTCCGCGGGGGACAGGCCGAGCACCCGCATGACGCGCCGGCTCACCTGCGGCAGCCCTGCCCGTGAGGCGTCGGCCCCTGGCGACTCGCCTCGCACCTGTGCACCTCCCCCTGGATCGCGGTGTCGTTCGCGGGCCCGGCGCGACCCGGTTCCGGCCGGCGGGGTCCGGTCGGAACCGGGGCCGTGCCGGGCCCCGCCAGTACGGCTCAGGCAGTCCGGAGCGCCGTGGCGAGCTGGGCGATGCTCTCCTCCGCGCCGAGTTCTCCCTGCATGATCTGGCTCCAGTAGTGCTGGACGTCCCAGGCGTACTCGGCGTTGAACACGGCGAGGACGTTGCCGATCGCGGCGAAGTTGACGGCGAGGACGGCCATGACGCAGGCGCCCTGGCCGTACGGCTCGACCGCCTCCTCGACGGCGGTCTGGTGGGCGGCGAGGACCTTGGTGGCCGTCTCCAGGCCGCTCTGCACCCGGCGCGGGTCGCCACTGCGCAGGTCCGTGGAGAAGTCGGCGAAGAAGGTGGGCTCGTTCCGCTCGATGATGTCGAGCAGGGTGTCCGCGGCGGCGACCGCGTCGGCGCTGCGGTTGTGCTCCAGGACCTCCGGCGTGTCGTTGTAGAAGCCGGCCTTGATCAGGCCGTCGGCGACGGGGCCCTGGGTGAAGACCAGGCCGCGGAGCAGGTCGCGACCGTCCTCCGTCGCGGTGGCCGCCTGCTGCTCGATGAGGTGCTCGTGGCTCGCGGGGGCGGCGGCGGTCGATGCCTGGGCGGTGCCGACGACCCCCGCTCCGGCGAGCAGGGCGACGGCGGCCGCGGTGGCGATCGTCTTCGGTGAGAACTTCACGTGTGGTGCCTCCTGGACGGAACGACGGTGGGCCCCTGCCCCGGGCCGCGGCAGCACGGCGACACCGCGGCTGGTGCGCGGCGACCGTCCGGCGGTGGGCTGGGGGAGATCCACACCCTGCCCAGCGGGCGCCACCGCCCTCAAGAGGTGAGGACGGGCACATGGTGCAGCGGGTTGCAGCATGTTGCCGGAACCGCCCCGTCCGCCGCCGCTCGTCCCGCGCGCCCCATCCGCCGGGCCGGCACTTGTTGACGAAGTGTCGGATGTCGGTGTCCCAGTCGGCGGACCGGGGGTGCATCTC
>NZ_JAAVJC010000018.1:0-14369 GCF_012033785.1 Streptomyces bohaiensis
CCACGACGGCCAGTGAGTGGTAGCGGGTGAAGGCAGACTCCGAAGACCGGCACCCCGGTCGCGGCGCAGTGCCGCACCATCTCCACGCAGACACCGGCCTGTTCGGGGGCGCCCGGGCGGAGCGCCCGGCGACGGCCCCCACGGAGCCGCACGGCCGGGTGCCGACGCTCCCGCCGTCCCCGGCCGACGGACGGCCGGGCCGTCGGTGTCCGGGTACGCGGAGCCGGTGTTCCCCTCCGCGCCCTCCCCGGCCGCCTCGGGGCACGACGGCCCCGCGGGAGCCGTCCCGGGGACGCCCGGCGGCCACGACGCGGCGGCGCACCGCCCGGCACAGGGTTCCCGGACGGACCACCGCGCCGACCCGGCGACCGTCGGGCTGCGGCCGTTCCCGGACTCCGCCGCTCCACCGGCCGGTTCGGGACGCCGCCGCAGGGCCCCGTCCCCGGTACCGCCCGCGCCGGTCCCGGGCGGCGCGGAGGACGCCACCGCGGTCATCGAGGCGATACCGGCGGCGCCGCCCGTCGGCGGGCCCGACGGTGCCGGCGGGCCCGTGGTCGCCGGCCCGCCCGGCACGACGGACGCGGCCACCGACGCCACTCGCGCGGCCACCGTCTCCCACGACACCGCCGACGCCGTCGACGGCCGGGACGACGACGGCCCCGATGCGACAGCCCCCGCGCCCGCCACCTCCGGCCCGGTTCCCGGCGGGCGGCTGGCCCGCCGACAGGCCGAGCGCGAACGGAAAACAACGCGCGCCAACAAGATCGCCAACGTCTTCGGCGAGGTGATGATCACCACCGGCGTGCTCATGATGCTCTTCGTCACCTACCAGCTCTGGTGGACCAACGTCGAGGCCCGCGCACACGCCAACTCGCAGGTCGACGCGTTGCTGGACCAGTGGGACAGTGGCGGCGGAGGCAGCGGGGACAACGCTGCGGACTCCGACCGCGAGGAGAGCGGGGGCGACGAGGAGGACGACGGCGAGGTCGACACCTCCCCCGGCGTCTTCTCTCCCGGCGACGGATTCGCCCTGCTCCACCTGCCGACCATCGGGGTCCGGGTGCCGATCGCCGAGGGCGTCGATCCGGCGAGCGTCCTCGACCGCGGCATGGTCGGCCGCTACTCCGCCGAGGACGGCCTGCCCACGGCGATGCCCTGGGACGCCGAGGGGAACATGGGCCTGGCCGCCCACCGCAACACCCACGGCGAGCCGTTCCGCTACATCAACCGGATCAACCCCGGCGAGCCCATCGTCGTGGAGACCGAGAGCACCTACTACGTGTACGAGATGCGGAGTCGGCTCGACTCGACCTCCCCCGCGCACATCCAGGTGCTCGACCCGGTACCGGACGCGAGTGGCTTCTCGGGGCCCGGCCGGTACATCACCCTCACCACCTGCACGCCCGAGTTCACCTCGACCTACCGGCTGATCGTGTGGGGCGAGATGGTCTCCGAGCAGCCACGGGCGGACGGGAAGCCCGATGCCCTCCTCAACTGAACGAACGCCAGGGAGCGACCCGGTGGAGCACCGAAGGACCGGGGCCGACCCGGAGCACGACGGCCGGGACGACGACACGTCCGAGGGCGGGAAGGCCGCGGCGGCACCCGACGGCGACGCCGCACCCCCCGCCCGCGAGCCCGCGGACGCCACCGCCGCGGAGGCCGACGGCGCCGACGCCGGGACCACCGACACCGCGGACGCCGACGCCACCGCCGACCGCACCGCCGTCACGGCCGCGGCCGGCTCCGGGACTCCGCGCGCGGCGCGCCCCGGCCGGGCCACCCGCTGGCTGCTGGCCGGGGTCAGCCTCCTCGGCGAACTGCTCATCACCGCCGGCATCGTGCTCGGCCTCTTCGTCGCCTACTCGCTCTGGTGGACCAACGTGGTCGCCAACCAGGAGGCCCGGCGCGACGGCGACGCCGTGCGGGAGCAGTGGCAGCAGCAGGAGGCAGCCGAGCCTGGCCTGCCGCCGGTCTACGACGCGCAGGACGGCATCGGCTTCCTCCACGTACCGGCGATGAACGAGGGCGAGATCCTCGTCAAGGAGGGCATCGACCTCGACATCCTCAACGGCGGCGTCGCCGGGTACTACGACGAGCCGGTCGAGTCGGCGATGCCCTGGGACGACGAGGGCAACTTCTCCCTTGCCGCCCACCGCGACGGCCACGGCGCGAAGTTCCACGACATCCACAAGCTCGACGAGGGCGACGCCATCGTCTTCGAGACGCAGGACACCTGGTACGTCTACACGGTCTACGCGACGCTGCCCTCGACCTCCCGCTACAACACCGCGGTGCTCGACCCGGTGCCCGCGGAGTCCGGCGCGACCGAGCCGGGGCGGTACATCACTCTCACCACGTGCACGCCGATCTACACCTCGACGTACCGCTACATCGTCTGGGGCGAGCTGGAGCGGACCGAGCCCATCGACGCGGACCGTACTCCGCCCCCGGAGCTGGCGGCCGGCTGAGAGCCCCGGGCGGCGCCCCCGGGTGCACCGACGCGAGAGGCCCGGCCGGTGGTGACCGGCCGGGCCTCTCGGCGCCTCATCAGGCGCCGGGGTGGAGCGTAGGAGAGTCGAACTCCTGACATCTGCCATGCAAAATCACATGCCACCAAATCTCGGCTACGCAGAGTCAGAGCGAGGAGTCTCGAGCCTCGCAGAGTGCCGCGTGGCGCCGCGCTTCGGAGTCTCGCAGAGCCACCCCGAGTGAACCCGAGCCGCGCAGAGCCTCGCGGGTGGACTCCATGTGGACTCTGTGGACTCACGAAACGGCACGGAGCCGACCCGGTGCTGGCGCCTCCAGCGCGTCCCGCACCGACTGCTGCGCGCCCTCCGACCCGTGGGTGTAGAGCCACGTGACCCGCCCCCCGCGACGCTGCCCAAGGTAGTCCTGAACGTCGCGTTCGGAGATCCCGGCGGCGTGCAGCCGAGACGCGACGGAGTGCCGGTAGTCGTGGATGCGCGGCCACCACACCTCGCGGCCGGTCTCCTGGTCGACCACCCGGCGGGCGACCCCGGCGGCCTGGAGCGCTGGCACCCAGATCCGTCGGCGGAAGTTGTGGCCCCGAAGCGGCCCACCCTTCGGCCCTCGGAACACCAGCTCCTGCGGCTGCATGCCGCTGGCGATCGGCGTCGTGGCGGTGGCGGCACGGCGGCGAGCTTCGGTGGTCAGCCAGCGCTCCTCCATCACGCGCAGCGCGACCACGGCTCGCTCGGTGATCGCGATCGTCCGGATGCCCGCGGTCGTCTTCGGGGCGCCCTGCCGGACGGGCTCCCCCTTGTTGTCGATGAGGATCTCCCGGACCGTCACGACGCTGGCTGCGAGGTTCACATAGGACCAGCGGAGGCCGGAGGCTTCGCTCCATCGGAGCCCTGTCTCGTGCACGAACTCGGTGAGCGGCGCGTACCAGTCGGGAATGTGCTCCTGCACCGCTACCCACTGGTCGGCCGTGGGCGGCGCAAGCTCCTCCCGAGTGCGAACTGGCCGCGAGGCCGTGACGACGACCTCAGCGACGGGGTTCACTGTGAGGCGGCGATCCCGGACCGCATCACGGAGCATCGCCCGCATCAGGGCGAGAACCTTCGTCTGCGTCGCGTGGCCCTTCACCTCCTCGCGGATCCACTGCTGCACATCCAGGTGCGTGATCTTCAGCAGTGGCCGCTTGCCCCACCGTGGGCGGATGTGCGCGGTCCACAGCCCCACCTTCCGGGCGACGGTGGTGGTGCGGCCGGCTCCGTTCGCGGGCCACCACTTCTCCCACCAGTCCTCCAGGGTGATCCCGCCGCGGCTGGGGTCCAGGTACGTACCCTGCCGCACGGACGCCCTGACCTCGTCGAGGAAGCCGAGCGCCTCGTTCTTGCGCGGGAAGTTCTTCGCCCTCTGGACGCCGTCGGCGTCGCGGTACCGGGCCTGCCACGGGCCGGAGCAGGCGCGGGTCGGGCGCCGCTCGGGCTCAGGGTGCCGCGCCCGGCAGTCGCCGCAGCCGCAGTTCTTCGAGGGCACCTGCCTCGGGTTGTTCGTGCCCCTACGCGCCATGTGCCACCACCTCATCTCTCGTCGGTGCGGGAACCGCAACGTCGGCCCCACACCAGCAGATTGCCCTACCCCCGGGCTGCTGGACGGCGAGTGCGGTGAGAACGGCGCGGACCGCGGTGACGGCGCGGTCCGCGGTGAGCTCAGCAGGGATTGTGATCGTGCCGGTGACGTGGTCCCACGGCGCGGTGACACGGTCGGCGCGGCAGATACGGACGCACATGGGTCCCCCTAGGTCAGCAGGTCGTGCTGGCGGTGCGCGTGTGAGCGCGCCGCAGGGGGAGGGCTACGGCGCGTGGCCGACGATACTCCCGTCGCGCACAGACCGACACCCTTTGGGCAGATTCCGGCGAAGGGTATGACCAGGGGTGACGGGTCGTCAGGTTTGTCAGGAGGCTCCGGTCCTGTTGTGCCGGGCGAGCGCACGTAGCTGCACGTTCAGTGACTCTTGCTGATCTTCCGTCAGTTCCGCATAAAGCCGGAGCAACTCTTCGGACCGGTCCTCGCTCAGCGGTCCCGGTCGCGCGCGGCCGGCCGCGGCGAACACCTCGTCCTCGGTGACCCCGAGAGCGCCAGCGAGTGCGACGAGCTTCTCCCGGGCGGGCCCACGCCCGGTCCCGCGGCGCCTGTGCAGCCAGGCGTTGACGGTACTGACGGAGACGCCGGCCCGCCCCGCGATCTCCGACTGGGAGAGGTCGCGCTCGTCCATCGCGCGGCGGATGAGCTGCGCTAGGTCGGGGGCGGGTGGCGGCGTGGGGTCCGGCTGTGTCGTCACGTGCTGATTGTGTCCCTAGCTTCTACGTTCCACAAGCAAGTGTAGATGTGATCCGGACGCGCGCGGCAGCGCTGAGGCGCACGGACCGCTCACCGTGACTCCCCCATCACGCTCGCATCACCCGCGAGGCTCTGCGCCGCTCTGCTTGACACGGCTACACCGTGACTGTAGAAATGTGGAACTGCCACGGCCGATGGCCGAAGAGAGGTACGCATGCTGCTGCACCGCCTTGACCACGGCCGCCCACTGCGCCGCGCGATGGAGGCCGCCGGACTCACCGGCCCCGACCTCGCAAAGCGCACGCGGGAGGTCGACCCGGAGGGACGGGGGGTCAGCCCGGCGGTCGTCGGATTCCTCACCAGCACCGGCCGTTCCGGCCGGGACCGGTGCCGGATACGGACCGCCTGGCTCATCGCCACGGGGGTGAACGCGCCCCTCCAGGAGCTCTTCAGCATGCCCCCTGCTTCCACTTCTACAGACGAAAGGTAACCACCATGGCGAGCACGCTCCCCGCCGGCCTCGTGCCGCTGCTCACCGCTCAGCAGCTCCAGGAGTACTACGGCATGTCCGACTGGACGATGCGCCAGCTGATCAAGGGCGGGATGCCGACCGAGCCGACCGGTACGCGGTCGCTGCGGTTCGACCTGGAGCGGGTCCGCGAGTGGATGGCGGCGCGGCCGTCGGCCACCGCCGCGGCCTGACCCTCCCGAGACACCCCCACGCGCGCCGCTGACCCGCGGCACGAAAACGGGGCCGCCGATGACGCGGCGACCCCAGTGGCACCACCCCAACCGACGAACACGACGAAAGGGCAGGCCGTGAACGAGCCTACCGAACACCCGACCAACGAGAGCGCCCCGCTGTCGGACGAGCGCCTCGCGCCGCTCGCCACCGACGGCCCGTGGCTCTACGACGAGAGCGACGGCGAGGTCATCACCGTCCACGGCGTCCTCGTTGCCGAGGTCGGCGCCGGCGCCAACGGCGAGCTGATCGCCGCCGCCCCCGCGCTGGCCACCGAGGTGCAGCAGCTCCGGGACCGCGTCGCGGCTCTCACCGAGCTGACTCGCCGGTGGGACGAGAAGGCCGATGCGCTCCTCGGCAGCGTCAGGCCCGGCGACTGGGCGTCGACCGGCGAGCTTCGCTGCGACGAGGCCTACCAGGTGCAGCAGTGCGCCAGCGAGATCCGCGCAGCGCTCGCCGGAGGTGGCCAGTGATCGGGAAGTCCGGGAAGTTCAACGACGCCCCGTTCGTCGCTGGCTCCGTGGTCACCACCACCTCTGAGCAGATCGCCAGCGCCCAGCGCACCGTCGCCGCGAGCGCACGAGACGCCGGTGACGCGGCCCTCCTCCTCACCGCCCTTGGCATCCGCCACCGAGTGGACAGCACCCCCGAAGGGATCGCCGCATGATCGCCACCGGAAGCGACGAGCACTCCGAGGGCATCGCCCGCCGGGTCGGGCAGCTCATCGTCGACACCGCGCACAACGCCCCGCGGTCGACCCAGGTCGCCATCGGGCCCAGCGAGATCGGCGATGTCTGCGAGCGGAAGCTGACCTACAAGTTGCTGGACTGGCCCACCGTCGACCAGGGCGACCCCATCGCCAGCGTCATCGGGACCGGGATGCACAGCTGGATGGAAGACGCGTTCCGCGCACGGCAGTCGAAGCTCCCTGATGGCCGCGACCGCTACAAGATCGAGTCGCGCGTCACCGTCCGCACCGGCCCCACCCCCGCGTCGACCATCACCGGTAGCGCCGATCTCTTCGACCGGCTCACCGGGACGAACCTCGACTGGAAACTCACCGGGGTCAGCAGCCTGGACAAGTACCGGCGCCAAGGCCCCCACGCGGCGTACCACGCGCAGGCCCACCTGTACGGGATGGGCCAGGCCAACGCCGGCGAAGACGTCAAGAGGGTCGCCATCGTCTTCATCGGAAGGCACCACGAGCTCCGCGTCCACGTGTGGTCGGAGCCGTACCGCGAGGACGTCGCACGAGCCGCGCTCCAGCGCCTGGACCGCATCACCGCCCGCGCGATGTCCACCGACTTCGAAGCGGAACCCCACCGGTGGGCCGAGGTGCCCACCGACGAGAAGGCCGCGTGCCGCTTCTGCCCATGGCTCCGATCCGGGTCCACCGACCTCGCCACCGGGTGCCCCGGCGTCGGGTCGACCCGCCCCGGGGCGTCCCTGTCCGCGCTCATCGCGTAGCGGGATGACCAACAACAGCTTGCCGGGCCGCAGCCCGCGGCCCGGCACCCACCCAGAGATACCGGAGAAGCACATGCACCCCAACCAGCCCCAGCCCAGCGCCGACGACTTCCTCATGGGTGGCAGTGGCAGCCCCAGCGCCAAGTTCCCCGCGCCCGGGACCACCATCGGCGGCGTCATCACCGAGAAGCCGACGGTCGAGCAGCAGCGCGACATCGAGAGCGGCAAGCCCAAGCACTGGTCGGACGGCAACCCCATGATGCAGCTCGTCGTCACCGTCCAGACGGACCAGCGCGACCCCTCCATCGACGAGGACAGCGGGAAGCGCCGCATCTACGTCAAGGGCCAGATGCGGCAGGCCGTTGCCGACGCGGTCCGCGCCGCGGGGGCCCGCGGACTCGAAGTCGGGGGCGAACTCCACGTCACCTACTCCCACGACGGGAAGGCCAAGACGTACGGCTTCACCCCGCCGAAGCAGTACACGGCGCGCTACGTCCCCGCGGCGACCACCGCGCTGCACACGCCCGACCCGGGGATGGCGCCGCCCGTGGCGCAGGCCCCGCCGGCGCCGACTCCGCAGCAGCAGTACGCCCAGCCCAACCCGGCGGTCCAGGCGCTCCAGCAGCAGCAGGCCGCAGCCACAGCGCAGGCGGCCCACCACCCCGGTGGGCAGACCACGCCCCCGTTCTGACCGCTGACCCCGCGTCACCCGATACCGCGCTGGCCGCCGGTGCCCACCACCCCCGGCGGCCAGCGTGACCAACCCGAACCACACCCCTGGAGGGGATCTCGTGACCACCACCACCCGCCTGACCGACGACCCGGACAAGACCTGGAGCTGGGTCGACTACAGCGACCGCCGCCTGGAGCTCACCGACCCGGACCCCTTCGGCGCCCGGGAGCAGGTGTACGTCACCTGCTCGGCAGGCGACGAGGAGGTGACGGTCGACCTGGAGCTGGAGCAGGTACGGTCCCTCGCCGCGTGGGCCACCGCCATGGTCGACGCCATGGAAGCCGCCGCCGCCGCGAAGCGCCCCACCACCCCCGCCGCCGCCACGGTCGAAATCGCGGTCGACCGCGACGGATGGAGCGGCGAGCTGCAGCTCTCCGTCGGCGACGACCGCGGCGGGTACCGCCTCGCCGGCCCCAAGTTCAACGGATCCGGCACGCGGATCGTCAGCGCACAGCTGAGGCAGCAAGACGCAGACCGCATCCGCGAGTACCTGGACGTCGCGTTCCCGCGACAGGAGCCGGACGCGGCGCCCGCCTGACGCAACACCACGCCCGCCCGGTGACCACGCCGGCGCCTGCGGTGCAACGCCGCAGGCGGGCTCTGACCACACCACTTACCACCAGACCACCGCCATCGGGGAGTCCGCCTTGAACATCGCCACACCCATCGAGGGAGCCGAATGGCTCGTTCGCCACGGCTTCGCGGTGTTCCCCGTTGACCACCCGTCGCTCCCCACGTGCGCCGGGATCGGCGTCGGGCACGACCCGCGGGCATGCGACCAGCGGGGGAAGCACTGCGCGGTGCCCCACACCAAGCGGTATGCCCGCACTGTCGACGAGATCCCGGCGTTGTTCGGCACCGCCCCGCGGAACGTGGGAATCTCCGTCGGGGCGTCCAGCGGGCCCGCGGGGATGCAGCTCCTCGTCATGGACAGCGACGCCGAGGGCGAGCTGGAACGGATCGCCGCCGCGCTGGACGAGGAAGTCCCGCCGACCATGCGGGTCATCACCGCCAAGGGCCACCACGACTACTTCTGGGCGCCCGCGGGGCTGAAGATCGGCAACCGGCTGGGCGGGCTGCGCGACGTCTTCGCCGGAGACGTCCGCAGCGGCAACGCGTACGTCATCGGCCCGGGAAGCCTGCATGCGACGGGCGCCATCTACACCCTGGTCGACCCCGAGCAGCCCCCGGTGGAAGCGCCGAAGTGGCTGCTGGACCAGCTGCTCAACCGCTTCGCCCCCGGTGACCGGCTGAGCGTCGGCACCAGCAGCAGCGGCGCCGCGGCCACCGTCACCGCTGAGGACTTCCTCGCGGTGGGCGCCAGCGACCTGTCCCGTGTCGACAAGTACACCCAGTCGGCCGTGGCCAAGGAGTGCGACGCCATCCGCGTCGCCCCCGATGGGGAGCAGAACAACACCATCAACCGGGCGGCGTTCAGCGTGGGAACCCTCGTTGGCGCTGGCGCCATCCCCGAAAGCGCCGCACGGGCCGCGTTGGAAGCCGCCGCCCGCGACGGAGGGCACCCGGAAGGCCGCGCCCTCCAGGCCATCGCCAGCGGCCTGGACGCGGGCATCGCCACCCCGAGGACCCCGTGGCCACCGGTGGCGACGAAGCAGCGACACGTCTGGGCAGTCCCGCCGCCAGCGGCCGGCGCAGGCACCCCCGCCACGTTCACGGCCGGAGCCACCGCGCTTGACGCGGCCCCCGCCGGGGCGGGTTGGGAGCCGCCGCAGGAGACGCCGGCGCTGCACCAGGTGCCCATGCCCCGCCGCGAGTGGGACGACATGGGCAACGCGCAGCGCGTCGTCGACCGCTACGGCACGCAGATCCGGTGGATCGCCGACACCGAGCAGTGGGCCGTCTACGACGCGGGCCGGTGGGCGATGAAGGCCGGCGCAACCCGCGTGTGGACACTCGTCATCGCCACCGTCGACCAGATGGACGACGAGATGGGCCAGTACAGCGACGAGCCGCCGACCTTCCCCGAGGGCTACAAGCCGTCGAAGCACGAGCAGCTCACCGAGCGGGAGCAGTTCGCCAAGTTCATCCGCGAGCAGCGCATGCGGCCCAAGCTCGCCGCCGCCCGCGAGGTGCTTCAGGCGCACCCCGAGGTGCAGTGCTACATGGACGCGTTCGACACCCAGGAGATGCTCCTCAACGTCGGGAACGGGGTCGTCAACCTCGCCACGGGAGAACTCGGGGCGCACGACCGCGAGCTGTACCTCATGCAGCAGAGCCCCGTGTGCTTCGACCCGACGGCCACCGCCCCGCAGTTCGAGCGGTTCCTCGCCCAGGTGATGCCCGACGACGAGCGGCGCCACTACCTCGCCCGCGTCGTCGGGTACACGCTCACCGCGAGCACGCAGGAACAGTGCCTCTTCATCCACCACGGGACCGGCGCCAACGGGAAGAGCGTCTTCGTCCGGATCATCATGGCGCTGTTCGGCGACTACGGGCAGGCCGTCCCCCGGTCCACGCTGCTGGCGAAGAAGGCCGACGGCATCCCGAACGACGTGGCCCGCATGCTCGGGAAGCGGTTCCTGTCGACGTCTGAGACGTCCGCCGGGAAGCGCCTGGACGACGAGCTCGTCAAGTCCCTCACCGGGCAGGAGGGCGGCGTCAGCGCCCGCTTCATGCGCGGCGAGTTCTTCGACTTCGAGCCCGTCGGGAAGATCCACATCTCGACGAACTACCTCCCCGACATCGGGGCTGGCCACGGGATCGAGCGGCGGCTCCAGGACATCGGGTGGGACGTCACCATCCCCGCAGGGCAGCGTGACCCGCGCCTCGCCGACCGGATCATCGCGGCCGAGCTCCCCGGGGTCCTGAACTGGGCAATCCGCGGCTGCTTGGACTGGCAGGCCGACGGGCTTCGGGTCCCCGACGCCGTGCGGGAGAAGACGCTCCAGCACCTGCGGGACAGCGACCCCCTGGTGCTGTGGATGCAGGAGGCGTGCGACACCGAGGTGCCGGCCGACAGCTGGGCGTACACCTCGGAACTGCACGCGAGCTACAAGACGTGGGCCGAGTCCGCGGCCCTGCGGCCCATGTCGGTGCGGGCGTTCTCCACCGCCATGGTGGAGCGCGGGTTCGCGAAGGGTCAGCACCCCACCGACCGGAAGTCGGTGCTCTTCGGGATCAAGACCACCCTGGGGGTGTTCCGGTGAGCGCCCGAAGGGTTCGCGAAGGCTTCGCGAAGGGATCTCCGAAGGCTTCGCCGAAGGGTTTGACCTGCGGTTCGAAGGCTTCGAAGGCTTCTTTCGAAGGTTACGCGCATACGAGCTTCTCTCTCTTCTCTCTCCTCGCCTCGCATACGCCTATGGCGACCGATGGCGACTCCATCCCTTCGAAGCCTTCGACTCGCAGGTCAGACCCTTCGAGTGATCCCTTCGCGAAGCCTTCGGAGATCCCTTCGGAAGCCTTCGGGAGGATCCGATGACCACCCCGACACCTCAGTGGCTTGCTGAGCGCCTCGCCGACAGCGCGGACGCGGCGGTCCCGCGCCGGTGCCCCCGGTGCGGCGCCCCGACGCTGACCGCGCGCGCGGGTGGCCGGGTGATGGCGCTGGACGTTCGCCTCGACACCGGGCCGCTGGACATCGAGGAGGAGATCGCCGCTCTGATGGATGGCCGGCTGACGTGGCACCTGACCAGCGGCGGGCGGATCACCTGGCGGCACAACTTCCACAGGAGGGTGCCGACTCGGCACCAGGTGCTTCGTGACCACCGGTGCCGGAGGGCGGTGGCATGACCCACGTCCTCACCCTGCCGGCTGGACTGCGCTTGCTGTCCAGCAATGAACGCGTCCACTACCGCCGTCGTGCGGAGATCACCGCGGCGATCCGAGCAGCCGCCATGGCCGGGTGCTCCGAGCACCCGGGGCTCCGGGCCGCGATGGCCGCAGTGCCCGCGGGCCACCCGGCCATGGACCACGCGTACATCCTCGGGGTGCTTCACCCGGGGTCCCGCCGGCGCATCGACCCGGCGAACTTCTACCCGTCGTTCAAGGCGGCGGTGGACGGACTGGTCGACGCCGGGCTGTTGGCGGATGACGACCACACCCGCGTGGTGGGCCCGGACATGCGCCTCGGGCCGATATCGCCCCGGGTGCCCCGGATCAGCCTCGTCATCACCGAGTTGACCGCCGCTGAGCACGCCGCTTTCGCCTGGGGCCAGGCCGCGCCCGCGGTGTGACCGCGGCGCCACAGACCTCGCCGCCGGCGGCCCCCGCGGGCGGCGCGAACACCAACAGATCAAGGAGAACCTCATGACCATCAACCCCCCGATCGCCGCCGGGACGCTGTGGACCGCGGTGATGGACCGCGCCGGCGGACAGTGCGAGTGCCGCGGCGAGTGCGGCAAGAGCCACGTCGGGGACGCGCGCTGCGTCACCTTCGACGCGGTCCGGGCCCAGCGGCGACGTCTCGTCCGCGAGTTGGAGATCGCCCCGCTGGAGGTTGCCCCGATGACCTTCGCGGCGGCGGCCGCGCTCCCCGCGGACAAGCTCCGGGCCCGCTGCGGCGACTGCGCCGCGCGGTGCCGCCGGCAGGTCGCCGCGGTGAAGCGCCGCGATCGGCAGGACGAGGCACTTGACCTGTTCGACGTCAGCGAGTTCCGCCCGGCCCGCGCCGCTGGCGGCGACGCGGCCTGATGCCTCACCCGACGCAAGCGCGGACCGTCCCGTTGCACCCGGGACGGTCCGCGACCACCACCGTACCCCTGGAGGGGATCGTGACCGCCACTTCCGCCATCCCGCCGGCGCTGGCCGCGCTGGCGCCGTACCGAGCCGCCCCGCACGGTGGGCGCCTGCTGGACCCGTACTGCTGCCAGGGCGGCGCCGGCGTCGGGTACTGGCTCGCCGGGTGGGAGGTGACCGGGGTCGACCTGCACCCGCAGCCCCGGTACCCGCTGACGTTCATCCAGGCAGACGCGGTCCAGTACATCCGCGACCACGGGAGCAAGTACGACGCCATCGCCGGGTCGCCCCCGTGCCAGCGGTACAGCCTGACGCAGCGCATCCAGCACCGCGACCACCCCGACCTGATCGGCCCCACCCGGGAGGCGATGCTCGCCACCGGCAAGCCATGGGTCATCGAGAACGTCCCCGAAGCGGCGCCCGAGTTGCGCGACCCGGTGATGCTCTGCGGCGCCGCGTTCGGGCTGCGCACCTACCGGCACCGCCTCTTCGAGACCGGCGGCGGCTTCACCCTCCCGCAGCCGGAGCACGCGCCGCACACCCACCCGACGGTGAAGATGGGCCGCCCCCTTGCCGACGGCGAGTGGTACCACGCGGTCGGCAACTTCTCGAACGTCACCTACGTCCGCGACGACATGCAGGTCCCGTGGATGAGCCGGGACGGCATCCGGGAGTGCATCCCCCCGGCGTACACCCGGTGGATCGGGCAGCACCTCGCCGGGGAGACCCCGCCGATGCCGGCGGCGGCACCGGTTGCCGCGGGTGGGCAGCTGGAGTTCGCGCTGTGACCGCCACCCGCCCGTCCGCGAGCGCCATCACCGACGACCAGCTGGACGCGTTGTACGCCGAGGTCGACCGGCTCCGGGCCCGCGTCACCGGCGGCAGCACCAGCTGGCCGCAGGCCGCCCCCTTGCAGGCCGCGGCGACGGCCCTGCGGGCCGGGACCGCCGCGCCCGTGCCCCCCGCCGATCTTGCCGACCTTCTCGATGCGCTCGCCCGCGCTCTGGGATGGCTCGCCCCGTACCGGCCCCACGAGGGTGGCCACGCGATGTGGACGACCGCGACCGCGGTTGCCGAAGCCATCACCGACGGGGCCAGCCGATGACCACCGCCCCCGCCCGCCGCGCGGCCTGCCCGGTTCGGGCCGCCGCCACCGCCTACGCGGCCACCCGCGCCGGCCACCTCCCCGCCCCCGTGCCGCCCGTCCCCGGGCAGACCGGGATCCGCATCCCACCGACCCAGCTGGAGATCCCCATGACGCTGACCTCGCCGACCGCCGCCGCTGCCACCGCCACCCGACGGTGGGCGGCCGGCCCCGACCGCCGCACGCCGCCGACTGCGGCTCTCCTCGCCTACGCCGACGGACGCATCGTGCTCGCCCTCGGGGCGGTCCGGCACCACCTCACCCGGGAGGACGCCGGCATCCTCGCGGTGCTGCTGGAGACCGGCGGCTACCGGGCCGGATCGGACGGGACCGACCTCGGTGTCGAGCTCCTGTGGGACGGGGTGACGCTCCGGCACTTCTCCCGCCCGGCCCGCGTCGTGCAGATGCACCTTGCCGGGCCCGAGGTCGTCGGGCTCCGGGACGCGCTGACCACGGTGGCCGCGGGCGGTGCCCGATGATCGGCATCGGCGGTCTCATGGCGCTCGCCGCCGCTCTCGGCTACCTCGCGGGTCGTGCCCGCCCCGCTGTCCACGCGGGTGACGCCGCTGTGGACTGGGCGGACACCGTCTCTGCCCGCCGGGGGCGGCGTGACCCGCGCTGGTGGGCCGCGCAGGTCGTGTACGCGGTCGGCATCGGCTGGATGTTCGCGGCCCACCCGCGGCGGACCCTCGCCAACATCCGCGCCAACCGCGCCCGGAAGTCGCGCAGCGCCCCCATCGACACCACCGCCTGACCCACCCCCCACTCCCCCCCCC